>JAZQOJ010000046.1:0-13818 GCA_045627805.1 Bacteroidales bacterium
GTGTTATTCTTTCACCAATTTGATTTGTGAGAATTGATTGGCATTGCCAATGCGCATCAGGTACATACCAGGAGCGAAAGCGCTGAAGTCCATATCGAAGTCGTTGCTTTCCACTGTCTGGCAGAGAATTCTCTTGCCGAAACCAAAAAAATCGTATCTTTGCACGTTATGAAATCGCACTACGTCATCCCTATTTTCATTCCTGAGAAGGCCTGCCCTTTCAGGTGCGTTTATTGCAATCAGTTTCACATTACCGACCAACTGGAACCAATGGCGCAGGATGAGGTTGATGAGTTGATACAGAGTTATTTAAAAACTTTTCCTGCGGATGCTGTCAAGCGGGTTGCCTTTTTCGGAGGAACCTTCACAGGAATGAGCATCGCAGAGCAGAACCATTATCTTGATGTGGTGCAGCCCTACCTCCGCAACGGCAGTGTAAGCGAAATACAGCTCTCCACCCGCCCCGACTTCATCACGGAGGAAATTCTCGACAATCTGAAGGCGCACGGTGTGGGTATCGTGGAGTTGGGTGCGCAGTCGCTCAACGATGAGGTACTGCGCCACTCCGGCCGCGGACACAATGCCGCCTGCGTTGAAACAGCGGCCCGACTGATTCGCCATTACGGCTTCCGGCTGGGACTTCAGATGATGGTGGGATTGCCGCACGACACGAAAGAGCGCACGATGGCCACCGCCCGCCGCATCGCAGCGTTGGGCGCCGACTTTTCGCGGATTTACCCCACACTCGTGGTGCGCGACACTCCGCTCGCACGCCTTTTCCAACAGGGTGACTACCAGCCGCTTTCACTGGAAGAGGCCATCGATTGGAGTCTGGCAGCCCTCGACATCCTGGAGGCGGCCGGCGTGACCGTGCTCCGCGTGGGACTTCATCCGTCGGAGGGGCTGCGCGACGGAAGCCAGCTGCTGGCCGGCCCTTTCCACATCTCATTCAAAGAGTTGGTGCTCACCGAGCGATGGCGACGAAAACTGCTCGCCCTTGCCGAACAAACTTCCAACGATGAGTTTGAAGTGGAAGTGCCTGAAAATCAAATCAATTTTGCAGTCGGCTATGGCGGCTCCAATCGTAAAATGCTTGAAACCCGATTCAAAAAAGTACGCATCACGCCCGTGCGAAGTGACGCTGCCCCCTTAACAAATCTGTTTTAACCGATAAACCGCATTCCTGAATATGTCCCGCTTCACCATCACCATCCTTTTCTTCCTGCTGCCCGCACTCTCCTTTGCGCAGCGCCACAATAACATCAACTTTAACAGCGTTTCCTCGCCCGACGGACGCATTACCGTTTCCATTAGCGTGGCCGACGGCGTGCCGTATTATTCTGTAACAGTTGATAATCAGCCATTTATCAAAAAGTCAAGATTGGGCTTTGAAACGAAGGGCGAGCTCAATCTCAAAGATGATTTTTGGGCACTGGAAAGAGGAAAAGCGTGTAAAAAGCGCAAACCTTATGTTTGGCAGCAACCGTGGGGCGAAAACAAAACCATTGAATCGCAATGCAACCGCCTGTCTTGCGGTTTGATGAAACAAACGAAGTCAGACCGTCTCGGTCCCATCGTTCTTCGGGTTAATTTCCGGGTTTTTAATGATGGTTTTGCCTTTCAATACGAAATTCATCTTGAGGGTAAAGAAAACGATACATTATTCATTACCAACGAGTTAACAGAATTTAATTTGGCTAATGATGGCACGTCGTGGTCGATTCCGGCGAACTTCGATTCATACGAGTATCTTTACAGGGAACAGCCGCTGTCGGCGCTCAACAATGCCAACACGCCGATGACCTTCCGCACGTCGGCGGGCGTTTACGGCAGCATTCACGAAGCCGCGCTCGTCAACTTCCCGGAGATGACGCTCCTTCGCACCGACTCGCTCCGCTTCCGCGCCCAACTCGCCTCCTGGCCCGACGGCGTAAAAGCCCGCCTCACGCGTGACACCAGCAACATTTACGGACACATTTTCAAAACGCCGTGGCGCACCGTGCAGATTGGCCGCCAGGCCGTTGACCTCATCAACTCCAACCTCATCCTCAACCTCAATGAGCCGTGCAAAATCGAGGGCGACCTTAGCTGGATCCGCCCGATGAAGTACATCGGCGTGTGGTGGGGAATGCACCTCGGCATCCAGTCGTGGACGATGGACGAGCGGCACGGCGCCACCACCGCGAACGCCATCCGCTACATCGATTTCGCCGCCAACAACAACATTGATGCGGTGCTTTTCGAGGGCTGGAACGAGGGCTGGGAAACGTGGGGCGGCCGTCAGAACTTCGATTTCACCCAACCTTACGCCGATTTCGATATGGACTCCATCGTGCGCTACGCCAAAAGCAAGGGAGTCGCCATCATCAGTCACCACGAAACGGGCGGCAACATTTACAACTATGAACGCCAGCTCGACCGCACTTACCAGTGGCTGGAAGATTACGGAATTAATTGTGTGAAAACGGGTTACGCCGGCGGGCTGCCCGACGGACACTCGCACCACGGTCAATTCAACGTGCTGCACTACCAGAAAGTGGTGGAAACGGCGGCGGCGCACCACATCACGCTCGATGTTCACGAGCCCATCAAGCCGACGGGCTTGCGGCGTACCTACCCGAATATGATGACGCGTGAGGGCGTGCGCGGGATGGAGTGGAACGCCTGGAGCGAAGGAAACCCGCCCGCACACCACGAAATCCTGCCCTTCACAAGAATGCTCGCCGGACCGCTCGACTACACGCCGGGCACTTTCGACATTCTTTTTGACAATACCCGGAATCTGCCCACGCACCAGAAGTGGAACGACAACGACAAAGGCAACAGCCGCGTTCACACTACCCTTTGCAAGCAACTGGCCAACTGGGTGATTCTCTATTCTCCCTTGCAGATGGCTTCCGACCTTATTGAAAATTACGAGGGACATCCGTGCTTTCAGTTTTTCCGCGATTTCAATCCCGACTGCGACTGGAGCCGGGCGTTGCAAGGCGAAATCGGTGAGTATGTGGTGATTGTGCGGCGCGCGGGCGACCGATTTTTCCTCGGTGCCAGCACCAACGAGCTGCCACACTCCGTGAATGTGCCGCTGGATTTTCTGCCTCGTGGCAAGAAGTTCGTGGCCACCATCTATGCCGACGCGCCCGACGCACACTGGCAAACCAATCCGGCGGCCTTCGTCATTGAAAAGCGGATTGTAAAGAGGAATGACATTTTGGAAATCCGGATGGCACCCGGCGGCGGCCAAGCGGTGTCGTTTGAAGTGGAAAGGTGAGGTTTGAACTGTTGAGGTGTTGAGGTGTTGAGGTGTTGAACTGTTGATTTCGTTTAACCGACTTTAACCGACTTTAACCGATTTTAACCGATTTTAACCGTTTAACCGACTTTAACCGTTTAACCGACTTTAACCGTTTAACCGATTTTAACCGATTTTAACCGATTTTAACCGACTCAGCATCCCGATTTCTTTCAGCCACTTCACGAAATCGTACTTCCATTGTCCCGCTTCGGGGGCGATTTTCTCGCTCATTCCGTAGCCGTGCCCGCCCGTTTTGTATAGCTTGAAAACGTGCGGAATCTTCTTGTCTGTTAGTGCTTTATCCAGATTTACGGAATTCTGGTACATTACCACGGGGTCATCAATGGCGGTAACGAGGAAGGTGGGAGGCATATTGTCGGGAATCTGGAGTTCCATTGAAAACTGGTTCTGCTGCGCTTGGGTGTAATGAGTGGTGAGCAGGTTTTTGCGTGACCGCTGATGGGCGATGCTATCTTGCATTGACACAACGGGATAGACAGGCACTACGAAGTCGGGGCGGCTGCTGTGGACAGCAAAAAGACCGTACGGTTTCAGAAAGTCCTGATCGGCGAAAACTCCCGCCATTGTAACGAGATGGCCGCCGGCAGAGAAGCCCATCGCACCGATTTTGTGTGCGTCCAAGTGCCATTTTTCAGCATTTTCCCTTAGAAACCGGATGGCGAGTTGGAAATCCTCAATCATTGCAGGATGATGATAGCCGTATTTTCCTACGCGGTAACGCAGCACATACGCGTTGATTCCCTGCGAGTTGAGCCACTCCGCCACCTCAAAACCTTCTGTCTTGATTCCCATTAGGTGTCGGTAACTTCCTCCCGGACAAATAATTACAGATATGCCCGTGTTAATGGAGTCGGGCGCAGGATAGCAGTAAAGTGTGGTATAATATTTTTTGTGATGAATTTTCCACAGTTTAATCGTTTGCCGTTGCGCAAGCGATATTGCACAAAACAGAATTAATAAACTTAAAATGAATAGTTTGCGCATTATTTGAATCTCTTTTATAGAAATGAAAATGAACGTGCAAAGATACGATTTTTTTCGGGATCATTCCTATACCCCCAGATAAGCGTAGCGCGTTCTGGGGATGAGAGCAGCACTGGGGAAAGGCACCTCGGAGAGGTGTGACACCCCTTAGTCGCATCTCTCCGAAATGCCGGATGACGGCACGCGGCGCCACAACTTCATTGAGGAAAACAATGATTGGATGCCCGAAACATATTTTCCAGAAAACCTACAGCATAGCTGTACGGCAGTTTCCCTCAAACAGCAAGAAAAAGAAAATTTTCCTGATCATTTCCTTGAAATTTCCTGCGCATTTCCTATATCACGCCGAAGGCGGCATTCATCTATTCCACCATTTAACCGCATAACCGTTTAACCGTTTCCACGTCCCACAATCCTCCTTGTCGGAAGATCTTCTATCAGCAAGACGGAAAGGGATTGAGTAGGTGATAAATTTTGTGTAATTTTGCAGCGCAGCAGTTTGATGTTGCGAATCAATCATAGAAAAGATGAAAGACCTGACTTCCTACACCACATTTGGAGTTCCCGCTTCGTGCGAGGATTACATATATATATTAAACAGTGAAGATGTTGCGGGTATTCTTCCCCGCTTGGCTGCGCGCCCGCATTTTGTTTTGGGCGGGGGCAGCAATGTGCTTTTCACGCGGCATTTCGACGGTGTGGTGGTGCATTTGGGCACGAAAGGAATGACCGTGAGGGAGGAAACCGACGAATTTGTCTGCGTAGAGGTTGAGGCAGGGGAGAAGTGGGAGGATTTCGTGAACTATTGCGTGGCGCAGCGTTGGTATGGCGTGGAAAATCTGGTGGGCATTCCGGGATTGGTGGGAAGTTGTCCGGTGCAAAATATCGGCGCGTATGGTGCTGAGGTGAAGGATGTGATCAGCGAAGTGAAGGGCTGGCGCATTTCCAGTGCGCAACCGTTTGCGCTCACTAATGCGCAGTGTGGTTTCGGCTATCGGAATTCCATTTTCAAAAATGAATGGAAAAACGATGCCATCATCACTTCGGTCTGCTTCCGTTTGTCGAAAGTGGAGCGTTACAATCTCACATACAAGGCGTTGTCGGATGCGCTGGCGGCCAAGTCGGTGGCGCCGACGTTGGAAAACATTGCGCAGACGGTCATCGAGGTGCGCAACAGCAAGCTTCCCGACATCCGCGAGGTGGGTTGTGCGGGCAGCTTTTTCAAGAATCCTGTTGTGAAGGAAGAGGTTCGTGACGCGTTGCTCGCTCGTTTCCCGAATCTGGTTTCGTATCCGGCGGGTGCGGGCTTTTGCAAGCTTGCGGCCGGGCAGCTCATCGACCTGTCGGGGATGAAAGGTGTGCGCGAGGGCGCGGTGGGTGTGTGGCCAAAACAAGCACTTGTGCTTGTTAACTACGGGGGAGCAACAGGAGCACAAGTGCGTGAGTTTTACCAATGCGTGCAGCGGAAAGTGGAGTCGCTGACCGGGGTGCGCATTGAGCCGGAAGTGAATATCCTATAGCTATTTGTCTTCGTTGAGTGCTTTGATGCCGGGAAGTTCTTTTCCTTCCAGGTATTCGAGCATAGCGCCGCCGCCCGTGCTGATGTACGACACGTGGTTGGCGAGTTTGTAGTTGTTGATGGCCGCGATGGAGTCGCCGCCGCCGATGAGCGAGAAGGCGCCGGAGAGGGTGGCCACCGCTACGCACAGCGCGATTGACTGCGTGCCGTTTTCAAAGTTCGGGAATTCGTAAACGCCGACGGGACCGTTCCACAGGATGGTTTTGGCATCCTTGATGATGGCGGCGAACTTCTTGATGGTGCGCGGACCGATGTCCATTCCTTCCCAGCCCTCTGGGATGTCGTTGTGGGTGGTGACGTACTGGTTGGCGTCGTTGGCGTATTGGTCGGCGCAGATGTTGTCGATGGGGAAGAAGATGTCAACGCCCTTGAGGTGGGCTTTCTTGATGATTTCCTTGGCTACGGGCACCATATCCTCTTCGAGGAGCGAGTTGCCGATTTTCACGCCCATTGCGTAGAGGAAGGTATAGCTCATTCCGCCGGCGATGATGAGGTTGTCAACTTTTTCGAGCAAGAACTTGATGATGTTGAGTTTGGTGGAGATTTTGCTGCCGCCGATGATGGCGGTGAAGGGGTGTGCGGCGTTGTTGAGCACGAGGTCGAGGTTGCTGGCCTCTTCGTAGAGGAGGTAGCCGGCATAGCATTTTCCGGGGAAGAACCGGGTGATGGTGGCGGTGGAGGCGTGTTCGCGGTGGGCGGTGCCGAAGGCGTCGTTGACGTAGAGGTCGCCGAGGCGGGCGATCTGTTTGGCGAAATTCTCATCGCCGGCTTCCTCTTCCTTGTGGAAGCGGAGGTTTTCGAGCAGCGCGATTTCGCCGGGCTTCAGGGCTGCCACCTTCTTGTCGGTTTCGGGATCGAGCACGTCGCCGAGGAAGCTGACGGGCGCGCCGAGCACTTCGCTCGCCTTCGCCACGATGTTTTTCAGCGAGAACTTGTCGCTGGCTTCGCCCTTCGGTCGGCCCAGATGCGACATCAGGATGGCGGTGCCGCCGCTCTCCGTGATTTTCTTCACCGTGTCGATGGTGCGGATGATGCGCGTGGCGTCAGTCACTTCGAGATTCTCGTTCAACGGAACGTTGTAGTCAACTCTTACTAATACTTTTTTGCCTTTTAAATCAGCTAAGTCAATGGATTTCATAATGTTTTGGTTTGAATGATTTTGTATGCAAAAATAATAAAAATTACGGAATTGTTCTCTTTCATCTAAAATTTAGGGCGAGATGTGCTTGCAACGGTGTAACGGTGATGCGGTGATTGGGTGATTCGGAGGAATGGGAAAGACGAGATTTTTTGACAACAGCGGGCTGTTGAAAAAAACAATGGGGGGTGGTGTGAAAAAGATTTTTTTTTAGTATTTTTGCACACTCAATTTATGCTAATGTACTCTTATTACTATTTTTGATAAAGATATTTCTGTAACTTATTGAAATAAAGACGTTTTAGCTTTAGCTTGTCCTAAAATCTCGCAAGTTTTAAGACCGCAAGTAAGAGTGAAAATGGGCGCGTAATTACGTGGACTTTTTCTTATTTGCGGTCAGGTATGCGAGAACCTAGGACAGGTAAGTTAAAAAAAGGCCACGTTTTTTGTATGGTTTTTATAGAATGCCGTTGGGTCTTTGGGCATTCGAAGGTAGAATCGAAACATGAAAAATTTCTCGCAACTGATTGTTTTGGACTTACTGACGAATTTTGTTAATCTCTTCAGGAGGGGATCAGTGCTGGCTTGTCGGACCGATGAGCTGGTATCGTGCGCTCGCCTGTCGGGTAAGATTGATTGTAATTCGGCATTTCCAGCCGTTTGTGGTTGGAGTGGAATTGTCTCAGCACCATCCTTTCAGCTTGTGTAAAAGCAACATACGAGGGACGGGGTGCTGTTGACCTTTTTTTGGGACTTTTATTGGGTCCGGCATCCTTGTCCTTCTTTTATGGCGGATAGATAATGCTTGAATGAAGCCGCTTTTGCGAGCTTTTGCATTCATTGATGGCACTAATATCCTTATTTTGAATTAATATAAATTTATATATTATGTTGGAAAGAAACCGACAACAGAACCCGATGAACAGCCGCCAACTGAAGGGTGCGGCTTTTACCTTTTTGATGCTTTTGGCCTTGCTCTTTCCCAGCGCGGTGTGGGCACAGGCAACGCACGGTGATGCGACTCTCGTAAAGTCGTTTAACCAGCGCACGTCTATTTACTCGCCCGAAACCAAGGTTTATCACATCCAGGGCAATTATCAGATGATTGGCAATTGCAACCTGACGCTGCAAGATCATGAGCCTACGGCAGGCGATCAGAATAATAGCCAAAATATGAAATTTGTGGACATTGACGGCGACGCCAATACGGTGAACTCCTCTTCTGCCAAACTGCTGTTCTCCACAGAGCGCGGTGCCAACCCCGAATGTTCGCGCATCATATACGCCGGACTGTATTGGGCGGGCAGAAAGGGTACCAGCTCTTCTTCGGATGGAATGACCTACACATTTGGTGGCACAACCACTGATGTGCCTGTCACTATCCATACAGAGACAATGAATAGTGCTAATACGGAAAATGGCTATAGATTAACCATCAGTGGAGGAACTATTAATAGTACGACTGACATGAATAAAGATGTGACGACCTATAGGTTCCATCCAACCAATGTATCAGGAACTGGTAGCGATGTGATTTTCACCTTTATAGGAGGAAACAGTGGCACTAGTTCAAGCGACAGAACAGTATTTCAAAACAGTACTGGTTCCGCTACGCTTACAGTTCAAGTTGGCACTGGTACTGTCCGAGATATATCAAGTTCCATCAATACTACAGCTGATCGAAACGGTAGTAGTGGTTCTTACCGTTATTGGGCTCAAGCAGAATTCACAGAACCATACGTCATCAATACAGGTAATACAACTATTGCCATAAATACTCTTAGAAAAAGGGTAAATAGCACATCATTGAATACTAATGAAGATTTGGCTACAATTTCATATGCTGAACCCTCTACGGTCAATGGCTATACCCTGACCATCACTGAGGTTTCGGGGGGAACTTCAACTGAGAATATGTCTTCCAGTGTGACGACCTATAGGTTCCATCCGACCAATGTATCAGGAACTGGTAGCGATGTGGTTTTCACCTTTAGAGGCGGAAACCGTGGCACTGGTTCAAGCGACAGAACAGTATTTCAAAACAGTACGGATTCCCCTACGCTTACAGTTCAAGTTGGTAATGGTGCTCCTCAAGTTCTATCTTCTACCAATACTGCTACCAGAGAAGGTGCTCAAGGGGCTCGTCGTTACACTGCCACTGCTACATTAACAACGCCATACGTTATCAATACCGGAAACACATCTATAAACATAAATAGTTTGACTAAAAGAACGGATAGTCAAACCTTAAATGCCACTGATGATAAAGTTAATGTCACCTACGGAAATAGTTATACACTAACCAAAAACATCGTTAAGTTCAAGCACGAAGACGGCACTTATCAGGAAGTCACAGCCAATACGGCTGACATTCTCTATCCGAGCGGTCAGTATAATAATATATATGTAGCTTACGCTGAAGTTACCGACATAGTGCGCGAATACGGCGAAGGCAACTACTATGTGGCCGACATCTGTACCCACGAGGGCTCAGGCGGTGGCGTTGGCTACTGCGGTGGCTGGGGTTTGGTTATTATTTACGAAAACTCAAAGATGAAATGGCGTGATATTACGCTTTTTGACGGTTATGCCCAAATCAATGGTAATAGCAGTGAGTCGTGGGTTGATATTGATATCAGCGGTTTCAAGTCCGTGCAGGTGGGCCACGTGAATATGACCTTGGGTATGATGGCTGCAGAAGGCGATGCTGCCTCGTACGGCGACTATGCCAAAATAAAAGCTCTGGATGGAGAGTATTACTTCTTAAACCACGACGGACAAGTTTCAAGTACCGCCACCGAAGGTACAACTTATAACAACTTCTTCAATGGTGAGACCCGAAATGGCGGTTTGCCGCGCAACCCGAACTATGTGAACAATATGGGGGTTGACCTGCTAATGATACCTTTGGAGAATGCGAACAACAGCATCATTGCCAACGAGCAAACGACTACGTCGTTCCGTTTTGGTTCAAAACAGGAAATCTATGTTCCATTCTGTTTTGTTTTCGGTTGTGACGCCTACATCCCGGATGCGCAAGCCATTGATGCGGTGGTTGAGTCGCCGGCGGCTCAGTACGATCCTGATTTGGATATTTGGGTGACACATCCGGGTGATACGGTTTCTTTTACTGTCAAGGTTCGCAATTACGATGACGAAGATATCCGCAATGCGGAAGTGGTATTGCCTCTGCCGGCCACCATCGAGTTTTACAGTTTGGAAGCCGAGTATGCAGACGGCAGAACGGGTGATTTTTACTTCGACCCACGTGCAGGTGTTAATGGTACCGCGCATTGGAGAATCGACTACCTGCCTGCTGGCTATCCTGATTCCACTTGGGCTACCTTCAAACTCAACTGTTACATTACCGAAAACTGCTTCGTTCTGGCTTCCAAGTCGGAAGATTGTTTGTTAGAGTTGATTGTCAATGGTACCCTTTCGGGAACCTCTGTCATCAACGGTGTATATTTTGAACATCCTTTCATCCAAGGATTTCAGGAAAGTGGTGTTTGTCAGGGAAGTTCCATTTCAGAAGACTTGCGTGTTGTGATTGAACGCGATGAATATATTCGCGAGCATTGTGACTGTAGTGCAGACCCCAATGTTTTTGACAATACTTGTTTCCAAAGTCGGGATTTGTTTTTCTGCAACCCAAACAGTGATACCATTCCGTTCACGCAAGTGTCGCAATACTATCCGATAGGCACTCGTTTTTATCTGGCTTCCGACCAGACAGTAGAATATACTGTCAACACGGGTTTCCCACCATCGTCTCAAAATAAGAAAATTATTGCTATTCCTCCTGCGATAGGTCATTGTGAAACTAGTGTATATGTGAAGACTTCTGTCGGCACAGCCGATGTAGATAACCCTACGGCCCCGGTTTCTCCCATCGGTTATTGTTTGAACGAAACAGCGGCTCCGCTTTCGGAAGCATTTACATTGCCGACTACTACCTACCATCCATACATTGTTTTTTATAAGGAAGATCCGGGTAGCGATTTGGTTAATCCCACGATACCGGCTTACTACGACATTGTTCCGAATACAGATGCGATTGGAACGACCACTTACTATGCTGTGCAGTACCTCAGTGACGAAGGTTTTGAATGCTATCATTCTGAATTAATGACGGTTACTATTACTGTTAGTTCTCCGCTGACCATTAGTAGCAGTTTGGAATCGCCCACTTGTGCGGGCACGCCCATTACCTTCACTCCGAGTGTTTCTGGTGGAACATACGATATTCCATCCACGATTGCTTCCTATATTTCCTTATCGGGAAGTGTGGCTACTCTCCAATCTGACGCGCCTGCCGGAACTTATACCTTTATCTATACGGCACCCGATGGCATTGGCGCAGAGGGCTGTCCGGAAAGTCTGACGCAAACCATTACCCATACGGTTTATGCGGCTTCTGAGGGTGGCAGCATCCTGCCGGGCAATATTACCATCTGTAATGGTTCCGATATTCCGGAACTTGCCCTGACGGAATATACTGGCCACGTAGAGAAATGGGAATACAGATATAATTCAAGTACTTCAGGTGGAAGTTGGGGATCTTGGACCACCATTCCGAACAACACCTGGCGTATCTCGCAGGCCGACATCGCTGAACTGAGCACGGGACGTTATCAGTTCAGAGCTGTAGTCCAAAACGGCGAATGCGATGAGGTGAATTCTTCAACCATTACGGTGACCGTTAGTAGCAACAGCGCTCCATCGGCATTAAGTTTGCCGAGTCCTGTGTTTGCCTGTGTGGGTTCTCCCTATGTTTTGGGTGAGAACAATAGTAGTTATCGCTGGTATGCCAGCGAAACGGGCGGCACGGCAGATACCACCTTGCGTACCGGCACGATGGGCGAAGCGTGGGTACAGGCCTATGTGTCGCAGACTACGACTTCGGGTGGCGTAACTTGCGAAAGCCAGCGTGTGCTGGTAGAGGCCCGTCCTTACTTTGATGCGGGTACGATCTCCTCTACGGGCGAAGTGAAATGCTCTGGTGACACTTACAATACGATTGGTTCTGTTGACAATGCCGTTCCCACAACTGGCGCAACGGGTAATATTACCTATCAGTGGTTTGTTTCCGTCAATGGGGCCACACCTACCGCAATAAGCAGTAGCAACAGCGCCACTTTCAATCCGACAAGCTATATGAGTGGAAAAGCGGACGGCACTTACGTTTTCACCCGTAAGGCCTCTTTCTCTAATTCGACTGTTACTTGCGATGCCATCCAGTCGGAAGGATCCTATACGATTATCAAAGGCAACCCGGATGCGACCATTGCGGCACCGGAAAGCACGGTTCTTTGCGGCGATGGCAGCATCACTCTTACCCTTCAAACGGGATTTTCATCACAAAACAGTTATCAGTGGTATAAAGATGGTGCGGCTCTTTCTGGAAAGACAAGCGCATCGTTAGTGGTTACCCAGCCAGGCGGCTATACCGTGAAAGTTACGCACAAGGCCAGTGGCTGTACTGCCACCAGCACAGCTGTCGTCATCACTCAAGATGAAACCGCTCCTGCCATTTCCGAAAGCAGTGCTAGCACCAACATCACCGGCTGTTCACTCAGCGATGTTCCTGCTGCCTACACGACCATTGCGGCTTTGGAAAGCGGCTTCGGGGTGAATATCACTGACGACAACACGGAGGATGCCGACTTGACCCTTTCTTATGAGGACGAAACCGTTTCCTCTAATTGTCCGTTCCAAGTAGAACGTACCTACACCATCACCGATGAGTGCGGTAATGTTTCATCTTTCGTAGAAACCATTACGATAGAAAATACGACCACCCCCGTCATCACGATTGCTTCACAAAGCAATCCGGAAGGCGCCTGTATTACGACATCCGTCACCGCTCCGACCTTCACGGTTATGGATGCGTGCGATAATGATGCCGAAGCGGATGTTGAAGTGGAAGCCGTAATCACATCTGGCTGTTCAAAGAGCCAGACTTGGATCGCCACTTACACCAGTGCCTGCGGTGTAAGTGCCGATGAGAAAGTTGTGACCTACATTTGGACGGAAGACAACACGGCCCCGACCATTGACGCGATTGTGGCACTGAACGCAACGCCCGCTGGCAACTGTCAGTATGAAATTCCGGATTTGGAAGAAGTCACGTTAGAGGCCGTTTCTGACGGCTGCAGCACCGTTACTTTCACCAGCCAGTCGCCTGCGGCTGGTGCCGAATATGCTCAAACCAGTTCTGTACAGAACATCCCCGTCACGGTCACCGTAACCGATGGCTGTGGCAACGAAGCGACCAAGACGGTTGTGGTGACTATCCCAGCCAAACTGACGGCTAATGTCGCTTCCACCACAAATATTGATTGTTACGATGCCAGCACTGGCGCCATCGAACTGACGGTGAGTGGCGGCACACCGGCCTATACATACCTGTGGAGTAATGGCGAGACATCCGAAGACCTCAGCAGCGTTCCTGCCGGTACTTACGCGGTCACCGTAACGGACGACAACGGCTGTACGGCAAATGCCAATGCGACATTGACGCAGCCGGCCAGCGACATCAGCATAACCCTCACTCCTACGAACGTGCTCTGCAACGGCAAGGAGACCGGCGCCATCACGGCCACCGTTACCGGCGGCACACCCGACTACGACTACGAATGGGGCACCGGCGCCACGACGGCCACCGTTTCCGGACTCTCAGCCGGCGAATACACCGTGACCGTCACCGACAATAAGGGCTGTGAGAAGGAGGCATCCGTCACCATCACCGAGCCCGCCACGGCGGTGAACATCACCACCATCAATAAAACCAACGTGCTC
>JAZQOJ010000047.1:0-5575 GCA_045627805.1 Bacteroidales bacterium
GTTTGATCAGATGTGTTAGAATAAGCAGCTGTTACGCTGCGCCCGGGAGTGGCTTTGATATTCTCACCGGATACTATCATTGTCTGAGATGTTGTATTGTCGGCATCAAAAACAGCTGGTGATAGGCTATAAAGATAGTAATTTATATGCGCCCATTTTTTTGAAACAAGATCCGGAAATTGTATCGGAAAATTGATTGTATAGGCAGGATCATTAGTGATGGACTGATGTACGAGGGGATGATTCCTCCAAAAGGAATGACCGAGTTTTTTTTCACGACAATAACCTTCATTCGGCAGCAGCCAGTCTATTTTGTGAGAACGACCGATATCCAAGATGCTGGAGTCAATCATCCAAACTAATGTCTCCGCACTTTCCGGCTCGCCTGTATAGGCATTGGTGACGAGAATTTCGCCATACTCTTTCTTTCCCGGCTCTAACAAACTGTTCCAATGAATAAGGCTCAACTGCAGTAAGCCATTCTTGATCGTATGCACACGGGAGGCGAGACGGAAGTAGGCGACATCTTGCTCATCCATCTCGTAAATGTGGGCGTTTTGCTCTGCGAAGAGATAGAGACCGAGTGTGCCCGAATTGTGCTTGGTCCTTATGGAAAACGTTTGATAGGAGTCTTTGGAGTCTGTCTTGAAAGTCTTGATAATGGTCTTGCCTTGTGAAAGAAAACCGTAAATGGTGGCGTTCTTAAGGCAGGAGCCTACGGCGAATTTGATTTTGTCACCGCTATAGCAACGGGGCTGCAGCCATTGTGACCATACTGGAGAAACATCGAACGTGTCTTTTTCCGACTGCGGTAAAATGGTGAACTGTTTAGAACAGGTGTCCATAGTCCCGTCGGGCCGTTCGGCAGTGAGTCGAATACGGTAGGCACCTGATGCCCATTCTTTGATGGAGAACCGCAACGTGGAATCCGGTGTGAAGGCGCGCGTGACGGAAAACATCTTTTCACCATTGGGCCTGTATTTAAGTTCGGAAGATGTTTTATCCATAGAGTATTCCGGGAAATACCGTTGGTAGGTCTGTTCGTCGTAAAGTGGCTGTGTGGGACGCTGCCCATCTGCATACAGGCAGGGTTTTATCTGTCTGGCATCCTGCAGCCTGAAAACTTCTACTGTGACGGGAATAGTTAAGTTGGGTTGGCTGTTACTAAAATGTCTGGAACATCGTACAATTCCGGATAGAGAATCAGTATTCCAATCATAATAAAAATTCAAATATAATGGCTTGTCCGAAAGATATTCATCTATCTTGGCAGAATGGGTTTCTCCGTTTACGTCCGTCACATCCGCTGAGATATAGTAATAAAATTGATTGACATCTGTTTTATACGGAACTTCGAAACGTCCATCGGAATGAGTGTAGGCTACAAGTACATCTTCTGTTGAATTGTTCCTGTTATAGTAAGATTGTGAAACGGTAATGCGGACTTTGGCATTGGCAATCGGCACGCCTGTGTATGATATGGCGCGCCCGCGAATGTGCAAGGTGTCGCCTTTGACTATCGGCTCATTGCATTTGCTCAGCGTCACTTTGAAAGTTGGCAACTTGTATTCGGCGATGTCAAAATAGACTTCAGCCATCTCGCTGTCTTCTTCACCATCGGTTGGGCGAAGTACAATATATCCCGAATCAAACATTCCGGCCGGCAACGTGAATTGTCCCGATACCGTGCCGTATTCATTGGTCTTCGATTGAAGAGCTTCCACATCTTTGAAATTTTTGTCGCATAGCACGACTTCTACAGGATGATTCTTTAACAGCTTGTGATTTTTAACGGCGTAGGCTTTGAAATGGACGGACTGCCCCGGCCGATACACGCTTCGATCTATGATGATGGTTGATTTTGTGTCGTGAAAGTAATGCTTGCAATTGGGCTTTGGATATATGTCGGGGTGTTTTCTTCGCTGTTGACGGTAAAAGCGATTGCTATAGCTATCCGTATAGACATCGTCCGTAAAGATTTCTAATTGGAAGTCTTTTCCGTCTTTAACCATTAGCGAGAGGTCTGCAATGCTGTTTTCGGAGAGCATACGTGTGCGTATTTGCCCCTTGCGGTTGGTATAGACGGGGAGTTTCACGGGAACGTCGTTGTAGTAGTCATATACTTTGACCACGCGCTTGTGTGCCAAGGGATTGCCGCTACGGGCATCCAGCAGCGTGAAGTAGTTGTACCTTCTGCCTGAATTCTGATGCGCGGCTATATTGGTGACAGTGATGTTGCCAATCATCAACACATTTGTGGAATCCCACGCTTTTTCCGTATGGTAAATCAATAGATAGTAACCGGCAGCAAGACTGTCCAAAAATAAGTCCGTAGTGTAATTCTTGTGCTGGACGGGATGTGAAAGTACGAACTGGTTTTGCAAAGCCAAATCTTTGCAATCTTCGATGCTTATTTCATAATAAGATAGCTTAGGTTTGAAAAAACGGCGGGAAATATTAGGACTTGTCTTGAGCCTGTATGCGGAAACGTAAATAGTGTCGATGTTTTGATACGATATCGGCAACAGGATTTTGGCAGATGGGATGATGTAGTCCTGCATAGGCCGCAGCGTTAGCTTCGGGGCGATGATGCGTCCGAGGAAACATTGCGCGTTGTTGAGATAGAAGGAATCCTGCGCATTTTGAACGACATTGTTGAAATGTTGGATGCTTTGTCGGTAGTAGTCGTTTTGTGCGGCAACAGATAAAGCAGTGTTGTTTTGGAGCAGCTCGTACAGATAAACGCCGCGCTCGTAGTCAATGGCAGGCATTTGGCCGTATTGGTTCTCTAATCTGTCAAGTTCTTTCCAGTAGAAGGCGCTATCAGCGGAGGGCTCGATGTTCCGCTCCAATCGACTGATCTTCTGCAACTCGTATTCAAGGACAATGGCTGGCTCGTTGCGCTTTTGGTGCAGCTGTATCGCTTTGTCTATGATGTCTGCCAGTCGTGCCTGCTGCGAAGTACTCGGCGTGTTGGGATAATAACAAAGGTATGTTTGGGCAATCAGGTCGAAAAGCGTGGAGAGACGATAGAATTGGCCACTGTATTCAGAAGTCATAAAGAGGAAATCCTCGGCGGGCCAGTCCGCGTATTCGTAAAGTTCGTCGATGGCCGTGTCCAAGTAGTGCTGGGCGTTGACATCCAATTCCTGTGCGGTCCATTCTTCTACGTGTTTGAGGTCCGTCTGCCCGATGTTAGAGCCGCTGTTTCGAGTCGTTTCATTTTCCAAATAAGAGCCGATGAGGAAGTTGTAAAGTCCACGATAAGGCTGGCTCACCGTTCTTTTCATTGAATCAAGATAGGGAAGGATGTCAGATAAAGAAGGATTGACAAAAGCAATAAATTCAAGATAGCTTGCGTCAGCTTTGAAGAGTTGGTAGTCGTTGTGTCCCAAACGGGCTTTTTTGCGGATGGTGTCCAAACAGGAAATCCCATTTTTCAGTTCATAATGTCGTTGGTTAGAATAATGCTTGAATTGTCTCCACAGCGTGTCGTAAGGAGCTTCTACGTTGAAGTAAGGCTTTTCCTTTGGAGTCTGAGCCTGCAATCTGAAGAAAGAGGTCAGAAGTAAAAAGATGTATAGAAGAAATCTTTTCATAGACATTAGCAGATATTGTGGAACTTTAGTTTGGTCTTGAGATGCTCAGAACATACCATCAACCATTAACACCCAAAAGTCTTCACACGATATTCTCATACGAACCCCTAACACTTAACTCTTAGTTTCCCACAAAATATTCTGCCGTTAGTCCCGTAATAGAGATTATGGTGTCGATATCGAACCCTTTTTCGAACATACTTTTCGCCATTGCAAGTTTGGCTTTTGCTTCACCTTCCGCCCTACCTTCCGCCCTACCTTCAGCACGGCCTTCCTCGCGGGCGTACTCGCGCTCGAATTCTATCGTGTCTTTCACTTCCTGGTATTCCAGTATACTTTTGGCGTAATCTTCTTTTTCCATAGTGGTGAGTTTATCTACTTTGCAACAATCAAAAAAGTCGCGGTATATCGGCTCGTCAAATGGGCATTCCTCCGTGCTGGCCTCTCCCATATTCTTGATGATGTAGAGCCAGCGGTGCAGCGCTTCTCGATACTCCGACTTCTTGAACAGACGTGCAAAAGTACACAATTCTATGAAAATGAACTTGATCTGCGGCAGAAAAATTTCGTTCCGCTGATCTTTGAGCTGCACCTCCCACAAGTAGTTGCTGCGGTCGTTGAACACCGTCATCCTGAAATCCAGGATGTTGATGGAGTAGATGGGCGGGACCGAGTATTTCCGCTCGCCCTTCACAGCCTCCCTGCTGACCAGGCGGCTGACATACGTAAACGCACGATCGCCGAAGTAAGACTGCCCGCCGATCTGCAACTCCACGATGACGTGCTGTTTGTCCGAGGTCGTGCAGTAGATGTCATACACCATCTTCTTCTCCTTGAGGTTTTCGCCCAACTGCTCGGTGTTCATATAGGTTACGTCCTCTATCGCACCAACACTCTCGGACAGGATGGAGTTGAGTAAAGCGATGAGAAACTTCTTGTTCTGCTCTCCGAACATCTTTTTGAAACCGAAGTCGGTGAGTAGGTTGAGGTACTTGGGTTGGTTTTCCGTTACGGGATTGTTTTGCTGTTCTTTTTTCATTGCAGGATGGTTTTAGTTGTTAATTCAGTCCGGCAAATATAACACATACCACCGCAGTTGTCAACAGCAAAACACTGTGTCAGAAATGTTTGGATATTTGCAGAAAAGTTGGTGGAATCTGCAGAAAAGTTAAGGAAATGTGCATAAAACCGAAAAGTGCGTTTTTGGGCAAACGAGGCTGAAGGGGGTGGATTTTCGGAGGATATTGTGAATGCACACGTATTTTTGTTCGCTGCACTCACGATTTATCACCCATTAAAATCAGGGGACAATATACCTGTTGACCTGGATGCAGAAAAGGAACAACCTTACACTGTCATATTCTTCCATACTATTTGAGGAATATGGCAAGTCGGAAGTGATCACCATATTTCCCATACGGATTATCAAATGGATTTTCATAAAGATTCTCTTTGGATTTTGAGCGCAGCGACGTCCTCTTTTATTCCATTATTTTGGAACAGATTTTCTATTGATTTTAAAATGTTCGTTTGAGGAAGAATGTAGTTGAATACTCCGCCATATATGATTCGATGCCACAAATATCAAAGACCTCCGGTGGCGCTCACTTGAAATCTGTTTCGACGCAGCAAGCGAAAGCAAAGACACAACTTGTTTGGCTTTGCTGAGCTGCAAGGAGAATATGAACGCAGTGAATAGACCTGAAACAAAAGAGGGCTTCGCACAATGTTTTCGCACGAAGCCCTTATCTATTAGTTCTTAGCTTTTAGTTCTCCATAATTTCTTCGGCCGTGAATCCGGTAGTTTTAGTTATGATTTCAAAATCAACACCTTGCTCTAACAATAATTTCGCCATTGCAAGTTTGGCTTTAGCTTCACCTTCAGCTCTTCCTTCAGCACGACCTTCTTTCATTGCCGTACTAATCACATCATTCTGAATCATTACAGCATTAATATGTTCGTCGTAAGCCAGTTT
>JAZQOJ010000048.1:0-4984 GCA_045627805.1 Bacteroidales bacterium
CGGTTAACGCCGGTTAAACGGTTAATCGGTTATGCGAGAATTCGGTTATGCGGTGGAACGGTGGGACGGTGCTTCGGGGGAAGGATGGTCCGGCTGGCGCACCGCAGCGTTAGGGATTGAAGCACATTTATGAGCGGCGACCTGGCGGAGGGGGCTCGGAGGAAAGGGCGGACGGACGGAGGCACAGCGAGTGATGGGCCGGCAGCGCGATGAGCGAAATTAGTGCGGAAAGCCCGACGGCGACCAGCGGGAGCCGGAACGCCCAAAGGATTCGGTTAACATCGGTTAAACGGTTAAACGGTTAAACGGTTAATTGAATGAAGGAGCGAAAGGACGAAGTGGCAAGTGATTGAATTGACTTAGGGCTTTATCGAGATGGTCGGAGCGGGACACGAAATCGGGAATACATAAGTTTTACGCTCGGGGCACAGTCCTAACAAGGGCATCGACAAGCGAAAGTTGAGCAATAATATATATATGTAGAAAATTTTGTAACGAAAAATCGGCAAAGTGATTGTAAGTGCTGAGTTTGTTGTATTTTTGCAGCAAGTTTTATCCAAGAAAATATGGACGTAAAGATTACTGTTATCAGAAAGATTTGGCACGAAGATTTGTCGGCGCGATACGAAAATCCGATTGAGCACGCTTGCGATCTAACTGAAGGACAATTTTTTATATCAAAAAATGGAGAAAAGCCGGAAGGTTTTTGCGACAGTGCGTGGGGGAGTATGGAATATTTTGTGAAAGAGTTGGCACGCGGAGGAGGCGATTTTTACGGAGGTTGGATGAAGGATCCGCACTCGGCAATGATTTCGTGCAACGACGGATTCCGTCCCGTGAGTTTTTTGCTTGAAAGTATTTAGTCGCGCGACAAGAATAAATTCGAGGTTGACGAACAGAGCAAGATTCGCGACCTCAACAATTCAACAATTCAACAATTCAACAATTATGGAAGATCTCAATTACGACAAACAATTCACGCAGATGATGCAAGCCCACAGCGAAGCGGATTTTGCCGACCGCGTTTCGGACGCGCAGAGAACACTTTTACGCAACGTGTACCTCTGGATGACGATGGCCTTAGGAATTTCAGGGCTGATGGCATACCTGACGGTAACGACGCCCGTCCTTTTCTCGCTGATATTCAGCAGCACGGCCAGTTTCTGGATTCTCGGCATCGGCACTATCGCGCTTGTGCTGGTGATCAGCGCGATGATAGACAGACTGTCGTTCACGGCGGCCACCCTGCTGTTCATCCTGTACTCGCTGCTGATGGGGATGTTCTGCAGTTCGATTTTCATCATCTACACGATGTCGTCAATCGTTTCCACGTTTCTGATTGCGGCGGGCACCTTCGCGGCGATGGCCATCGTGGGGAGCGTCACCAAAAGGGACCTCAGCACGCTGGGGCGCATCCTGATAATGGCGCTCATCGGGCTCATCATTGCGAGCGTTGTCAACATTTTCGTGGCGAGCAGCAAGATGGACTGGATTATCACTTACGCGGGAGTGCTGATTTTCACTGGGTTAACGGCTTACGATGCGCAGAAAATCAAGAAGATGATCACTTTCAGCGCGGACGGTGTGAACGAGACCACGCAGAAAATCACCCTGCTCGGCGCCCTCTCCCTCTACCTCGACTTCATCAACCTGTTCCTCTACCTCCTGCGCATTTTCGGGAAACGGAATTAGGAGGCGAGAACAACGAGAACGGCGAGAACATCGAGAAAGACGAGAAAAACGAGAACGGACTGGTGACTTACGAGTTGTGTTTTTTGACTTTCTCGACTCGGAGCAAAATTCACAAAATCAACAAAATGAGGTTAGACAAACTTTTAGTGGCGCGGGAATTTTTCAGTTCGCGCGAGCGGGCGCAAGACGCAATTGTGCAGAAGACCGTGATGGTGGCGGGCAAAATCATAGACAAGCCCTCAAAAGAAGTCGCGGAAGATGCTGACATTGAAGTGATTGACATTTTCAACAAATATGTCAGTCGGGGAGGTTTGAAATTGGAAAAGGCGATTGAGATTTTCGGGCTGGACTTTAGCGGCAAGGAGGTTTTAGACATCGGCAGTTCAACGGGCGGGTTCACCGACTGCGCGCTAAAGCACGGGGCCGCTCACGTGACCGCGGTGGACGTTGGCACGCGCCAGCTTCACGAGTCGCTGAGTGGGCACCCGCAGGTTTTGTCGCTGGAGAACAAGGACTTTCGCGAACTCACGCCGGAGGAAGTCGGCAACCGGCGCTACGACTTCATTGTTTCAGACGTGTCGTTCATTTCGCTGACGTACCTTCTCCCCTATTTTCGGCCGTTTCTCAAAGACGACGGGAAGTGCGTGCTGCTGGTGAAACCGCAGTTTGAGGCGGGCGCGTCGTTTCTCAACAAAAGTGGCATCGTAACCGACGAAAAGGGATACAAAGTTGCCATTCATCGCGTTGAGGTTGAAGCGCTTAACAACGGACTTCATCTCAACCAGATCGGCATATCGACTTTGTTTGAAAAGGTGAAAAATGTGGAATTTCTTGCTGTTTTCTCTTATAAGGACACGCACTTTCACTTCGACTACGGCCAGTTGTTCAAGGATGTGAAAGACCTGCGGAAGTCGCTGAAGTAAAGTAAGTGCGAGAAGTTTGACTTAGACTTGTGACTTGAGACTTTGGAAGAAAAGAAGCGCAACTTCTTAATGTCGAGAACAATGAGAATGAATGGATTAGCCATCCTATTTCCAATTTCGACTTGAAAAGTCGTAAATCAAAAGTCGCAAGTCTCCATTACAGCAAGAAAAAACGACCTGCGGAAGTTAGTCAATAGGCAAATCAACCGAACGGAAAAGAGGATACGGAAAACAAAAAAAGAACTGAAAATTTCAGTTCTTTTTTTGTGGCACTGACTGGAATTGAACCAGTGACACACGGATTTTCAGTCCGCTGCTCTACCAACTGAGCTACAGCGCCGCTCTCTCAATAGAGGTTGCAAAAATACAATAATTTTTATTACCTGCAACATTATTTTAATATTTTTTTCAAAGTTCATTAGATATTTGGAAATTATTAAAAATGAAATATTTACAAAACAGATTTTGCAAATTACGAGACTAATCCGTGCGAAATTGTGGAAAATTACGGAATCAATTTATCAGAATTTCGTTGTAGATGGCGCTATTTTATCAAATTTTAGGGGTTGATGACTTGTGATGGGGAAACGAGAATGGCGAGAAAGGCGAGAAAGACGAGAAAGACGAGAATGGCGAGAGGGGATAATTCCGAAAAAGAAAGAGAAAAAATTTCCTTTTACAACGAAATATTGTATATTTGCAACCGCAATTTGCTTTTGCAAGCGGCACATTTATTGAAAACTTTATGAAAATCAATAACATCCTAACTTAAATTTATTAAAATGAGTGATTTAACAAAACTGTATCCCAAAGAATTATGGGAAAACTTTGACAACATTTGTGCGATCCCCCATCCGTCGAAACACGAAGAGAAACTCGTGGCGTGGATGATGAATTGGGCAAAGGAGCACGATATTGAGTGCAAAAAAGACGCGATAGGCAACCTGATTTTCCGCAAGCCCGCCACCAAGGGTATGGAGAACCGAGTGCCGGTGATTTTGCAGGCCCACGTTGATATGGTGCCGCAGGCCAATGCCAGCACGAAACACAATTTTGAAACCGACCCCATCAAACCGCGCGTTTGCGAGGATGGTTGGGTACGCGCTACCGGCACTACGCTGGGAGCCGACGATGGTATTGGCGGTGCGGCCGCAATGGCAGTTCTCGCTTCCAAAGACATCGCGCACGGTCCGCTGGAAGTGCTTCTCACGATTGACGAAGAAACCGGTATGACGGGCGCTTTCGGCTTGAAGAAAGGCGCGCTCAAAGGCGAAATCCTCATCAACCTTGATTCCGAAACCGAGGGCGAGCTCTACGTCGGTTGCGCAGGCGGTCTCGACGGCGTCATCACGATGAACTACCGCCAGACGGCCGTTCCCGCAGGAATGAAGGGTTATCAAATCACTATCACCGGGCTCAATGGCGGTCACTCCGGAATGGACATCATTCTCGGTCGTGCGAATGCCAACAAATTGATGACCAGAATTTTAACTGCCGCCACAGAGAAATGTGGAATCCGTTTGGCAAGTTTCGTTGGTGGCAACCTCCGCAACGCCATCCCGCGCGAGGCCGTTGCAGTTGTCGCCGTTCCCGAAGACAACGACAAGGCGCTCACCAAGTTGGTCAATGCGATGGCCAAGACCTTGAAAGCGGAATTTGCAGCCACCGAACCCGGTTTGACCATCAAGGCGAAAGCCATTGAAGCACCCGCCAAGGTGATGCCCGAAGCGATTCAGGGCAAACTGCTGGATATGGTATTCGCACTGCCCAACGGCGTGCTCCGTATGAGCGACTCGATGCCGGGCCTTGTGGAGACCTCCAACAACCTCGCCATCGTGAAGGCAGAAAACGGCCATATCGAAGTTTCGTCTCTGATGCGCAGCTCTGTTGACTCCGCTAAGGAAGCTGTCGGCCAGCGAATGACCGCCATCGCGCGCCTCGCCGGAGCTGAAATCTCCCTTGAGGGCGCATATCCCGGATGGAAGCCGAACCTCGACTCCCCCATTCTGAACACTGCCAAGAAGGTTTACAAAGACAAATTCAAGAAAGAACCCGCCTTTATGGCCATCCACGCCGGGTTGGAATGCGCACTTTTCAGTGTCAACTACCCGAACTGGGATATGATTTCCTTCGGGCCTACCATTATGCATCCCCATTCACCCGACGAACGCGTCAACATCGAAAGCGTCGGCAAATTCTGGGACTTCATCGTGGCTTTGTTGAAGAACATTCCTAAGAAATAGTCGGTTTGACCGAATAAAAGAAATGGTGTCCATTCGCTTTGGGCACCATTTTTTTTCGGAATTATCCTTTTTCGGCTTGTTGATTTGTACGCCGAAAATTTTAGGAACTTCCGATAAGGGGAATTG
>JAZQOJ010000049.1:0-10454 GCA_045627805.1 Bacteroidales bacterium
CTTCCACTTCAACTGGGGACAGAGAGGCAGCTACGACGGCTATTACGAACTCGACGCGATGACCCCCATCCCCAGCCAGAACTTCTCCTACAACCAGGGCGGCATCTTCGGACTCGTGCCCCCCTCTGAAGAAGACGAGGACGGAATCACCGAAAACAGCACGCCAAGCACCATCAAACTGTTTCCCAATCCGACTTCCGAAACCGTTTTCATCTCCATTCAAGATGAAATACAAAATACTGAATGCCAATTATATAACATTCAAGGGGAAATCATCTTTTCGCAAAAAATCACCGGAAACGACTTTCCCATCGACTTGAGCGGCATCGCCAACGGCACCTATTTCCTCCACATTCTTAAAAACGGGAAAACCATTGAAGTGAAGAAGGTAGTAAGAGCCAGCCGTTAGCCAGGGGAAGATTACGCAAACATCTTGTCAATCAAATCCTTGTAGCGAGAGTGGACGATATGGCGTTTCACCTTTAGCGTAGGAGTCAGCACGCCGCTCTTCACACTCCACTCGTCGGCGACGAGCTCAAACTTCTTGATTTTCTCGGTGTCGCCCAGGGCTTCGTTCAACTCCTTGACGCATCGTTGATAACGGGCGATGATGACCGGGTCACGAATGATTTCCTCGCGCGAGGTGTATTTCACGCCGTGCCGCACGCACCAGCCCTTCAAGAACTCGAAATCGGGAGAGATGAGTGCCGCGGCGAACTTCTGGTTCTCGCCCAGCACCACCATATTCTCAATGAAAGGCGACACGCAGAACTTCTCCTCAATTGCCTGAGGATTAATGTATTTTCCGAAAGAGGTTTTGAACAGGTTCTTCATTCTGCCCGTAATCACCAACTGATTGTGCTCGGTCCACCGGCCCAGGTCGCCCGTGTGGAACCAGCCCTCCTCGTCAATCACGGAGCGGGTCTGCTCCTCATCCTTGTAGTAGCCCATCATCACATTGTGTCCGCGGCAGATGACCTCATTCTCATCCGTGAGCCGGATTTCGACGCCGGGGAGCGGGAACCCCACCGTGCCCACCTCGCGCCCGTACTTGGCGCGGCAGCTGACACAAATCACGGGAGAAGTCTCCGTGGAACCGTAGCCCTCAAAGATGGGCATTCCGATGGCGGAGAAGAACGAGGCCAGCCGTGGCTGCAAGCTTGCCGCTCCCGACACGATGATGTCGAAATGGCCGCCAATGCCTTCGCGTATCTTTCTGTAAACCAGCAAGTCAAAGAACTTGTGGATGACATTGTACCGCCAAGTGCGGTCGCAATCCTGAATGCGATAGCGTTCCGCAAAGCGGATGGCCTTACGGAAGAACCACTTCGGCAGCGGCTTCATCTGCTTCGACGTGTTCCAGATCTTGTCGGCGATCTTCTCCAGCACACGCGGCACCGCCGACATCATCGTCGGGTTGATCTCCTTGATGTTTTCCGCAATCGTGCCCAGGTTCTGCGCATAATATACCGACATTCCCAGATGCTGGTATATGAAGACCAGCATTCGCTCGTAAGCGTGGCAGAGCGGCAGGAAGCTGAAGGCCTTCTTCGACCAGGAGGAAGGAGTCGGGCGCAGAGCGATCAGTTGCGAAACAATGTTCTGGTGCGACAGCATCACGCCTTTCGGAGTGCCGGTCGTGCCCGAAGTGTACATAATGGTGGAGCAGTCGGCAGGACGCACCGCGTCGCGCCGTGCCTGCAACTGTTCGGGGGCTTGGTTATCCTCGCCAAGCTGCAACAGCTGTGCGAAGAACGGGAACTGCTGGCGGTCAACCATCGTGTAAACGTATTGCAGGTTCGGAGCGTCGGGACGCACGTTCACAATCTTGTTCATCACCTCGGCGCCCTCCAGAATCACCATCTTCATTCCGGAATGGGAAAGGATGTGCCGGTAATCCTGCTCGCTGATGGTCGGATAGACGGGCACGCTGATGGCACCAATCTGCATAATGGCCATATCAATCATATTCCACTCAGGGCGGTTATTCACGATAATGCCCACCCGATCGCCGGGCTCAATACCCAGCTTCATCAGTCCGTAGCTGAGGTTGTTCGTCATTCGGAGGTACTCACCGGGCGAGTAGGCCAGCCAAACGCCGTTGCGTTTCGCAGCCAGCGCAATCTTCTGTTCCGGATAACGCGTTTCATATTGCGTAAGAATGTCAAAAAGACGAGAAATCTCTTCCATCACAACAAAGTTTTATCAAAAAATAGGTTAAGGGTGTCCGAATTTTTCATTCAAACGGTGGCAAAAGAACAAAAAAAATGCAAGCCATTGAAAAATAAGGGACTAAGGGCGAATTTTCGGGGCGAGATCGGGCATTCTGGGGCGAAATTTGATATACAGGGGCGAAATTCGCATTTATCGAACCCGCTTTGGGATAAAATTCGTATATTTGCAGCCGAAATTTTCGAAGATGAACAGACCCATCCCGACATATCTGGCAGAATTGCGCACGAACGCCAAAATCCTGGCATTCGTAGTGCTTTTTTCGCTCCTGTTCATCAGCGTGTACAATCCGCTGGAAGTGACCGACTGGCTGAAGGCGGCCGGCACAACGGGGCGGAAATTCGTGTTCTCGGCCATCGCCATCCTGGGCGGAACGGTCATCATTTCGTGCAGCCGTTTTGCATTGCACCTGTTTTGCAAAAAGCACACGATGTCGGTAGTGGAATACTGCTTCTGGCTTGCCGGCGAAGTCGTGCTGATTGCCCTCGCCTACGTGATTTTCCTGAAAATGGTGCTTTCCGATCCGCGCGCCGCCGTGGGAATCTTCCGCAGCGCCGTGCTCTCCATCCTCCTGATGCTGGCCATCCCCTACCTCCTGTCATTTCTTTATTTAGCATTGAAAGACAAAGACATCAAGGTGAAAACGCTCCTCTCGCGTATGGAAACTTCCAGCCAGACAGCGGCATCAGCACCCGAAATCCAAACGGCAGTAGCCGCCACTCCCCGCCCTGCCCCCGCCACCGACCCACATCTGCGTTTCTACGACGACAAGGGCGACCTGCAACTCTCCATCCGCAAAGAGTGCGTGTTCTATGTGGAAGCGGCCGACAACTATGTGAACATCCATTACAAAAAAGGAGAAAAACAGGAGCAACTGTTAGTCAGAACCACGCTCAAAAGTGTGGAGGAATTCCTGCAAAAACAAGGAATTGTGCGCTGCCACCGCTCCTATCTCGTCAATACAGCCAAAATCAAGATCATACGCAAGGAACGCGACGGTTTCTTCGCCGATTTCGATGTGCAAGGCGTTCCCGACCTTCCCATTTCAAAAACTTACGCCGAAGAAGTACTCCAACTGGTGTAAGGAAGTGAAAATACGTTTCGCTTCTTTTTTTAACCATCCCCTTTAGTATTGTAAATGGTGCAATGCTTGGTTCCTGATAACGGTTAAACGGTTATGCGGTGGACCGCTCCAGAAAGCTGTTCGATATCATTAAAAAAGCGAGAGATAATTCCAATAAAATTCTTAATTTTGCAAAATAATATATTCAAGTTTCGCAAGTTAACAAGATAATTATAACAGACTTAGGACTTGAGACTTAGGACTTGAGACTTGGGAAAGAGAACTGACGAATGAGTGAGTGCAAAGCCAAACTTGTTTGAGCTTTGCCGAGCGAAGAGGAAGAAAAGAAGCGCAGCTTCTTAATGATGAGAACAACGAGAATGAATGAATTTTCCATTATATTTTCAATCTTGAGTTGAAAAGTCGCAAGTCTCCATTACAGCAAGAAAAAATGACCTTGAAAGTCGAATAACTATTTTATATTATTGAATATTAGTTAAATACAATTTTATGAAAAAACTATTGATTACATTTTTAGCTCTGTGTGCGCTTCTCACAGCCAACGCATTGAACACACCCACCCCCACATCACCCACCAACGGCGCTTCCCTATCCACCGTCAGTCCGCAGTTGAACTGGTCTTCGGTTTCCGGCGTATCGGGCTATCAGTGGCAGTGCGACATCAGTTCCAACTTCGACTCCCCTCAACTTGTTTCGGGAACACGCACAAGCAGTTATAACTACGTCAGCGTGTCGAATCTGCGGTACGGAGCTTTGTATTACTGGCGCGTGCGCTGCTACAGCGGCACCGACACATCGGCCTGGTCAACGGTGAGTAAATTCTACACTCCCTCCACGCTCACCCTCTCCACTCCAGCCAACAACGCCACCATCAGCGGCGTGAGCGCCACGCTCTATTGGCACACCATCACTGGAAGCAACCGCTACTACTATCGCTGCGACACCACCCCCAACTTCAATTCGGACGCAATGAAAAGCGGCAGTGTGTCAAGCAGTTACGACTACACCAGCGTCAGCAATCTTTATTATGGAACCACCTACTATTGGCAAGTACGGGCCGCCAATGCCTCCGACACCACCGACTGGTCGGCTATATGGAACTTCAGCACGGCGGCCGGGCAAGTAACGCTCTCCTCGCCCGCCAACAACGCCACCATCAGCGGCGTGGGCACCACGCTCTATTGGCACACCATCACTGGAAGCAACCGCTACTATTACCGCTGCGACACTACCCCAAACTTCAATTCGGCCGCAATGAAAAGCGGCAATGTGTCAAGTAGTTACGACTACGCCACCATCAGCAATCTCTATTATGGCACCACCTACTATTGGCAGGTGAGAGCCGTCACCTCCACTGACACCACCGACTGGTCGGCTATATGGAACTTCACCACGGCATCAGGACCTGTAACGCTCTCCTCGCCCGCCAACAACGCCACCATCAGCGGCGTGAGCACCACGCTCTATTGGAACACCATCACTGGCAGTTCGCGCTATCTCTACGAATGCGACACTACGCCCAACTTCAATTCGGCCGCAATGAAAAGCGGCAATGTGTCAAGCAGTTACGACTACGCCAGTATTAGCAATCTCTATTACGGGACGACCTACTATTGGCGTGTCCGCGCCCTCAATAGTGTGGACACTACCGACTGGTCAACAGTGTGGACTTTCCACACCAACGCCGGAAACCTCACCCTTTCCTCACCCGCCAACGGCGCCACCATCAGCGGTGTGAACACCACGCTCTATTGGCACACCATCACTGGCAGCAGCCGCTACTACTATCGCTGCGACACCACCCCCAACTTCAATTCGGGAGCGCTCAAAACTGGTTATGTGACAAGCAGTTACGACTATGTCAGCATCAGCAACCTCTATTATGGAAAAACCTACTACTGGCAGATTTACGCCCTCAACTCCGTTGACACCACCTGCTGGTCAACGGTATGGCATTTCAATACCAATCCCGGTCCGGTCACGCTCTCCTCGCCCGCCAACAACGCCACCATCAGCGGCGTGAACACCACGCTTTATTGGAACACCATCAGCGGAAGTTCACGCTACCTCTACGAATGCGACACAACCCCCAACTTCAACTCAAGCGTACGCAAATCAGGTTATGTGACAAGCAGTTACGACTATGTCAGCATTAGCAACCTCTATTATGGGAAAACCTACTATTGGCGAATCCGCGCCCTCAACAGCGTGGACACCACCGACTGGTCGGCCGTATGGAAATTCAACACCAATGCCGGGAACCTCACCCTTTCCTCCCCCGCCAACGGCGCCACCATCAGCGGTGTGAGCACCACGCTCTATTGGAACACCATCACTGGCAGCAGCCGCTACTACTATCGCTGCGACACGACACCCAACTTCAATTCAGGAGCACTCAAAACAGGTTATGTAACAAGCAGTTACGACTATGTCAGCATCAGCAATCTCTATTATGGGAAAACCTACTACTGGCAAGTTTACGCCGCCAACTCCGTTGACACCACCGACTGGTCGGCCGTATGGACCTTCACCACGGCGAACCGCGTAAACCTCTCCTCCCCCGCCAACGGAAGCACACTGAGCAGCACCAACACCACGATTTACTGGAACACGCTTTCAGGCAGCAATGGCTACCGCTACGAAGTGGACGTGTTGCCCACTTTCAACACACCTTACAAAATCACAGGCACCACTACGTCTTCCTATAACTACAAGAGCATCAATAATTTAAATTACAATGCAACTTACTACTGGCGCGTGTGCGCATACAACAACAGCGACACTTCAGACTGGAGTCAAGTGTGGACATTCAACACCAACAGTCTCAATATGACAACGGCACCCACGCTGATTTCACCCGTCAACGGGAGCACCGCCATCCCGAACGACGGGCAAGCGTTCACCTGGAATTCCCTGCCCAATGCAATGGAATACCAAATTGAATACGCAACCGACGCATCATTCACCTACAATGTTGGCTACCAACAGATTAGCCAAACCAGTGTCCTCCTTTATGGACTCCTGTCCAATACGACTTACTATTGGCGAGTGCGCGGAATCAATGGTGTGGACTTCTCCCCGTGGTCAACGGTATGGCATTTCACCACCGCCAACTGCTCAGTGTCAGAGCAAATCCAAGTGACCACTTGTGACGAATACGTCTGGGGCGAAATGACATTGCAACAGTCGGGCACGTACACCCAGGCATTCACCAGCGAAAACGGCTGCGACAGCATTGTCACGCTCGACCTGACGCTCCATTTCACTCAATATTCCGACGACTACGCCACCATCTGCGTCGGCCAGCTACCGTACCCCTACCTTGACACCACCTTTGGAACGGGTACCATCAGCGGCGATTACGATGTGATAACGACCTCGCAGAACGGCTGCGACAGTATCGTCACCCTTCACCTCACCGTGGTAACCGCCTTCAACAGCGCAATGGAAGCGACCTCGTGCGGGGACTTCCTGTGGAACGGGATTTCCTACAATCAATCAGGCATTTACACACAAAGTTTCACCAATCAGTATGGTTGCGACAGCATTGTCACACTGAATCTCACCATCAGCGACGTATTATATGATACCATCGCGGTTGATGCTTGCGGAAGTTACGAATGGAATGGCACCACCTACACGCAATCAGGCACTTACACCGAGACGCTAACCAGTGTGGCCGGTTGCGACAGCGTGGCAACATTACAATTAATTGTACATCAATCAATTGACACAACCATCTCGGTCACAACCTGCGACTCGTACCTTTGGAACAACCAATTGTACAATACTTCAGGTATCTACCAGCAGCATTTCAGCACGGAAACCGGCTGCGACAGCACCGTGACACTGCATCTCACCATCAATGAGCCAGTTACCGCATTCGACACCCTTCACGCCTGCGACCAGTATGAATGGCACGGCACCACTTTCACAGCCAGCGGCAACTACACGTGGAACGGACAGACAAGCGGTGGTTGCGATAGCATTGTGCAACTCTGCCTCATCATACACAACAGCGTGAGCGCCAGCGAAACCATTGTCGCCGAAGGAAGTTACGAATGGAACGGAACTCTCTACACGGAAAGCGGAGACTACACCTGGACGGGACAGACCGCCGACGGATGCGACAGCATTGTGACGCTGCATCTCACCATTACCACGGGAATCCGCAGCAACGAAGCCGCCAGCTTCAAAGTTTATCCGAATCCTGCGAAATCGGTATGGAACGTTTACTGCGACGTTTGGACAGAAGACACCGAGATTCAAATATTTGATACCTACGGAAGAAAATTGCGCACGCAACCCGTTCAAGGCGAAAGCACCCAGATTGACATTTCGGAATTCGCTCCGGGCGCATACATTCTTGAAATCGTGAAACAGCAACGGCCCGTTTTCTCAACGAAAGCGTTCATTATCAGATAAATAACATTTTACAAAATTCAAACTCTCATAACAAACAAACATTATGGCAGCAGACACGAACAAAGGTGGTTTCACGTCGAACTTCGGAGCTATAGCGGCGGCGGCGGGCTCGGCAATCGGATTAGGCAACATCTGGCGGTTCCCATATACGGTCGGGCAGAACGGCGGCGGCGCCTTCCTGCTAATCTATCTGTTTTTCGTTTTTGCGATGGGCATTCCCATCCTGATGAGCGAATTCTCGATCGGCCGCCGCTCGCAAAGCAATGCCGTGCGCGCTTTCCTCATTCTGGAGCCCCGCCAAAAGGCGTGGTCAGCCGTCGGCATCTGGGGAATCATCACCGTTTTCCTCATCTACTCCTTTTACAGCGTGGTGACCGGATGGACTCTTCACTACGTGGTGGAAGCCGCAACGGGCGGACTGTCGGGGCAATCCCCTACCGCCATCACGCAGTCGTTCAACGACTTCGTGTCCAATCCTTACGCACCTGTCATTTACCAGTTCATCTTCCTCGCCATCACGGCAGTCATCATCATACTGGGCGTTCAAAAAGGAATTGAAAAATGTTCCAAAATCCTAATGCCACTCCTCTTCCTGCTGATGATTGTGCTTTGCGTGCGTTCCGTCACACTGGAAGGTGCCAAGGCGGGACTGGAGTTCCTTTTCAAGCCCGACTTCTCCAAACTCACCGCCGACACCATCCTGTCGGCACTGGGGCAGGCGATGTTCTCGCTGAGCATCGGCCTGGGCGTGCTCATCACCTACGGCTCATACATCAGCAAAGACGACAATCTTCTCAAGACAAGCGTTTACATTGCATCGGCCGACACGCTTATCGCCATAATGGCCGGCGTGGCCATTTTCCCGGCCGTTTTCGCCTTCGGAATGAGCCCGGCAAGTGGTCCGAGCCTGGTTTACGAGGTTCTTCCCAACGTGTTCAACAGTATGTCAGGGGGCATCATCTTCGCCACCGCATTCTTCCTCCTCCTCGCAATCGCAGCCCTCACCTCCACCATCTCTATGCACGAAGCCATCGTTTGCTGGATCGTTCAGGATTTCAAAGTGAGACGCAGAATCGCCTCCCCCATCACCACAATCGGCATTTTCGTGGTGGGCATCCTGTGCTCCCTCTCCTTTGGCGTACTGGCCGACACCAAATTACTCGGCCGCAGCATCTTCGACCTACTCGACTACCTGACAGCCACTTATATGCTGCCAATCGGAGCATTGGCAATCCTCGTTTTCTTCGGCTGGCACCTGCCCAAAACAGACGCGATGGACGAGCTCACCAATAAAGGCAAACTCAAAGCCAAAATTTTCAACTCCATCTACTTCATCATCCGATATGTGGCGCCGCTGGCTGTTTTTGCTGTGCTCGTCGCAGGAATGTTCGGAATCAACTAAGTTGAGAGTTGAGAGTTGAGAGTTGAGAGTTGAAAATTGAAAACACAATACGATAAAAGATGAACAAGGACGAATCATATATGGCGAGATGCCTGGAATTGGCGAAGTTAGGGCTGGGCAACGTGCAACCCAATCCGATGGTGGGCGCTGTCATCGTACACAACGGGGAAATCATTGGCGAAGGTTACCACCAGCGATATGGGGAAGCGCACGCCGAAGTGAACGCCATCCAGTCGGTGAAAGTCCCCAATTTGCTCAAGGAGTCAACCATTTACGTCAGTTTGGAGCCCTGCTCACATTTTGGGAAAACACCGCCGTGCGCCGACAAAATCATTGAGCTCGGCATTCCCAAAGTGGTAATCGGCACGACAGATCCGCACGACAAGGTGGATGGCCGCGGCATCCAGAAACTTCGGGACGCGGGCATTAAAGTTGTGACCAACGTGCTGGAAGCGGAATGCAGAGAACTGAACAGGCGGTTCTTCACCTACCATCAAAAACATCGTCCCTACATCATACTGAAATGGGCACAGACCGCGGATGGCTTTATGGACATTTTGCGGCCGTCGCAGGAGAGGTACTGGATCACCAACGAAGAGATGCGGGTGATAGTGCACAAATGGCGCAGCGAAGAGCAGGCCATCCTGATAGGATACAACACCTACCTGAACGACCATCCTCAGCTCAATTCGCGCCTTTTCACAGGCAAAAGCCCACAACGCTACCTGATGGCTCGCAAGCCGGAAGACCTCGCGGAAATCGACGGATTCCGCCTCGTATCCAACCAGTTGGAGCAGGCATTGGACACTTTGTACAACGACAAAATACAATCCATCATCGTGGAAGGCGGCCGGCAAACACTTGACCTGTTCATCAGCAGCGGACTTTGGGACGAAGCGCGGGTGCTGACCGGCACGCCACGCTGGAGCAAAGGAACACCGGCCCCGTCGCTACAAGGAATGCCAGAGAAAACGCTGAACGTAACAGACAACCTGCTGGAAATCTGGCGGAACCGATAATACGGTACGCAAAAAGTTATCGAACTTCTCCCTTTTCGGCTTGTTGATTTATACGCTAAAAAATTTCAGTATCGTACTTGGTCTAAATAACATATTACCAGCATTGTCTTTCAATTCAGAAAAATACTTTAATATCTCATATCTTGTCATAAAATTAGATTTTTTTATTAAACAGAATTATCCCTTTTAGTCTTGTTGATTTGTACGCTGAAAATTTTAGAATCTTCCGATAATGGAAATTATGAGACGTGGAAACGGTTAACGTCGGTTAAACGGTTAATGGGACGAATGG
>JAZQOJ010000050.1:0-2559 GCA_045627805.1 Bacteroidales bacterium
GCAGGTTTCGCGGATATTCTGCATGCTAACGGGCTGACCGCCAACGGTGTTGTTGGTAACGGTGAGAACCATGAAAGGAACATTGCCCTGGTTTTCTTTCAAAACCTTTTCCAATTTTTCGAGGCCGACATTGCCTTTGAAGGGAACTTCGAGTTGGGTGTCGTGAGCTTCATCGCAGGTAACATCGATGGCGAAGGCCTTACGGCTTTCGATGTGACCTTTGGTAGTGTCGAAATGTGCGTTGCCGGGGATGATCATACCGGGTTTTACCAAGTAAGAGAAGAGCACGTTTTCGGCGGCGCGGCCCTGGTGCGTCGGGATGACGAACGGGAAGCCGGTGATGGCGGTGATGGTGTCTTTCATATGGAAGAAGCTGCGTGCGCCGGCATAGCTTTCGTCGACCTTCATCATAGCGCTCCACTAATTGTCGCTCATTGCGCCAGTACCGGAATCGGTGCAGAGGTCAATGTAAACCTGGTCTGATTTCAACATAAAGATGTTGTTGTGGGCTTCTTCGAGCCATTGTTCGCGCTCTGCGCGGGTGGATTTCTTAATGGGTTCTACCATCTTGATTTTCCACGCTTCTGCAAAAGGAATTTCCATAATTATAAGTTTTAAAGTTAATAATAAATTGTATTTTCAAACTAATGGGCCAACGCGGCCTTGCGCAATGCGGCGCACTTCGGGCAGGTACCGCAAACCACTGTCTGCTCGTCGGCCGTCATCGTCTTCGACACGCTTCCGTCAGCCGCATACTTGATCCACTCGCCAGAGCAGATGCCGGCTGTGAAATGTCCCACGACGGACACCTTGCCGTTCTCGTACAGTTCCTTGTAGTCGCCAACCAGCACGCCGTGCTCGAAATTGCATTTTTTCTGCAACTTCCCGCTCATATAATACTCCCGCATCTCGCCATTGATCTCGCCGTTGTCGTACGTGCAGAAAGTGCGGAGCTGACCATTCTCGTAGAAGGTTTTCTCCTCCCCCACCTGCACGCCATTGCGGAACGTTTCAGTTGACCACAGGGTTCCGTCCTCATAATAGGCGTTCCAGATGCCCTCAGCGATGCCGTTCTGGTACTTCTTTTCCGCGTACAGACTGCCGTTCTTGTGGTAGCCCGCGTGACAGAGCAGCTCGTCGGTCTTGTGTCCGGCGGAGTCCACCTTGTAAATGTAAACGTCGCAGGGCTGGTCACTGTTGGGATAGGTGTTCATCACCACACGGCCGGGAGCATCCTTGTACGGGTCGTAAATCTTGACCGGCCGCTCTTTCTGGTCCTTGTCGTGGTGGCAAGCGGAAAGAGCTAACAGCAGGCCGGTTAACAGCAGCGGGAATGCGAATCTTTTCATCATTTGCTATCTTATTTGTCCTGCAACTTGTCCAATTCCGCGATGACGGCCTTCGTCATATCGCGAGTGGGATCAACCAAAAGAAGGGAGGCGTTGTCGTGCGAATAGGTTACCACGAACGATGCGTGGGGAGCGTCCTTGCTGCCGGAGTTGATCTTGGAAACGGTTTCGCGGATGGTCTGCAGCATCGCCTTGCGCTGGTCGTCCTGCTTCTGCATCAGATCGTTCATCACCTTCTGGTAGTCGGCCTGGATCTTGTCGCTTTCGTTTTGGATTTTCTCCATTGCGAACTTGGCCTGCTGCTCGGTCAGTGATCCGCTCTGATAGTTCTGCTGGAACTGGTTGTAGTCGGCTTCCAGTTTCGACTGGCGCGCCGAAAAGGCGGCGTCCTGCTTGTCAACTTCTGCCTGAAGCACATCGGTCTTTTCCTTCACATAGGCGCACTCGTACACGGAGTCGATGTTCACGTAAAAAATGTCGCCGTTGCCGGGCGTGCCAACGACCTCACCCACAGGAGCCACATTCGCATCGTGGCACTTGCCGCCGCGGTTCATCACAAAGAGCAAAACGATGGCCAGAAGCAGCACGAGGTCCACCACCAGCGAGATGGGGCTGTACTTCAGCGAGCACTTCGGACTTTCTTTTCTGGGCTCCTCTGTTTTCGCATCCTGTTCAACAGTTTCCGGAGCCGCAAAAGGTTTCGCCTCTTCCGCTATCGCAGTCGTGTTTTCGGTTTCAACATTGGTTGTCTCGTTGTTTTTTTCAAAATCTTCCATCTTAATAAAGTTTATCTGACTGATTAATTACATTTTGCAAAGGATTGTCACGCAATCCTAATTTCGTGCAAAATTACATCAAATTTTCCAAATATACAATAGGATTTTTTGTTTCAATAACTGATGAACGAAGCGAGATTGTTGTGGACCTCGCCTAACTCTCAAGTCCAAAATTCCAAGTCGTTCTCGATTTTCTCGAATATATTCTTGAAAAAAAGTCCCCTCGTTGTAACCGACAAGGGGACTTTTGCAAAAATCAACCGTTTTTACGTATAACCGCTTATCCGAAAATCGAAAATTAATCGCGCACGCACCGGACAGAGTAACCGTAGCTCTTAAAGTTGCCGTTGCGGCCCACTCCGGCGTTATCGTAGTACAGGGTGCGGTAGTACGCGTAGTCGCTACTGTTCTCTGTAGCACTCCAAAAGTTGGCG
>JAZQOJ010000051.1:0-27649 GCA_045627805.1 Bacteroidales bacterium
TAGTAACTTGCTTAGTAATGTTTAATTGTCTCATATTCAATATTTTATCAAATACTATTTCTTGCTTCAACAGCCATCTTTTACGCCAAAAATATCGTTTTGTTACACACTGCAAGGGCTTCTTCGCAAAAAGTGTGCAAAGTTACATAAAATTGAACAATTAAAACGCCTTTATCAACATAAAAAAGTTGATAATTTGCATAAACGATTCAATAAAAGCGAAAAAGACGACGAAAAACGGCTACTTTTTACCCAATAAGCGGAACATATTTTTCTTGTACGCCTCCACACCGGGCTGGTTAAACGGATTGATTTCCAGCAAATAGCCGCCCAAAGCGCAAGCAAATTCAAAGAAATAGATGAGTTCGCCGAGCGTGGACTCGCAGATTTCAGGAATCGCAATGCGCAAGTTCGGAACACCGCCGTCAATATGCGCCATCCGCGTGCCGGTTTCGGCCGTGAGGTTGATCTCGTTAATGCTCTTTTTCTGCAAATAATTCAGTCCGTCGGTGTCGTGCTCGTCGAACGGGATAGGCAGCGTGTGCTTGGACTTTTCAACGGAAATCACCGTTTCAAACAGCATTCGCTCACCCTCCTGCACATATTGTCCCAGCGAATGGAGGTCGGTAGAGAAAATGCAGCCGGCGGGGAAGATTCCCTTGTTCTCCTTACCCTCGCTTTCGCCGAAAAGCTGCTTGTACCATTCAATAAAATAAAAGAGGCGGGGTTCGTAAGCCACCATCAGTTCCATCTTCTTTCCGTTGGCATACAAGTAGTTGCGAATAGCGGCGTACTGCATAGCGGGATTGTGCGGCAGCGCGGTCTCTTGCCAAAGCATTTGCTTCACATTGGCGGCGCCCTTCAACAGCTGGCGGATGTTGAAGCCGGCAATGGCGACGGGGAGCAGTCCGACGGGGGAAAGCACGGAATAGCGGCCGCCCACGTCATCAGGAATCACGAAAGTGTCGTAGCCCTCCTGCGTGGCAAGCTGACGGAGAGCGCCACGGCTCTTGTCGGTGATGGCCACGATTCGCTGGCACGCCCCTGCCCTACCGTACTTCTGCTCGCACAATTCCTTGAAAATGCGGAAGGCGATGGCGGGTTCGGTGGTGGTTCCAGACTTGGAAATCACGACGACAGAAAAATCCTTTTCTTTCACAAATTCCTGCAAGTCAAAAAGATAATCTTCGCTCATATTGTTACCGGCGAAGAGCACCTGCGGAGTTTTGTCGTGGAGGCGGAAATGGGGCTGCAAAGCTTCAATGACGGCACGCGCGCCGAGATAGGAGCCGCCGATGCCGATCACAATGACAACCTGCGACAGCCGGGCGAGCCGAGCAGCCACCTTTTCCACCTGCTGGACTTCCTCTGTGTCAGCGTTTTCCGGCAAATCAAGCCAGCCCAGGAAATCGTTGCCGGCACCGGTTTTCTGCGTCAGTTGCGCATACGCACGGCTCATAGCAGCGTTTTCCGTCGTGTAAATACTTTCAGGAACGAAATTCCCGACTCCTTCCGTAATCAATCGCATCGTCGTCATTTTACTTTATTTTATTAATAATCAATAATTTAACATTTTATCATTCCAATGTTTTGCCTTCAAAAAAGCGATGGCAAATTTACCATAAATTTTCATATTTTTTAATATTCATATAAATGGTTTTTTCCGTACTTTTGCACAAATTTTCAAAGTTTGCGCAGATTTTTAGAAGACGGATAATTTTGAAAATGAAAAAGTTGTAACTATTTAATCATCTTGATTTTATAAATTATGAACAAAGAGCAATTGAGTTTTCACGGAATGAAAAAAGGCAATGTGTCCGCGACTTTTCTCGGGAAAATTTTCCTTTCAGCCGTCCTCCTTCTGACGTGCATTTGCACGGGAGTTCGTGCGCAGAGCGACTGTGCGCCGCAGCGCGTACCGCTGACGGAGGGATTTGAAACGGTGACGGGCACCGCGTGGAATGTGCGCGGCGAGCTGCCCTCCTGCTGGGAGTATATTTTTATGGGTTCCGACAGCACTTATTCGCCTCACGTGTCGGCCGACTACGCGGTTGAAGGGCAAGCCGCACTGCTCGCCGCAGGAAACGGCGGCCTTTACGGCATCTCCAACTGCCTGCTTTTCCCCGAAATGGCAGCATCTTTTCAGGACGTTTCCATCACGTTCTATTCCAAGATGGAGACTGACACCGCCGGCCGGCTTTCGCTGGGCTACTGGCATTCAGATGGAATGGCTTCCTACTTTATTCCATTGATTGACATTGCGAGCTCGCTCAACTTCACGGGCCACTACTACAGTTTGCGCGACTACACCATTCCCGCAGGCGACCGCCTCGCCTTTTCGTGGAGCAATACCGACAGCTGCGCGCACTGCTGCATCGACGACATCCGGATCGACTCGCTGGACCTTTGTCTGGCACCCACCATCACATCGGTCACGGTCAATTCCGAGACATCGCTGCACGTGGAATGGCAGTGCGGCTGGAGAGAGCAGATCTGGTTCGTGGAGTACGGTCCTGCGGGCTTCACCACCGGGAACGGCACCCAACGCCTTGTGTACGAGAACAGTTTCGACCTGACCAATCTGACTCCCGGCACTGCGTACGATGTACACGTGAAGGCGAATTGCACATCGGGCAGCTCCCCCTGGTCGGAGATGGCCCACGGAATGACGCCCTGTTCCGCAATGAACCTCCCCTACTACGACGACTTTGAGTCATACGCGGGAACTGACATCAGCTCACCGGGCATCTTGCCCAACTGCTGGAATTCGCTATCAACCGCCATCCCGAAGAATCAGCCACACGTCAGCAACTGGTATCCTCCGATGGGCAACAATGGTTTCGGCTTCAGTTCTGGCAACAAGACCGACTTTTCCATTCGTAATTACGCTGTCCTTCCCTGGTTCTCTTCCAACCTGAGCGGTGCCAAAATATCGTTCCTTTCGAAGATGGAATACGCCACTGTGGGAGAGCTGACGCTGGGGTATTTCACGAATGTGATGGACGAGAACACCTTCGTGACTTTAGAAAGCATTCCAAACAATACAGCAGTGACAGCTCACGAGTTCTCGTTAGCAGAACGCGACATTCCCGCCAACGCACGCCTCTGCTTCCGCTGGACAAACACTTCCTCGTGGTACTCGCGCTGTCTCATCGACAATGTGGCGGTTGACTTCCTGCCCTGCGCCCCGGTCAGCAACCTGCGCGCGGAGGACGTGAAGATGACCACCGCCCAAATCGCGTGGACACCCGGCAACGGGGAAACCGCCTGGCGCGTGGAGTACGGCGCCGACGGCTACAACCACGACGCGACCGCTACGGTTCTTACCGTGAACGACACCACCGTCACCCTCACCGACCTCATCGGAGAGCAGACATATAATATATATGTGCAGGCAATGTGCGACCCGCTCAATCCGAGCCCGTACTCTGAAATGCTCTCCATCACTCCTTATTGCTCCGTGCTTGGCGATACCGCCGTCATCACTTCCTGCGACAGTTTCGTTTGGATGGACAAAACGTACAGCCAGTCGGGGTTCTACAGCGACACGCTCCGCCGCCAGGCCCAACTGTCGTGCGACAGCATCGTTTTCCTTTCACTGACCATTCATTATTCTGATTATGAATACGATACATTAACAATTTGCGAAAACGACCTTCCCTTCATTTGGCGCGACACCACCTTTAACGAGGGAACCACCTCAGCCGACTTCGTTTTCAAACGTCAAACGATTCACACTTGCGACAGCATCGTTTCCCTTTCGCTAACCGTTCATCCGGCTTTTTACCAAGAAGAATCGGAAAGTATTTGTGCTCAGGAACTTCCATTTCCCTGGCGCGACACCACGTTTGAAATCGGAACGGTTTCCGGCGACTACACCTTCGTCCGTCCTACTGCGTTCGGCTGCGACAGTCTGGTAACCCTGCATCTGACCGTTCATCCAAGTTATATGCAGACTGAAGTCGTTCAGATTTGCCAATCCGAGCTGCCTTACCCGTGGCGCGACACCACCTTTATGGAAGATACGCAAAGCGGCATTTACACTTTCCATCGCGAGAGCGAACAACATTGCGACAGCATTGTAACGCTGGCTCTGATTGTACAACCTTCTTATAATGAAACGGTTGCACTAAACATCTGCCGTTCAGAGCTGCCATACCCGTGGCGCGACACCACGTTCCAAATCGGGTCGGTTTCCGGGGAATACCACTTTGAGCGCCAGACGAGTGCCGGATGCGACAGTTTGGTAACGCTGATTCTGAACATTGGCGAAGAGAGCGGCGAGGAAGAGACGCTTGACATTTGCGAGAGCGACCTTCCGTTTATATGGCAGGATACGATTTTCAGAGTCGGGACGCAAAGCGGCACCTACCGTTTCAACCGTACGGGAGCGACTGGCTGCGCCGACCTCTCCATTCTGCACCTCAACGTGCATTCCCTCTATCACAGCGAGTATTCGGAAACGGTTTGTGAAAATGACTTCCCGCTGCAACTTCCCGACACCACGTTTGTGACGAGGGCCGCATCAGGCGACTACACCTTCCGCTATGCGAGCGAGTACAGCTGCGACAGCGTGGTGGTGCTGCACCTCACCGTCAATTCCACTGCGGAACGTTACGACACGCTGCACGTTTGCCGCAACGGATTCCCGCAACCTTATTTCGACACTATATTCCGCCCCGGCACGCCCTCCGGTTTGTACACCATTCACCGCCAGACGTCAACGGGCTGCGACAGCACCATTTACCTCAGCTTGTTCGTTCACGAAACTTACGGAGAGACGGCCGAGCTCACCGTTTGCGAGGATGAGCTGCCGATGGAATGGCGCGGAAACATTCTGCCGCGCGGACTCACAACCGGCACGTACACCTACGCAGAGAGCAGCATTTATGGTTGCGACAGCATCGTCGTGCTCCGTCTCACCGTAAACCCGACCTACCGTCACAACGAGGAGCTCACGATTTGCCAGAACGAACTGCCTTACCCGTGGCGCGATACCGTTTTCGAAATCGGCTCCAATAGCGGCACTTATTTATTTGAAAAACAAAGCATTAATGGCTGCGACAGTACGGTTGTGCTCCGTCTCACCATTCATCCTGCAAAGGAAGAGAGCGTTGCGCTGACCCTTTGCGAAAGCGAGCTGGAAGGCGGCTATATGTGGCGCGACACCACATTTGAAGAAGGCACCACGACGGGCGACTTCACTTTCAATCAGCAAACGCAGAACGGCTGCGACAGCATTGTTCACCTTCATTTGACCATCCATCCCGTTTACCAGCAGCAGGAAACTTACGCGACCTGCGCCAGCGAACTTCCATTTGTTTGGCGCGACACCGTTTTCGGAGCCGGCACCACCAGCGGCGAATACGTTTTCCGTCGCCACACCCGCAATGGCTGCGACAGCGTAGTCGCCCTGCAACTAACCATTTACCCGCAATTTGAACAGACCAAGCAATATGAAATCTGTCAGGAGAACTTGCCCCTCGTGACTGAAGACACCACTTTCGGAGTCGGCACGGTGAGCGGCGACTACCCCATTCTTTACACCTCACAAAACGGATGCGACAGCGTGGTAAATATCCGTTTGAAAGTCAATCCCAGCTACCAGATGACCGAATCCGTCATCATCTGCCAGAACGAATTGCCTTACCCGTGGCGCGATACCACGTTTGAGGAGGGAACGCAAAGCGGTGTGTATCAGTTCACAAGGACTTCCGCTTCCGGCTGCGACAGCACCGTTTCCTTGGCGCTGATCGTGCATCCGAGTTTCGAGGAGGAGGAGACCGTGGAAGTATGTGTCAACGATTTCCCGTTCATCTGGCGCGACACCACCTTCCTGGGCGGGAACACGGGCGACTATCACTTCACCCGCCACACCATTCACGGCTGCGACAGTCTGGTAACGCTGCACCTGATCGTACACCCCATTTTCGCATACAATGAGTCTATAGCGGTTTGCCAGAGCGACCTTCCCTTCGAATGGCGCGACACCACCTTCGGCACAAACAGCATCAGCGGCGTTTACCAGTTCCACCGCGCCAGCCAGTTCGGTTGCGACAGCGTGGTCACCTTGTATCTCACGGTGAATCCGACCACAACATCCACCCACACGCTGGCCATCTGTTCGGGAGACCTTCCCTACTACTGGAGCAATGAGGACACCACGTTTGAAATCGGCTCCACTTCGGGCACCTATTTGTTCCACCATACCAACGTGCAGGGCTGCGACAGCAATCTGGTACTGAACCTGATCATTCATCCGCAATACGCATACAGCGACGAGCTGACCATTTGCGCCAACGAATTGCCCTACTACTACGAACCCGAGAACAGATGGTTCTCCGCAGGAACCACTTCCGGAGACTTCGAATTCCACCACCTCACCTCCGCCGGCTGCGACAGCTCACTGACCCTGCATCTGACCGTCAATCCGAGCTACAACGAAACCGTAACGGTTAGAATCTGCGAAAACGACCTCCCCTACACTTGGCGCGACACCACTTTTGACGTGGGGACCATCTCCAACACCTACCATTTTGAAAGAAACTCTCAAGCAGGATGCGACAGCGCCGTCACCTTATCGCTGTTTGTGTACCCGCAACCGTCCGTCTCCATTTACGGCGACAACGACATTATAAAAGGCGATACCACAACCTTGCTTGCTCAAGCTTCCTCCAACTGTTCCTACCTGTGGAACAACGGCGTTGCCAGTTCGTCTATCACGGTATGGCCCGATACGACGACAACCTACCAAGTTACCGTAACCAACAACAGCAGCGGATGCAGCAACCAAGCAAGCATCACCGTAGTCGTTGACACCGCCACCAACATTCAGCATTACAGCGACTTGTCGCGCTCGGTGAATGTCTATCCGAATCCGGCAGAAAACCAAATCACGGTTAACGCAGGCGAGCAACTCATCAGCGAGATAGGCATCTTCGATATGTCGGGACGTCTGGTATTAAGCGAAAGAATGAACGCGACAGAAAGAACCATAGACCTTTCCCAACTGCGTGCGGGCACTTATGTTTTGCAGTGCAGAATGCAAAGCGGAGAAATGGTTCGCAAGAAACTCATCATCCGATAGACGGTGGACATTCGTTTTGACAAGCGACAAGTTTTCGCCACCGACGACGGCTCCGCTTCGCTGAAATTGGCGGATGTTGACGAACAGTACCATTCCGTTCACGGCGCGTGGAACGAATCAATGCACATTTACATACAAAACGGTTTGCGGCAGTGTCTCCAACTGCCGCAAATCTCTATTCTGGAATGCGGTTTGGGGACCGGATTGAACGCCATACTGACTTATATGGAGCAATTTACGCCTCCGATACGCTACGACACAGTAGAGGCCTATCCTCTCTCAATGGAGGAGGTCGGGCAATTGAATTATGCAGCGCGCACTTCCGATTTTCCTTTCGACATTTACGAGAAAATGCATCAAGCACACGACAGGCAAAGCGTGCTTCTTCGGCCGGATTTCCAATTCAGGAAAACGTTATGCAAACTGGAGGATTGTCAATTGGAAAACGGCATTTACGACCTGGTGTATTACGATATGTTCAATCCAGCGGTACAACCTGAATTGTGGACGGAGGAGAATTTCGTTAAGATCCGCAAGGCGATGAAGCCGGGGGCGAAACTGCTGACCTATTGTGCCAAAGGAAGTGTGAAACGCGCACTCAGAGCGGCGGGATTCTCGCTGGAGGCGCTTCCAGGACCCGTCGGGAAACGAGAAATCACGCGGGCGACATCTTCACTCGACGCATAAGAAAGGGAATTGTCCGCATTGCATCTTGTTAATTTATATGCCGAAAATTTAAGGATTTTCTGATAAGGGGAATTATGAGACGTGGAAACGGTTAACGTCGGTTAAACGGTTAAAATCGGTGGAATGGATGAAGGGACGAATGGTGGAATGGATGAATGCCGCCTTCGTCGTGATATAGGAAATGCGCAGGAAATTTCGGGAAAATTAAAAGGAAGTTGAGCAGCTGTGAACGGACGATTGGGGACTTGCGATGTGTTGAGCAAAAATCCCGCAATGCGGATAATTCCATAAAAAAAGGGAACGCGATTGATGCGTTCCCTTTTTCGTGTTCACATATCCATTATTCAAAAGAAAGGATGGCTTTCTTGATGAGTTCGATGGCTTCGCGGAGTTCCTCTTCGGTGATAACCAACGGAGGAGCAAAGCGGATGATATGCTGGTGGGTCGGTTTTGCCAGAACGCCGAGTTCCTTCATCTTTTCGCAAACGTCCCAAGCTTCCTTGCCGTTCTTCGGGCGGATGATGATGGCGTTGAGCAAGCCCTTACCGCGAACCTGCTGAATCATATCGCTCTTCACGCTGTTCATTTCATCGCGGAAGATCTTGCCGAGATACTCAGCGCGTTCGGCGAGCTTTTCTTCTTTCACAACCTCCAAAGCGGCGATGGCCACCTTGCAAGCTACCGGGTTGCCACCGAAGGTGGAGCCGTGTTCGCCGGGTTTGATGTTGAGCATAATGTCGTCATCAGCGAGAACTGCGGAAACGGGCATCGTGCCGCCTGAAAGGGCCTTGCCAAGGATGAGGATGTCGGGGCGAACGCCTTCGTGATCGCAAGCCAGCATCTTACCAGTACGAGCGATACCAGTCTGTACTTCGTCGGCCATAAACAGCACGTTGTGCGCCTTACAGAGGTCGTAGCATTTTTTCAGATATCCTTCATCGGGAACGAAGACGCCGGCCTCGCCCTGAATGGGTTCTACCAGGAAGCCGCAAACAGTGGGATCTTCCAAAGCTTTTTCCAAAGCGGGAACATCATTGTAAGGGATCTTGATGAAGCCAGGAGTGAAAGGACCAAATCCCTTGTAAGCATCGGGGTCGATGGAAAGGGAGATGATGGTGATGGTGCGGCCGTGGAAGTTACCGTCGCAAACGATGATTTTCGCTTGGTTCTCCGGAAGGCCTTTCTTATCGTAACCCCAACGGCGAGCGAGCTTCAGCGCGGTCTCGTCGGCTTCAGCGCCAGAGTTCATCGGAAGAACCTTGTCGTAGCCGAAGGTTTCGGTAACATACTTCTCATACGGTCCGAGGCAATCGTTGTAGAAAGCGCGGGAGGTGAGAGTGAGGTTCTGGCATTGTTCAACCATTGCGCCCACGATTTTCGGGTGGCAATGTCCCTGATTTACTGCTGAATAAGCTGAAAGGAAGTCAAAATATCTTTTGCCTTCAACATCCCACATAAAGGGGCCTTTCGCTTTTGAAATAACTACGCCAAGCGGATGATAGTTGTGAGCGCCGTAGCGGTCTTCCATCTCCATTGCTTGCTTGCTGGAAGTGATTTTTTCTGCTGCCATAATTTTTAATTTTTGGTAAATATCTTATTAAAGTTTCTATTCAAAATGGTTTGCAAATATACAAAAAAGAGATTAGCTTTCGCTAATTTTTTTCGCATACTTTCTTCTTTTTTCTTGCTCCTTTCTAAACTTTTTCTCATCAAAAACCTTGACCGTCATTCCGAAATTGGCGATTCCTTTCAAAACATCCTCACGCATAGCTTGATAGAAAGTGAACCTGTACTCTCCCTTGTTGGGGAAACGCACCTTCGGATACCAGTAGCACTGGAAATCCTTGAGCCGGTCGCCACGGCCGTACCAGTTGCCGTGCGCGTCGGCGAGGGTGAACTCCATCGTGTCGCGCGTCATCACGCCCTTCGGGTCCCTGGTGTCCATAAAGAGATACAGATTCTGGTAGCGATAGCTCACGCTGTTGCGCACATCCAACATAATCGTGTAAAACTGAAGCGTGTCCTCCACGTTCAGCACGCAAACCAGCGAGTCTTCCTTGTTCCAGCACTCCTTGTCAAGCGCGTGGATTTTCTCGTAATACACATCAGAGCCGCACGAAGCCAGCATAGCGCACAAGGAAAGAAAAAGCAACGAGCGAAAAAACTTTTTCATAACTACTTGTCTTCAATGTTTTTCAATTCGTCCAAACTATAGTGCACCTCTTCCTCCTTCTTCTGGTTGACCACGGAGAAGTCCTCGATTTTTTCGGGGAACTGGTTTTTCTTGTTCATTTCCAAAATCTCGTTCACCCTATCAAGCGGAATGGCGAAAAGACTTGAGTTGTCGCCGGAGAAATTAAACCACACGATTTTCTTGAAGATGTCGATTTTGTTGTAATAGGCGGTTCCGTTCTTGAATTTCAGTCGGGTGTTGGAAGGCGGGAACTGCTTGATTTCCTCCTGATAAGTGGCCTGCTCGAAATTGAGGCAGCACTTCAGTTTCCCGCACTGTCCGGCCAGTTTCTGCGGGTTAAGGGAGAGCTGCTGGGTGCGTGCCGCGGCGGTTGACACCGACTGGAAATTGGAGAGCCACGAAGAGCAGCACAACTCGCGGCCACAGGTGCCGATGCCGCCCAAACGGCCCGCCTCCTGGCGCACGCCAATCTGACGCATTTCAATGCGGATGTGGAACTGTTCCGCCAGAATCTTAATCAGCTCGCGGAAGTCCACACGGTCTTCGGCCGAATAATAGAAAATCGCCTTAGTGCCATCTCCCTGATATTCAACATCATTCACTTTCATTTTCAAACCCAAATCCCAGGCGATGTAGCGTGACGAAAGCATCGTGGTGTGCTCCTGCTTCACGGAAGAGATCCACTTGTCGATGTCGGTATAACGTGCGAGGCGGTAGATTTTCTTCTTCACGTCGTCAGCGTGAACGCGCTTGTGCTTCATCTGGCGCATCACGTTTTTGCCGAGCATCGAGATGATGCCGATGTCGTGTCCGGTAGCGGCCTCCACAGCCACGATGTCGCCCTCGTGGAAGACGCCCTCGCTCGGCAGAAGGAAGAAGTCCTTGTGGCTATTCTTGAAACGCACCTCAGCGATGGGGCAGTCAAGATAGTCGGTGGTGATGTCGAGTTCCGACATCCAGTTGTAAGTGTTGAGCTTGCAGGCCTGCGCCGAGTATTCCTGGCAGTTGGGCTGCTGAATGTTGGGCTGGTCGCTGAGCCCTCGGGTGAGGAACGGATTGGCGGAAATGCGCTCCGTTTCGGCGCTGATTCCCGTGCGGATGTCCTGTTCGAGGTATTCCTCCCAGCTTTCCGTCTGCACGGGAGCCGCCTCATCCTCCTTGTATTTCTTCGTCTTCTTGATTTCCGTTTCGGCCTTCAGCCGCTCAATGTCCTGCATTGTGCCGACATCCTGGTCGTCGTCGTCACCGGGAAGGACCGCATCGTCCATCTCGATTTCGAACTGTGTCAGCGGTTCCTCTGCCAAAGGCGACAACTTCTTCTTCTCCTCTTTCGGAGCGGAAGGTTCCTCGCCCTGTTTCGGGCCGCGATTGTCGCGATTGCGGTTCCTGTTGCGATTCCTGTTCTTGTTGGGATTACGATTATCGCGGTTTCCACCTCCCTCTTTGCGAGGTTGGTTGTTATTCTGATTTTCTGCCATTTTGTTGAGTTGTTGAATTGTTGAGTTTGTTGAATTGTTGAGTTTGTGGGAGAGGAATTCTTTCCTAAAATTTATTCTTCCATTGAGAATAGGAAGTCCTCATTGGTTTTCGTATGCTGCATATGTTCTTTTACGAATTCCATTGCCTCTATGGTGTTCATATCGGAGAGATGGTTTCGCAAAAGCCAGATTCGCTGAATGATGCGAGGTTCGAGGAGCAAGTCGTCGCGGCGGGTGCTGGAGGCCATAATATCAACGGCCGGGTACACGCGCTTGTTGGCGAGCTTGCGGTCGAGTTGCAACTCCATATTGCCGGTTCCCTTGAATTCCTCGAAGATGACCTCATCCATACGGGAGCCCGTATCAATGAGGGCGGTGGAAATGATAGTGAGGGAGCCGCCGTTCTCGATGTTGCGGGCGGCGCCGAAAAAGCGTTTGGGCTTTTGCAAAGCGTTGGCTTCCACACCGCCAGAGAGCACCTTGCCTGAAGCGGGGCAAACCGTGTTGTAAGCGCGGGCCAGTCGGGTGATGGAATCAAGAAGGATGCACACGTCGTTGCCGCACTCCACCAGGCGTTTCGCCTTTTCCAGCACGATGTTGGCAATCTTCACGTGTCGGTCGGCGGGCTCGTCGAAGGTGGAGGAAATTACCTCCGCATTCACGCTGCGCTGCATATCGGTCACCTCTTCCGGTCGCTCGTCGATGAGCAACACGATCAGGTAGATTTCAGGATGATTGTCGGCGATGGCGTTTGCTATTTCCTTGAGCAACACGGTCTTACCTGTTTTCGGCTGTGCCACGATCAGGCCGCGCTGCCCTTTCCCGATGGGAGCGAACATATCAATCACGCGGGTGGAGATGTTGTTGTGTCCGTGGCCCGTGAGCTCGATTTTCTCGTTCGGGAACATCGGAGTCAGGTAGTCGAACGGAATACGGTCGCGTATCTTTTCCGGATCCAACCCGTTGATTTTCTCAATCTTGGCAATGGGGAAATATTTTTCTCCATCCTTCGGCGGACGGATCAGTCCCTGCACGGTGTCGCCGTTTTTCAAGCCGAAGAGTTTGATTTGGGAGCCGGAGACGTAAATATCGTCGGGGGAATTGAGATAATTATAATCGGAGGAGCGCAGGAAACCACACGACTCGTTGGTAGCGATTTCGAGTACGCCTTCTGCCTGCACGAAGCCCTCGTAATGCGAATTGGCGATCAGCTTCCATTGTTCGGAAACGCCCTGCGAGCCATTTTCGGCGGCGGGCTCACTGTTTTCTGGCGCAGTAACGACGGGCTCGCTCGCTTCAGCAGACACCCCTTCCTCGGTATCGGTCGGAGCCGGCGTCGTCTCGCTTGCGGCCGCAGGATCCTCGCCAAACGTGAAGTCATCAATCATAATGGAATTCAGGCGTTCCACGTCCAACTCTTCCTCCACCATTTCAGCATCCTTCGACTTTCTGCTGCGGTTTTTCTTCTTGGTGGGCTTTTGAATGGACTCGGTAGTTTCCTTCAAATCAGTAAGTTGTAGCTGGTCGAGGCGGGCAGCAAGCTGCTCGGTGGTAGAGTCCATCTGTATGTCGAGCGGAATGTTGAATAGGTCCATCTGGGGTTCGGCAGGTTCCGCCTGCGGTTTCGGTTCCGCCTTGGCCGCCTTTCCTCTTTTCTGCTTCGGCTTTTCCTCGGCCGGGACCACTTCGTTCCCCATCTGCACCACTTCCTGTGAAAGTTCTTCAATGCGCTGGGCCAAACTCTCGGCATTCTCAGCCATTTGCACATAGTCAACCGGCTCACTCATCGTGGGAACGACATCTTTCGCGATTCGGTTCGACATTCGGGCCACCTCTTCGGCAACAGAAACCAGCGTGTTGACCTTTTTCGCATTAGAGGTTGCTACAGGAACTTTCTCGGTAGCAATACGCTTCCGCTTCGTTTTTTTCTCTTCAGTGTTATTCATAAATAAAGTAAATAGTGATAATGTAGTGGCTTTTTAACGAAAGAAAGATTCACGTTGAAAAGTAGAATCTCACGGTGTGAAATTCACGTTGCAAAGATACAGCATTTTTCAATATGAAAAGCGTTTTATGAAAAAAAATCTATGTTAGCGGTTAAACATTGCGTCGCTCATCACCAAGCGCACGTATGCGCCATAGTTGAAGTGAGGCGTCTTGTAACCTTCCAGGTTGATTTTTCCAAAAGAAACATAGAAACAGGGGTCAATGGAGACTGCCGGGCTGAACGCGAACTTGATGCCGGCAGCCGCCTCAACGCCCCACCCCGCGCCGCCGTAATGAGGCACAAAAGTCTGCATATAAGCGCCTTGCACGTATGTGGAGCCGCCATAAATGTCCATCAGGTTGAACTCGTGGTCCTCAATCACGGCATCAAACTTCTTCACCCGCACGAAATTGAACTGCGCGCCGAACTCGATGAAGGGCTTCACGATTTTGTTGAACTGAAAGGTATAACTTCCCGTGAGATCAAAAAAGGAACGGTTTTCCTTGCCAATCAGCAGGTACATCATATAGGGATTTTTCTGATTCCCAGGCACTCTGTTCTCAAACGACACCGTGAAAACGTCTTTTGCCGTCAAACGGGCGAAAGTATAATAGATGTTGATACGCCAATGGCTGTTGAAGCGGTACGATGCGCCGAGCGAGACCGACATCGCCGGCTTGTATTTCATCGCACCAGGATATTCGAGCACGCCGATGGTGGTGTCGCTGGGAGAAATGAAGCTGTTGCGGTCGGTCATCAGCTTGATGATCTGCTCCTTCCAGGAGTCATTATCAAAAATATAGTCCAAATTGTTCTCGTTGTCCGGGATTCCGCTGTAATAGCCAGCCGTGGTCTTGCTGCCGAAATAGATGCCCGCACCAATGATGAAATCCACGCCGGGTCCCGCGATGTTCATTTCGGCATCCTCGCCGCTTTGGGCGAAAGCCGATGGCAGCAGCAGCGCGAACAGGCACACGAGAATAATAACCTTACAATGTGTTTTCATCTTTCCTGTATTTTCTCATTTTATACCAGAACAATGCCACGACATCGAGCGTGATGACCCCGCCAAACGCATAAGCGATGACGGGAGGCAGGCCGAATCCCTCGTTGGGCGCGATGAAAATGAAGGTGCTCACCACCATCGTCATAAACACGGCGGGAACGAGCGCGACATAGTAAAACTTGTGCTCACGGTACAAGTAAATGGTAATGGCCCAGAGTGTTACCGCCGCCAGAATCTGGTTGAACCAAGCGAAATAGCGCCAGATGACATCGAAGCCGCCAGGATTGAAAATGCTGAAAAGCAGCACGCCGACCGCCGCGGCAAACAACGGTACGGAAACAAACAGACGATTCTTGATGCTCTTCTGATCCAAGCGGAGAAAATCGGCGACAATGAGGCGGGCCGAACGGAAGGCGGTGTCGCCCGAAGTGATGGGAGCCGCTACAACGCCCAGCAGAGCCAGCACGGCACCAATGGGGCCGAGCCACTCGCGGCTAATGGCATCCACGATGACGGAGGCGCCAGCCGTGGTGCCCGGATTCGCCTGGAAGAAACAGGTGGCCGCAGCCGCCCAAACCAGCGCCACCACGCCTTCGGTAATCATCGCGCCATAAAAGATAGGGCGTCCCTGCTTCTCGTTGGTCATACAGCGAGCCATCAGCGGCGACTGCGTGGCGTGGAAGCCCGATACTGCGCCGCACGCAATGGAGATGAACATCATCGGGAAAATCGGCATCTTGTCGGCCTGCGGATGCGTGTTGCGCAATCCTTCCCAAACCTCCGGCAACTGAGGATGCTTCCAAAACAGCATCACCATAATGCCCAGCACCATAAACAGGATGCAAAAGCCAAAAAGCGGATAAACGCGGCCAATGATCTTGTCGATGGGCAACAATGTCGCGATAGCGTAATACACGAACACAATGACGATCCAGACCTCAACATTCCAAGAAGTCATATTGGCCAGCAACTCGGTGGGCGCGCTCACGAACACCGCCCCCACGAGAATCATCAGCACCACCATAAATCCGCGCATAAACTGCTTGATGCTTCGGCCCAGATACTTGCCGTGGATTTCGGGGAGCGAGATTCCGCCGTTGTGCAGTGAAATCATACCGGAAATGTAATCGTGAACTGCTCCCGCGAAAATGGAACCGAAGACAATCCACAAGAAAGAGGCCGTACCGAATTTCGCGCCCATAATGGCTCCGAAAATCGGACCGACACCCGCTATGTTCAGAAACTGAATCAAGAAAACTTTCCACGACTTCATCGGGATGAAGTCAACACCATCGGGATGAGCCAAAGCCGGCGTCACCGCGTCCTTGTCAACCCCGACCACGCGTTCAATGAATTTTCCATAAAGAAAATACCCCGCCACCAACAACACCAAAGAAATACAAAAAGTAACCATTTGACGATATCTAATTATAAAAAGTTATTTATTCATCTTTCGCGGGCCGTTTTTTTCTTGCTGTAATGGAGACTTGCGACTTTTGACTTACGACTTTTCAAGTCGAAATTGGAAATAGGATAGCAAATCCATTTCCTCCGTTAAAAAGCTGCGCTTCCTTTTTTCCTCTTCGCTCGGCAAAGCCCAAACAAGTTTGGCTCTGCGCTCGCTCATTCGTCAGTTCTCGCTGTTAAGAAGCTGCGCTTCTTTTCTTCCTCTTCGCTCGGCAAAGCCCAAACAAGTTTGGCTTTGCGCTCGCTCATTCGTCAGTTCTCGTATAAGTCCTAAGTCTGTTATTATTAGTTTGTTAACTTGCGAAACTTGAATTATTCACGCATTAAAAAGCGCCCAAAAAGTACGAAAGCGCCACCCCCAGATAGGTTCCGATGGCATAGCCGACCAAACCGATGACGATACCACTGATGAGCACTTTCTTGTTGCCCATTGCGCCCACAACCGGCGGGACGAACGGGGGCGAGCAAAGCAACGCCGTGAGAGCCACACAGAACAGGTCGCCGCTGACTTTGAAAATGCGGCAGAGGATCACGTGCAGGAGCGTGGCTGCGAGGATGATGAACAAGAGGAAACCGCCAATCACAAGCGCGCCCTCGTTGATGCTGTTCAAATCGAATTGGGAAGCCACCACAACGCTGAAAATCAAAATGAAGAACATTCCCAGCTCAAAGGTCTTGGGAATTTCGCGCACGAATTTCGAGAATGATGCGATAATCGACAAGGTGGTGATTGTCAGGATGATGACAAGTTCGTTCAGCTTGCCGGTAATAAGCAGCGAGAGTCCCGCGCCGATGGCCAGGAACAGCACGGAAATGCCGAATCCAATCATCGAACGGAAAAACGTGCGCGGCTTCAACATTCCTTGGTACTGCTCGATTCCGTGCTCCAGGTCCTTGACAGAACCATCGTCAACCACCGTCGCCTCATCTTTGAAAGGCAGAATCTTACGGAAAATCTTGTAACCGCCGCCCACAATGAACATAATCATCGGGAAAGTGACGATCATTTCAAAGGCGAGCACTGTAGCCATCGTGGTGGGAGCCACTCCCAAAGCGGCACCCAGCGCATTGAAGTTCATCGTGCCACCCGTGTAAATGCCCGTCATCATCGCCGACACGTTGACAATGTCGTCAACACCGGCATTGCGGAAGATGAAAAATCCGCCGATCACGGCCGCCAAAACCGCAATCAGTCCCGCTCCCAGCGCGGCCGCCGTCTTCGGCAACGACTTCGTCCAAAGCTTGAAGTTGCAGTTGAACAGCATCAGCGGAATCGCCAACGGAACCGCGATGTTCATAATGGTTTTCTGAACCGAAAGTCCAGCCGTGCCCTCCGCATAATGCGTGAGCCCGAACAATGCCGGAAGGATGCCCACCGCATAGGCCAGCACCACCGTACCAATTGACTTCACCCACTTGTAGCGATTAAACAGCAGGATGATAATGACGGGAAAAAGAATGTATCCCGCAGTAAGTACAATTACGTTCATTTATATAAAGGTTAATAGTTTATTAAAAATTAGAACATATATCCGATTTTCACATAGAAGTTGGCCCAGCCGGCATTGTCTTGCTTGCTGAACGGCATCGCCCAGTCAACCGAGAGCACGAAATTGTCGTTCATTGCCGCCTTCAGGCCGATACCCGCCGACAAATGGGGCTTGTAAACAGCTTTTTTATCGAAATTGAAATAATCGGAAAGGGTGTTCATATCGAAATCGGGGTCGTTAGCAGCGATGGCCTTGCGCACGGTGTTCTCGTCCATCTCGTAAGGTTGCAGCGCCATACCCGCATCCAGGAACGGATTCAGGCCGATGTAGAAGTTCTCTTTCTTGACGTGGAATTTGCAAACCTTGAAACGGAACTCCACATTGGCGAAGGCGAAGCCATTGGAAACCACGCGGTTGCGCAAGAGTCCGCGCACCGTGTTGCAGCCGCCCACTCCTTCGTACAGCACGCGCTGAATATAGAGCGTGTTCCAGTAATTGTTCATATAGAACGGACTGTTGCCCGCCACCGTCAATTGAGCTGCCAAACGATAGGCGAAGGAGATATAGTCCTGATAAATAGGAACATAGTGACGGAAAGTAAAATTGAAGCGCAAATTGTTGAACTCGCGCTGGTCGCCGAAATGCTCCGAATTGAAACCGGCCGAATAAGTCAGGAACGCGTCGGTGTAAATGCCCTTGGTGGGATTGGTCTGCCGGTCGCGGCTATCGTAAGCGAGACCTCCGCGCAAATAGGGATGCATACCGCCATTCTTCTCGTTGGCGCCAATCAGTCCCCACTGTATGTATTTCTCGTAAAGCCCGTCAATGTAAGGGAGTTGCTTTTCCTCTTTCTTTCCCTTGTTCAAAACATCCAGATTCACAGAACTGTTCAGATAGCCCAGCAAACCGATGCCGCCGCACCAATACCAGTTGCCCGCGATAGGTCCGCGAACGTCGGCCGAAAAGCGGATCAGGTCGCGCTTGAACTTGTAAAATGCGCGGCTTTTGTAGCCCTCTTCGGCGGTGTAATGCTTCGAATCGCGCCACACATTGTTGTAAACCGACTGGTAACCATTGAAACCGTAGAAGTCGCACATCGCATCGGGAAGGTACGACAAGTCGATGGTAAGGCGGTGATTGGGAATCAGGTGCTTGGAGTCGTACGAGAAGCGGAAAACGCCATAACGGCGGGTGGTGTACGAGGCCTCCACATAGAAAGAATGCAGGTACTCGGGATAGGTGGAGCCATCGCCGAAGTAATAAATGTTGGAGAGAGCGCCGTACTGAAAGCCCAAATCCGCGTCATACGAAACACTCGGCAGAATGCCGAAAGTCCAGCCCGTGCGCTTCCGGTTGGGGTCCTTCTCCTTCTTCGGCTTCGGATCCTTGTTGTCAATACTTTGCACTAAAGTACTATCATTCAAATCATTAATATCGTTGCTGGCGGCCGCTTTCGTCATAAGACCACTCAACAACAAACACACAATAATAAAAGGTAAACTTTTTTTCATAAAAAATCTTAAAATAATCGGCAAAATTACGCAAATCTCTTTTAGTATGTTCAAAAAAGATTGATTTTTTTCAACAAGTAATCAACATTCAGCACGGGAACGATAATTTCCATAAAAACGGGACACCGCCTGAAGGCGTGATATAGGAAATGCGCAGGAAATTCCGAGGAAATTATTAGAAAATTTCTTTTCTTGCTGTATCATAATGAAATGAAGGCATTACGGAGCATTTCAAGCAGCGGAGCAAGGTTGAGAACGTAATGGTGGCGACAAGGACGGAGCCGACGACGTAGAAAATTTGCGAGGACGATGAAATAATTCTGTAAAAAAATCATATATTTGCAGCGTTTAACCATCTTTCATTATGTCGGAATTAAGTTCATCCAGAAGAGCGAGTTTCATCCTACTAACCCTTATTTATTTCGTTGGCGCGGGCGTCGGCTTTTTGGCATACCGGTTTCTAACTCCCTGCATCAGCGATCATTACTGGCTGATTTTCTGGGCCGATGTCATTGCCACGGTGGTAGTGTGGGCTTTCGGGCTGGCGTACCGAAACGTGTCGGTTTACGATCCTTACTGGAGTGTGGCGCCGCCCATCGTGCTGACCGCGGTGGCGATTCAGAGCGGGAATCTGAGTTGCGCGGGAATCGCGCTGCTGATCGCCGTGTGGTACTGGGGCATCCGCCTCACGGGCAACTGGGCTTACACTTTCCGGAATCTGAACACCGAAGACTGGCGCTACACCAAATACCGCACCGAGCAGAAGCCGTTCATCTTCCAGATTATCAACTTTTTCGGACTGAATATGATGCCAACGATCGTGGTGTTCTTGGCGATGCTGCCCGGCATCGACCTGCTATACAATCCCGGCAGTGCGAGCTGGCTCACCTGGCTCGGTTTTGCCATCAGCGTGGGTGCGGCCACGCTCCAACTGGTAGCCGACACGCAACGCCACCGCTTCGCCCAAACAGCGCAACGGGGCGAAGTTTGCACGGCAGGGCTTTGGAAGCACGGCCGCCATCCCAACTATTTGGGCGAGATAATGATGTGGTGGGGAGTCTGGCTGATGTTCGTGTCGGTCAACGGCCTTGAGCGCAACCTATGGTATCTGGCAGGTCCCGTAGCGATGACCCTGCTTTTCCTGTTCATCAGCATTCCGCTGATGGAGAAACGGCAGCTGCAAAACAAGCCCGGCTACGCCGAATACAAAAAGAGAACCCGGATTTTCATTTAATCATATCAAAAATTTACGGAACAGTTCCCTTTCATCTTGTAAATGCGGCAATGCTGAATGTCATTTTAAATATGTGGGGAAAGGTTTTATTTCCAACTTCCCGTTGTCTCGAAGTTCCATCAGCAATCTGCCCAACAGGTTCGAGCCGACATAAAAGTCGCCTTGTTTCTTAACTCCCCAGGTATCAGCACTTTTCTTCTTGAATGTGCTTTGATCTTTACGATGAATTTCCCCTTGCTGCGTTCCAATGTTCTCTTGAAATCATCGCATTGCTCGTATTTCAACTGTAGGCACAATTTCATCGCATCCACAATGAATGGACGGCCGACTCATAATGAGAGGGGACGTAAATGCCGTAACCGAACTTCACTTTCCCGTCGCCTTCTATAGCGTGTGAAAGGTCAAATTCCTCAAATCTCGCGTGCGTGCCGTGAAAGAACTGCTGCATATCAATGGTTCGTTCTGATTCTGGTAAACAGAAATAAGAACGAGAAAATGAGTGGAATGTTATTTACATTTGGGAAATGAAGAAAAATTAGACGAAAATCCCATTTTTTGTCAAGTACTAACGATATATTTGCCAAAATTCAACCCATAAATGCAAGGGAACATCAATCTGCCCCCCTACTTCCATTCTAAACCACGATTCGGAGTGTTCGCTTTAACTGCCGTTTTGCGTCTCATCAGCTCCGGGAAAAATCTGAGGAGGAAATTGAAGTCGTCGCACTGTTCCTTAAACTCCTCATAATTCATTACTTCGTAATGTGTGGGACCATTGCGTCGGTTATAGAAACGGTAAAGCGCTTCCTTGAATTCATATGCTAAGGGTTCGAATGTGCTGTAGGCGGTGTTCATTCTTATCATTTGCGAATAGGCACCGTGAAATGTTCCCAATTCCAACCGTTTCCACACGCCGTCCTTGCGCGCGTTCAAGTTGAACTCCTTTCCCCTTTCATCATCCCTAATGACAAAAGGTTGGTTGCAGTCCTTGTATTTGCAGTAGTAGGCAGGCATCTCAATTCCAAGCTGTTTCCGCATCTCCTGAACAATTGATGTGTTCAGCTCGATTTCGATGATTTTGGACAAATACAATGCGATTCCCGCATAATCATCATCACTTTGTTCCGACATTGCCGACAAGAATCTCCTTGCGGTTCTAAATGCCGTAAGTGATTCATTTTCAATATTATCCAGTAAATTATCGTCAATATCTTCCAACGGGTTGCGAGAATGGTTGCTGCGCAACTCGTTTGTGCGACACTGCAAGAAATGAGTTGACATTCTCCCATAGCTTGGTTCCTGCGATTGCACTTCATCATTGCAGCACATCATCTCGCATCTGCACCCCGCTTTCAAATGATTCCACGTCGTACGGTCTTCATTGAGCTTGAGCAATATTCTGTCGTACCGTTCTGGATTCGGGGCGTCTTTTTTCCTTTCTGCCTCGAGCTCATTTTTCAACTTCCTTTCATCAGCTTCAGACCATTTTCCCAAACTATCTTTTAGCAGGGGATTGTGGTCGCTTTCCTTTATTACCTCTTTCGCAAAAAAGGAGGTCAATATGTCGGCCAACGGCAAGTCAAGTTGCTTTGTGAAAATATTGGGCGTATATGCAAATCCCCTTGACAGTAGGAATTGTGTGTTGTCAATATCATTTTCAATGCTCGGAACTCGTCTTGACAATTCGAGTAGTGCATGCGGTATGTCGTCGCCACGCAGTTGAATCACTTGTATTTTGTCAGAGTCCACGTCGGCGGTCAGCAGTATGATGGGCAGCGGAATGTGATCCAAATCCAATTGCTGGCGCAGCAGATAGATTTGCTCGGCGGGGAAATCACTATCGAAAGCCACTTGTTCCCTGCTGAAACGGTACGAATGCGGTTTTCTTCGATTATCCAGCGAAAAGAATGTCACAAACAGGAATTTATCTCCCGTATCGTAACTCAATTGATAAAAATCATTTTTCAACATTCTAAAAGTTTTGGCATCCTCTGGATCGTGCAGCACGATGGCCTTGAGGTTGAATTTGTCCAATTCAGAGTGATGCATTCCATCCTTATAGAATGTTGAAAATCTTGAAACTGGCATTCCCATAGTGTGATTAAATTACGTTAAAAAACAATTGACCATTGAAATCCTTCAATTGGGGAGCAAATTTACACAATTCGCGGAAATCAGCCAATAAATTCTGTAAAAAAAAATCAGAATCACCTTACTGGTGAATATGATGCGTATTGTGTTGCTTTTTTGCATATCTCTTGATGAATTTCCTCAAATTACGCTTTTTTTGCGCACACATTTGGGGCTTTAAAATGATATTATTGCGATTTAGTATATTAATAACATATTGATTCTTAGCTATTTAAATAATTAACTTTTTTTAAAGAAATCATTCGGCCCATTTTAAAAAAAATCACTAATATTGCATCGTCAAAATCGGTACGCCATGCCGATGACGAAAACCGCTCTTTGAAGAGAAATATTGCTGGAAAGAATTTTGGATAAAAAGGATTCCTACAGTAAACATATTTAGACAATCACCTGCGCAGGCGCAGAGCGTTTTGTTTTGCTATGATCCGAACGCTTCCGTTCGCTTGCGGACGGGATGCGTCGTCGCTTTGTGCCGTCCCGGCAAAGGATGCACATTCCTACACACAGACAGTTCACCTATTAATTAACCATAAAAAAAATATTACGTTATGAATTACAAAGTTAATGAAACTATGAAAGAAACAAGATTGGTACCGAGTGCCAACAACCAGAAACCGAGAATGAACAAAGAACTTTGGGCAAAGTACAACCATAGTTATGAATTATGGTTGTCTCGCAGTGAAGAAGGCGCTCCCTTTTCACAAGATTTGCTTGACGAGGTAAACCGCTTCAGAAGCGATTACGATTGGATGTCATACACCTTTGAAGGGGAGGATGGCAAAATGGGAATGAAAAATATGCTCGGCGAAATCATCGTTCCCGCGAACTACGACGGTTTCCGTTGCACATTCCATTATGATTACAAAATACCAGCCCTCCCCGCTCTTAAAAATGGGAAGTACGGCTTGGTTAAGACTGACGGCACTGGCACGGAACTTACTGATTTCGTTTACGATGATATGGAAAGCGTTGAGTGGAGTTTCAGTTTCTATTTCAAGAAAGACGGCTCCAAACAATTTGGAATCATTCTTTCCGACGGCACAGAAATCCTCCCCTGCTGTCTGGATTCCTATTCCAAGCGAATCAGCAATGTCATCGTAGTGAGAGGCAATGGAAAAGAAGGTGTGTATCTTCCCTCATACGGAATCATCATCGCGCCGCAATACGATTCAGTGGATATCCCTGACTCATTGGAAGAACCTCTTTGCTTCACTTTGGACGGCGTCACCGGCTACGTTGACAGCGACGGGAAGTTCATTTCCGTGACGGAATACGACCAATTGGAAGCCAGCGATGAACCGACCGACGCGGCGCAATTTGAAGAGTTGAATGCAAAACTAATCTGCGCCCAACAGGATGAATAATTTCGGGAAAAGCGGATTCCGAAATGCAAAATCGCAAACGGAACAGGACTTTTTGAAGTTCAAAGAAATCAAGTTTTATTAACCTTTAATACACATACCATGGAAAAAAAAGAATCATTTGGGAGCACTTTCCCCATCCAACAAAATGCCATTGAAGCTTTTGAAACCATCTTCCACAGCTGCAGAAAATCCAAAATCTGCAAAGAGTATTTGTCTGGTGCAAAAAAGAATCTGGATTACATTGCTGAGAAGTTCGGCATTGAGCCCATTCAGACAGTACTGCTCTCTATCGTAATCGGGGCACCGCGTATGTCTATTTCCGATATGGCCGATTATCTGGATATTAGCAATATGCGAATGCTGTCGCTGGAGCCCTTCTTCATCGACCTCGTTGATAAAAAAATCATTACGAAAAAGATGATTGACAGATTCGATCACGAAAATGTTTCTTACAGAATCACCGCTGCCGCTCAAAACGCGATTCTCAAGGACGAGGCCTTCGTCCCCGCAAGCCAGCACTGCACCGATGAGGACGAATTTTTTGTAAAGTTAGACAACCTCTACTGCGAATGCGATGATAACGATATAAGTGGCGACGAACTTGAAAGAGAGATCGTCGAACTATTTCAGGAGAACCAAGATCTTCCGTTTGTGAAAAAATTCAACGAAATCTCAAAAACACTCAAGAAAGAGGAAAAACAGATACTGCTGCTGCTTTGTATGCTCTTTATCATCCGCGGCGAGAAGGAAATCGACGCAGGCGAATTCAAGTTCATTTTTGATGACAGAGTGAAATTTAGAAAAATCAGTGCTGAAATGGCCAAGCATAACAGCGCACTTTTGAAGAAAAATCTGGTGGAAATCAATCATTGCGATGGCGTCGCCATAAGAAATTCGTACACACTGAGCGACAGTGCGGTACGCGAACTCTTTCCGATGCTGGTCACTAACGTTGCAGCAAGACACGCCCAATACCTCCACAGTTACAAGGAAATCGAGCATAAAGAGTTGTTTTACAATGCCGAAGAGCAAGAACAGATTGCCACGCTGTTCGATTTGCTGGGCGGAAATCACTTGAAGCAGGTGCAGTCGCGTCTCTCAAAAAATGGTATGCGCACGGGAGTGAACTGTCTGCTGTACGGCACTCCCGGAACGGGGAAAACCGCAACGGTGCTGGAAATTGCCAGAACGTGCCGCCGCGACATCTTCCGAATCAATATGAGCGACCTGAGAAGCAAGTGGGTCGGAGAAAGCGAGAAACTTTGTCAGCAACTCTGGGACGACTACAACGCGTGCGTGAAAAACAGCAAACGCACGCCCATCCTGCTGCTGAACGAATGCGACGGAATCCTCACTTCCAGAAAACAGAATCCCGAAAGTTCAGTGGACAAGATGGAAAACACAATGGCTGCCATCTTCCTTGAGAACCTGGAGAATCACAGCGGCATCGTCATCGCCACCACCAACCTCGCCGCCAACCTCGATCCCGCCTTCGACCGACGATTCATCTACAAGGTTCGTTTCGGCAAACCGTGCCTCCAGGCCCGCCAATCCATCTGGAAAACGATGCTTCCGAAAATTTCCGACAGCGATGCGGAAACCATCGCCAAAGAGTACGACTTCTCCGGCGGTCAGATTGAGAACATCGCCCGCAAGTCAATGGTTGACTTCGTCCTTAAAGGACAAGAGCCCACGTGCGACACGGTGAGAAAGTACTGCAAACAGGAAACCATCAAGGATGGCACCGAAAGCAAATCCATCGGCTTCGGCAAATAACGGTTCACACATCGGAACGGCGAGACTCCTTGCGGATGATGTTTCTCGCCATTTCCGGCAAACGGACTTTCACAAACAAAATTTTAAACATATAAAACATAGAACGTTATGAAAATATTATTGATATACCTTATCGGCACTGCCATCACATTCACGGGCATTTTCTGCATCGAATTCTTCTACTTTTATGACAAAAAAATCAGATTCATCTCGTTAAAAGAGATACTGGAAAATATAGCTATTAGTCTGCTGTCGTGGATTGGAGTTGCGTTGCTCGTTTTCTGGCTCGTGACGGAATGCATCAGCGGATTCAATTCAAAAGGCGAGGCCTACCGCTTCAGAAAGCTGGAGGCCGATATGAAGGAAGAGTACCAACGAAACAAAAAGAAATTATAAAAAAGTAACCATATGTTTATCAATTATTTAAATCGTATCAGCAATCTATCGGGCGAACCATTGCCCCTTCAATTGGTACTTGAAAATTCAAGCTACTATGCTGCCTGCGATGAAGATGGCGGCGTAATGAAGTATCTTAATTGTATGAAACCCGAACTGCAAGTTCTTTCTCACATTATGGTTGACTACCACATGGACCGTCCCCGCCTGCTCGATGCCGTGAACACCATCCGTGGCTATCACGTACACTCACACCGTCCACTCACCTACGACGAACTTGCTCCCCAAGGTTGGCAAATGCCACAGCTTACCTTTGCTGAATTGAAAAAAATGGAGAGACACCGCTGCTTTATGAAGGAACCTTTCGCTGAATGGATTCTGTTGGAACGCGATGCCGATATGGATTCCTCACACGGACCGGAAAGAATGTCGCTCATCTACATCTGTGGCGATGGGGCTGCCACCTATCACGCACTCTACTGCGCCCAACAGATCGCACCGACATTGCTCGCCATCATTCAGCCCGGGCACGGCTTTGGTTTCAACTGGGTGAACTTTTTTGATGTGAAAGGTGCTTTATATCGTCTGGCATCACAAAATGCAGCCGGTATGCCGAAGTTCTTGATCTTTGGCCCTGACGAAGATTCCCGCTGGCCAGGATATGCCCACATTGATAAAATCCATCACTATTACCCCAATGGACGTGGCACCTGTGACGTATATGAACGCAAAATGGATGATTTATGAGAAGGTCTTTGTCTCGGCCCAACATCCTGTTAACTTGCGAAACTTGAATTAAATATTTATCGTAGCAATCAATAAATCAATATTAAAATAAAAAAAATGAACGAAGAAAGAACTTTTACAATTACCTTTGCCAAAGGCCATCCCACCATCACTGTTGATGGAAATGTTTATGTTGTGGACTTGGGTTCCCCACTCAGTTTTAGCCGTACCGGCAGCATCGAATTGTGCGGAAGCACTTTCCCCACCTGTGACAAACAAAATACGCAAGACATCGTGGCCAGTGTCTTTTCGCAACCTACGGGCGAGAACGGCAACAGTATGTTCGGTGGTCTGCTCGAAACTGCAAGTGCTTTTGCCGACAAACTCGGAATCAACTTCGGACAGATTATGGCCTCTCACTATTCAGTTGACACTTTTGAAAAAATGTTGGGAACACCTATTGACGGACTTATCGGTGGCGATATTATGAGCCAATTCGCCGGAGTTGAATTCAACTATCAGAATAACGTCATCACTTTCTATGAAAGTCTTCCCGCAGTAGCCGACCGAGTTGCCGTTGGAATGTCTGTGAAAATGGGTTATACGATGATTGACATCAATATTGATGGCAGAAATCAAAGAATGATTTTAGACAGCGGCGCACCAACAGCTTACCTCAAAGCCGAATTGCTTCCTAACCGTGAGCCCGATGGCGAAAGCGTGGACGTAAGTCCGAATGGCGAATTCAATAGTCCTGTTTTCAATATGGCTACTGAATTTGCAGGTAAAACTTTCACAGTCGCCTATGGAAAACTTCCTATGAAATACAAATTGGGAATGATCCCTCTCAACTGTGTCGGAGTTCTGGGTACTGACATTTTCAACCAAGGAGCCGCCATCGTCAGCTATCAGAATGCGAAACTCTATTTACGCAATTTTAATAATTAAAAATTCACAAAGCTATGAAAACATATCTTATTCAATTAGGACTTGATCAGCCCGAATGTACAGTTCCCGAAATGGCCACTGAAATGACCACGGAATTGAGCGATGACGATGCTCAATTGCTTGACAGGTTGATGGGAAAATACAAAA
>JAZQOJ010000052.1:0-16141 GCA_045627805.1 Bacteroidales bacterium
GCTCGTCGGCCAGAATCAGTTCCGGCTTGTTGAGCAAGGCGCGGGCGATGCACACGCGCTGCTGCTCACCGCCCGACAGTTGGTGCGGATATTTGAAGTCCTTGGTTTCGAGATGAACCAGCGCGAGCACCTCCTTCATACGCGCTTCCATCGACTGGTGGTCCTTCCAGCCCGTCGCCCTCATCGCCGACATCAGGTTTTCGCCCACGCGCTTGTCGGAAAGCAGCTGATAATCCTGGAAAACGATTCCCAGTTTGCGGCGCAAGTAGGGAATCTGGCGCGTCTTGATCTTGAGCAGGTCGAAGTCAACGCAGGTCGCCCTCTCCCCCACCGCGGGAATTTCCGCAAACAGAAGCTTCAGAATGGACGACTTGCCGGCACCGGTCTTTCCGATGAGATACACGAACTCGCCCTTCTTGATTTCCATACTGACCTTTGACAGAATGGGGACTTTTTTTTGAAAAATGTCAACATTCTTCAATGCCACGCAAGGATTTTCAATTTGCTCGGCCTGCGGCTGCGGCTGTTCCGCACCCACGGAGTCATCCAGCACGGAAAGTGTAAGGGATTCATTATCAGGCATAACGAAAAATATTAGATGTCAATATTGGCGTAACGGGCATTCTTTTCGATAAACTCACGGCGCGGGGGAACTTCGTCGCCCATCAGCATAGAGAAGATGTAGTCGGCCTCCATCGCGTTCTCGATGGTAACCTGGCGGAGCGTACGGCGCGCGGGATCCATCGTAGTGGACCACAACTGCTCGTCGCTCATTTCACCCAAACCTTTGTAACGCTGAACGTGCAACTTGCTGTCATTGCCCTGGTTGCCACGCATCTCAGCCATAATGGCGTCGCGCTCGTCGTCAGTCCAGGCGTAACGCTCGTTGCTGCCCTTCTTCACCAAGTAAAGAGGAGGCGTGGCGATGTAAACGTGGCCGCGCTCAATCAGTTCGCGCATATGACGGAAGAAGAAGGTGAGAATCAGTGTCGCGATATGGCTGCCATCCACATCGGCATCGGTCATAATGATCACCTTGTGATAGCGCAACTTATCCATATTCAACGCCTTGCTGTCTTCCGCAGTGCCGATGGTGACGCCCAGCGCGGTGTAGATGTTCTTGATTTCCTGGCTTTCCAGAATGCGGTGCTGCATTGCCTTCTCCACGTTCAGGATTTTACCACGGAGAGGAAGGATGGCCTGGAAATGGCTGTCGCGGCCCTGCTTGGCCGTGCCGCCTGCGGAGTCACCCTCCACGAGGTAGAGTTCGCACTCTTCCGCCACTTTCGACGAGCAGTCGGACAGCTTGCCGGGCAGTCCGCCCGTGCTGAAAGCCGACCTGCGCTGAACCAGCTCGCGCGCGCGGCGAGCGGCGTGACGCGCCGTGGCCGCCAGCACCACCTTGTCCACGATCTCCTTCGCATCCTTCGGATGCTCTTCCAGGTAATGGCTCAACATCTCGCTCACCATAGAGCTCACGATGCCGTCAACCTCGCTGTTGCCCAACTTCGTCTTGGTCTGTCCCTCAAACTGCGGTTCCGCCACCTTCACGGAGATGATCGCCGTCAGTCCCTCGCGGAAGTCGTCGCCAGAAATCTCGATCTTGTCCTTGCCCTTCTCCAGCTTCTCCAGCATCTTGTTGTTCACCGCATACTTCTTCAGCGTGGTGGTGAGCGCACGGCGGAAACCCGTCAGGTGCGTTCCGCCCTCTATCGTGTTGATATTGTTGACGTATGAGTGTATGTTTTCCGAAAATCCGTCGTTGTACTGCATCACCACCTCGATCGGGACGCCGCCCTTCTCACCTTCGATGTAAATCGGCATCTCCATAATCTTGGTGCGGCCGCTGTCGAGGAACCTGATGAAATCCTTCAATCCCTCTTCCGAGAAGAAGGTCTCGCTCTTGTAGTTCCCCTTCTCGTCCTTCTCGCGCTGGTCGGTCAGCGTCAGGCGGATGCCCTTGTTCAGGAAGGCCAGCTCCTTCATACGGCTGGAAAGGATGCCGTACTGATAGACAGAGACATTGAAGATCTCGTCATCGGGCAGGAACGTGATTTTCGTTCCCCGATAGTCGGTCTTCTCCACCTCCTTGACGGGATACAGCGGCTTGCCGTACGCATATTCCTGCTGATAGTGAATGCCGTTGCGATACACGTCGGCCTGCAAATGCTTGGAGAGCGCGTTCACGCAGGAGACGCCGACGCCGTGCAGACCGCCCGACACCTTGTACGAGTCCTTGTTGAACTTGCCGCCCGCGTGCAGCACCGTCAGCACGACCTCCAGAGCGGAGCGATGTTCCTTCTCGTGCATATCCGTAGGGATGCCACGGCCGTTGTCGAGAACCGATATCGAGTTGTCCTCGTAAATCGTCACCTCGATATTGTTGCAGTGGCCAGCCAGCGCCTCGTCGATGGAATTGTCCACCACCTCATACACCAAATGGTGCAAACCGCGCTCGCCAACGTCGCCAATGTACATTGCCGGACGCTTGCGCACCGCCTCCAAGCCCTCAAGCACCTGGATGTTATCCGCACTGTATTCTTCAACGTGTGTCTTATTTTCTTCTATCTCACTCATAGTCAACAAAATATGTTTTTAATATAACATTGCAAATATACGAAAAAAATCTTACAATTCCGCACATTCCACAGCACAAAATCGTAAGATTTTTTTACTATTTTCTATCAGTCTCAATTTCCCAGATCCGACATAAACTTGATCTTCATAATTCGGATTTCCTCCTCCGAATACTCGTCGTCTCCCAGCTCTTCCAAAGCGTCCTCCACCGAGTCGGATTCCGCATTCTGGAAATAGTCGAGAATGTCTTCCTGATGGTACGGATCGATCACCTCCTCAATGTAGTAGTTGATGTCCAGCTTCGTTCCGGAAGAGATGATGCTCTCGATTTCCGACAGCAGCTCGTCCATATCAAGCCCCTTCGCCATTGCGATGTCCTCAAAGTCAAGCTGGCGGTCAATGTTCTGGATGATGTATAGTTTGAGGGAAGAATTGTTAGGCGGCGTCTTCACGATGAAGTCCTGCGGACGGTCGATCTCATTGTCTTCCACATACTTCTTAATCAGATCCACGAAGGGCTGCCCGTACTTTTGCGCTTTCCCTGCGCCCACGCCACTCACGTGCGTCATCTCCTCTATCGTGATGGGATACTGCGTGCACATATCCTCCAACGACGGGTCTTGGAAAATCACGAACGGCGGGATGTTCTCGCGCTGGGCCAGCGTCTTGCGCAGGTTCTTCAGCAGAGTGAACAACGGCTTGTCAATCGCCTCGCCCTTGCTCGGCGCCATCTCCTCGCTCACCTCGTCATCGCCATCCTCGGATGCGGGCTTCGCAATCATAATGGGGTACGGATTCATCGTGTACTTGCTGCCCTTGCCGGTGATTTTCAGCAAGCCATAGTTCTCCACATCCTTCACAATCAGCCCCTCGAAAATGGCCATTCTGATGACGTTCGACCAGAACTTGGCATCGTAGTCCATTCCCTCTCCGTACTGCTTCAGCTGGTCGTGCTTGAACTTCGTGACCGAAGTCGTCTTCGTGCCGGTCAGGATGTCAATGATGTGGTCTTCCTTGAACTGCTGCTTCACCGTCTCAATCACATCCAACGCCAGTTGAATCTGGTCGGTGGCGTCCATCTTCGGACGAGGATGCAGGCAGTTGTCGCAGTTATGACAGTTCTCTTCCTCATAATTTTCTCCGAAATAATGCAGAAGGTGCTTCCTGCGGCAGCTTGACGACTCCGCATAGGACGCAGTTTCCGCCAAAAGCTGTTTCACGATCTCCTGCTCCGCAACTGACTTGCGGTTGGAAAACTTCTCCAGTTTGTCCAGATCCTTGTAATCATAGAACGCGATACAGATTCCCTCTCCGTCATCGCGGCCCGCGCGGCCAGTCTCCTGATAATATCCTTCCAGACTCTTCGGCATATCGTAGTGAATCACAAAGCGGACGTCGGGCTTGTCGATGCCCATTCCGAAAGCGATTGTCGCCACAATCACCTCCGCCTTTTCCATCAGGAACGCATCCTGATTTTCAATGCGCGTCTTGGAGTCCAGTCCCGCGTGGTAAGGCAACGCGCGGATTTTGTTGGCCTGGAGAAATTCCGCAAACTCCTCCACTTTCTTACGGCTCAGGCAATACACGATGCCCGACTTGCCTTCCTGACTTTTGATGAATTTGACGATGTCCTTGTCAACGTCCTTCGTCTTCTCGCGCACCTCGTAATACAGATTCGGACGGTTGAAGGAGGAGATGAACACCTCCGCCTTTTCCATTCCCAAATTCTTCTGAATATCGGCCTGCACTTTCGGTGTGGCTGTCGCAGTAAGGGCGATGACAGGCACTTTGGCGCCAATGGCATCAATGATGTCGCGGATCCGGCGGTACTCAGGGCGGAAGTCGTGACCCCATTCCGAAATACAGTGGGCCTCGTCAATCGCATAGAAAGAGATGTTAATGGCCTTGAAAAAGTCAACGTTCTCCACCTTCGTAAGGGATTCCGGAGCGACATATAGCAGTTTGGTGCGGCCAGCCAAGAGGTCTGTGCGCACGGTGTTGATTTCCGATTTCGAGAGCGACGAGTTCAGGAAGTGCGCCACCCCCGATTCAGTGCTGAAATTGCGCATCGCGTCCACCTGATTCTTCATAAGCGCGATAAGCGGCGAGATAATGATGGCCGTTCCCTCGCACATCAGCGCCGGCAACTGATAGCACATTGATTTGCCGCCGCCCGTGGGCATAATCACAAAGCAATCCTTGCCCGACAAAAGCGACTGGATGATTTGCAGCTGGTTCCCCTTGAATTGGCTAAAGCCGAAGACTTTCTTCAGCATCGCCTTAATGTCCTTTTCCGTGAATTTTTTCATTTGCACAATGGATTTGCACGTTGGTGGATGAATTTCATATCTCAGCGCACGCGACTCGACACGCACAACTGAATTACAAAATTATAAATAATTCCGCAAAAAAGACAACTTTTTTTGAAAAAAACTTAAAAAATTTGGTCTTGCTTCAAATAAACTGACACATAATCAGTTACACCATCCTCCAAGGAGTAGAACGGCGCATCATAGCCGACTGAACGCAGTTTTTGCACGTCCGCCTCGGTGAAATATTGATACTTGTCACGAATATCGGCAGGAATATCCACGAAATCAATGGCGGGCTGCAGTCCTAAGGCCCGGAAAGTAGCGGAAGCCAGGTCGAAAAAAGCGCGTGCGCGCCCCGTTCCAAGATTGAAAATCCCGTTGGCGTGCGGGTTCCGGGCGAACCAGTACAGCACATTCACGACATCCTTCACATACACAAAATCGCGCAGCTGATAACCGTCGCGGAAATCAGGACGATGCGAGCGGAACAACTTCACGCGCCCCGTCTCCTTAATCTGGTTGAACGAATGAAAAATGACCGACGCCATTCTTCCTTTGTGATATTCGTTCGGGCCATAAACATTGAAGAACTTGAACCCTGCCCACAACGGAGGCATCTTGTCCTGTTTCAATATCCACTTGTCGATTTCGTTCTTCGACTTGCCGTAAGCATTCAGCGGGGAAAGCTGCGGAATCTTCGCCTCGTCATCATCGTATCCAAAGGCGCCGTCACCGTAAGTCGCAGCCGACGAAGCGTACAAAAGTGGAATCCTATACTGCGTGGCGAACGCCCACATCTGCTGGGTGAATCCGACATTCAAACGTTCAAACACGGCGTAATCAGTCTCCGTAGTGTCAGTACGAGCGCCTAAATGGACAATGCAATCAATGTGTTTAGCATTCTGCTCCGCCCACGCAAAGAAATCGTCACGGTGGACCTTGTCAATATATTGTTTCGACACCCAGTTTCTTTTCTTGGCTTCTTTTGAAAAGTCATCCACCAGGACAACGTCCCGGATTCCCTCTGCATTCAATTTCTGCACCATACAGCTTCCGATGAAGCCCGCTGCACCTGTTACTACAATCATTTCAGTAAGATAATAATATGGTATTCATTTCATCAACTTTCGCAAGCCGTTTTTTTCTTGCTCTAATGGAGACTTGCGACTTTTGCCTTACGACTTTTCAAATCGGAATTGGAAATAGGATGGCAAATCCATTCATTCTCGTTTCTCTATCTCAAGTCCTAAGTCTTTTACAATCGAATCGCTAACTTACGAAACTTGAATCATTTAAAATATGTAGAGACGGAGTGAATCCCCGTCTCTAACAAAACTTTTCGCAAACTGATTAGCGGGTAACGCTGCCGCCAGAAGGAGTTCCGAGGCGTGCCATTGCGCAGCGGAATCCGATATACTTCGTTGACTCGTCTTCTTCGAGCCAGCGGCGCTGACCGGGAGCGGCATAGTACTGAGGATCGATCCAGGAGCCACCCTTGTAAACTCTGGCGTGGTCGCCAATGAGTGAGTAGCTGAACTGGCCTGCCACATCCTTCGGATACATCTGGTCAGTAGCATCGGAGGAAGTGTTGTGCCAAACATCCATTTCAATCTGGGAAGCCCAGTCACCATCGAGATAGTTGATATTGTTGGCCTGACGATAGTTTCTTCTTCTATCATTCTTGAAATCGGAAACGGGAACCATCGGGATACGGCCAATGCTGTCACGGTCTTCAACCGTACCATCCTCAAGCAATTTCTTGGTCTCGTAATAGTTGCCGCGGAAGGGGTTGAATTCGTAAACCTCGTCGTGAGAAGTCTGACGGTAAACGTCCATCACCCATTCAGCCACGTTGCCGCCCATATTGTACAAGCCGTAATCGTTGGGCCAGTATGAGTTGACGGGAGCTGGGATATCGGAAGCATCGTTAAGATAGCCGGCCACACCCATCAGGTCGCCACGGCCGCGGCGGGTGTTGGCAACGAAATCGCCGTAATAATGCTTGTCATCGGTACGGGTATAGTGACCGTTCCAGGGATAAACCTTTCTTTCGAGGACACGTTCGTTGAGAGTATTGCCAATCAAAGCATAAGCGGCATATTCCCATTCGGCCTCGGTGGGGAGGCGGTACTTCGGCAGGAGGATACCGTCTTCCATTTTCACGTTACGATAATCGCCGGTAGAGATGTTCTGAAGGCGGTTGTCGGTTTCCATCTCATAGCTGTCGTAGGTCAGGTAAGCGTCGGTGCTGAAGTAGAGTTCCGGTGACGGATCGGGATTCCAATCCACGAAGCCCATATCCACGAGGATCTGCTCGTTCACACGGTCGGTACGCCAAGCAGCGTAATTGACGGCCTGAAGCCAGTTGACACCCACAACGGGATAATGATTGTATGCGGGATAGCGGAAGTAGTATTCCACCTGGGTTTCGGCGAAAGACAACTTCTCGCGCCACACGTTCTCATCGGGGCAGGCCTCGTCATACACCTGCTTCAGGTCGGCGGGCACGAAGACGCGTTCGAGCCAGTAGAGATATTCCCGGTAGTCGAGGTTGCTGATTTCGGTCTCATCCATATAGAAAGAGGAGATGGTGACGCGGCGAGGAGTATTTCCCCAGTCGTACATCACATCCTGCTCCATACGGCCGAAAGTGAAGGTACCACCTTCGATGAGCACAAGACCCGGACCCGTTTCCTGTTCAACGAAAGGATAGACTTCGAAACCACCGTTTTCCGCATTGTTGTATTCCCAGCCCGTAGTGTGGGAATATTCCTTCTTACAAGAACTGAACAGAAGGGCGGTGACGGCCAGCAACAGTAAACCTGAGATTTTGGAAAACTTATTCATTGTTCAACGTTTTATTTCGGTTAACGATACTTTTTAAATTATATTGTTAGAAAGAGGGGCAATTGAGGTCTTTCTTCACGATTCTTCTTTCAGGGCACGGGAGAAGGAGTTGGAGTGACACCTCGTGGGAGCCGCCCGAGAGGTTGGCGAGTTTGGAGACGGTGAGGTCATAGGAGTATGCGAGGCGGATGCGTTCGTGTTGCAAGCCGAACATAAAGATGACTGCATCAGGATTGCGGAAGCTCTGGCGATACCACACGCCCACCACGAAAGGATAGTAGTTCAGGTAGAGGCCGTAGTTGAGCTGATGGAATTCCATCTGATGCTGATAGATGATGTTCGGACTGAGGGAGATGTCGCCGAAAGAATGGCTCTTACGGCTTCTGCGCTTGAGGTCGAAATAGCCGCCCGCGTGAGCCGTCCACTTAACGGGGAGCCGTGTCACGGAGATGAAGCCCTCGTATGGGCGGGTCATATGGTTGACCGCGAGACCGAAGTAGAAGTTCTTGGTGTAGCCGATGAAGCCCGCGGAGAAGTCAGCGATGGCTTTCGACTGTTTTTCGGGAGCGGTCTCATTCGTTTCGTACACGAAACCGTACTTCGGGTCGATCATATCGCCGAAGGTGAGTTTCTCCCAGTTCAAGCTTTTCTGCTGGAAAGTGGCCTGCAAAGCAAAACGCATATTAAACTTGCGCGACACCTTGAGTTTGTACGAATAGATCAAACTCGCAGAATAGGTGTTGATGGTGCCGTTCCCCTGATGGTCGCCCAGAAACAGGACGCCGATGCCGCCCGCCAGCTTGTCGAAATGCTGATCGTAAGAGGCGGAGTAAGTCAGATACGTGCCGTGCACATTGGGCCACTGGTCGCGGAAATGCGCACAAACACGCGGACACACATTCGTGCCTGCGAAAGCGGGATTGAGATACAACGGATTGGCGAAGAACTGCGAGAAATGAGGATCCTGTGCAGAAACTTTCACGCTTCCCAGAAGAAGCAGTACGAGTCCCCAAATGCAAAAAATCTTCTTTTTCATATATATTTTCCTTTTTTATTCTAATCAACGAGGCCAGAAGCCATCAAGCTTGCAAAAATACTAATTTGTAAGAAATTATTACGAGTATTTTTATAAAAAGTTATCAACAAGTTTTCATTTTTTTCACTTTGTGACTTTTTTCTGCAATTTTACCCAATGTGTTTCGTTTATTCGTGGATGAAAAAATAGATTCATTAAATCTTAAAAACGGATTATGTGTAAAAAATCTTGGGTGCTTTTGCTATATTTTTTTGCATTATCATTTCAACTTATTGATATTCAGGCACAAAATATTACAAAAAATATCACAATCAAGTGGACATCCCCTCTAATTTATGAACAAAACGATGAGAATAAAGTAGCATTCTTGCACTTTGAGGGGGCAGTTTCATCAGATGAATACGAGGCGATGCCGCGCTACTTCGAGTACTGGGATGCGGCGGAAAACTACGACACCTACGAAGTCAACGTCGCGGACGCCCGTTTCGAGCGGATGAGCAGCGACGAAATCGCGCTAATTCCGGCAGATTTTCAGCAAACTGACATCCATTTTGAAGCAAAAACCGTATGGGAAAAGAAAAAGCCCAGGACGGCTTTGTCGTTTGTGCCTGTGCGCAAAAACGGAAGTTCTTACGAGAAACTCACTTCCGTCACCCTGCGCATTGTAGGAAGGAAAAGCCACGCGCAACCGAAAGCGGAGCCCAAGGCGTACGCAGCGCAATCCGTTCTGAAAAGCGGCAACTGGTACAAAATATCCGTAACCGAAACCGGCATTTACAAAGTGACCTACAACGACCTTTCCACCCTTGGAATATCCGTCAACAATCTATCATCCAACAACATAACATTATTTGGGAATGGAGGCGGAATGCTTCCTGAGAGCAATGGGGTCGCACGTCACGACGACCTGCAAGAGGTAGCCATTGAAGTTCACGATGGCGGTGACGGGATTTTCGGTCAGGGCGACTACTTCATTTTTTACGCAAAGGGGCCGCACAAATGGGAACACAACGCCGAGTCGCAAAGATTCACCCACCAATTCAACTTATACGACACGAAATCGTTTTACTTCCTCAACGTGGAAGCCGGGATTGGGGAAGGGAAACGCGTGGTGGCGAGCGCTGCTGCGGCCGAGTCTCCCGCAATGAACGTGACCACCTACACGGCTTACGGCTTTTACGAGGTTGACGAGCGCAACATCGGCGAGGCGGGACGCGGCTGGTACGGCACCCTGTTCGACGGCAGCACCACGGCCGACTACGCTCTTGAACTGCCCTCCTCCGTAAACGGGCAGGGACGCTTGACGGTATCGGTGGCTTCGAGTTCCCTCCGCTACTCCGCCTTCTCGGTGTCGGCTAACGGACAGCCAATCGGAAGTGTCGGCATTGCCGCACTTGTCAACGACAATCTGGCAGAAACCGCGCAGAAAGACCTGGTTTTGCCCGCTATGGGCGGCCACCTGCCAGTACGCCTTGAATACAGCAAGCCCTCCTCTTCTTCGAAAGGATACCTTGACTTTCTGGAATGGCAGGTTCCCTGCAACTTGCGGATGGAAAGCGGGCAGACTCCGTTTTGTGCGCCGCAAACCGTGGGAACGCCGTGCGTGCGCTACGTGCTCAGTCAGGCAACGCAAAACGTGAAAGTGTGGGACGTGACGGAGCCCCTGTCTGCCACGGCCATCGTCCCCGACTGGAATGGGAGCAATCTTCAGTTTGACGCGCCGGCCACCACGCTGCGCTATTTCATCGCTTTTACGGAAAGCAACTGTCACACTGTGACAACGGAGGGAAAGATATCGAACCAGAACCTGCACGGAAGCAGCCAGGTGGATATGGTCATCGTGGCGCACCCCGACTTCAAGTCGCAGGCGGAGCGGCTGGCCACCTTCCGCACACAGCACGACGGGCTGAACGTAAAAGTAGTTACGCCACAGCAGATTTACAACGAGTTCTCAAGCGGAGCGCAAGACGTTTCGGCCATCCGCGACTATATGCGGATGATTTACGAAAAGTCGAACGGCGCGCAGCCGAGCTATCTGCTTTTGGTAGGCCGTCCCTCGTACGACTACCGCGGCATTGAAGGAGACTGCCCGCTTTACGTTCCCAACTTCCAATGCGCCAGCAGCTTGTCGGAGAGCAATTTCCGTGCGAACGATGACTATTTCGCACTTTTAGACTCGGACGAAGGGAACCACTGCATTGGGATGCTTGACCTATCGGTAGGCAGATTTCCCGTGACGACCCCGGAGCAAGCCAAGATTGCGGTGGACAAGACCATCCAATACGCCACGGAGAGCATTCTGGGTGCGGGCACGACGCACTGCAACTTTGGCGATTGGAAGAACGTGGCCACTTTCGTGGCCGATGACGAAGATGGCATCACGCACATCGGCACGGCCGACGCGGTGGCACAACTAGCGGGAAGCAGCAATGCCAACATCAACTTAGACAAGATATACTTGGACGCCTATCGCCAAGTGACCTATTCATCGTCGGCGCGCTACCCGGAGGTCACGAAAGACATCAACAACCGGATGAACAAAGGGTGTCTGCTGTTCACCTATGTAGGGCACGGCGGGAAAAACGGCTGGGCGACGGAGCGCATCATCGAGCTCACGGACATCAGCCAGTGGAGCAACCTTTACAACCAGCCCTGGATGATCACGCTGACGTGCGAGTTCGGATGGTACGACCGGGCGCTGACGGCTCCGGCCGAGATGGTGTTTTTGAACGCCAACGGCGGTGCGGCGGGAATGATCACCACCTCGAGAGTCGCCTTCACGGGCTCGAACCACCAGTACGGGGTCAACCTGTACAGCCGCATTTTCGAAGAAGTGTCGGGACAGCCCCGCACGATTGGAGAGCTGAACCGCCTGGCGAAAAACGCGGCGGGCGGCGCAGTGAACTCGCTGAATATGATTTATGTGATGGGAGACCCGTCGATGCGGCTGGCGATGCCGCGCTACCAAGTCGTCACCGACTCCATCAACGGGGTGGCGGCGGCCTCGTTCAGCGACACGCTGAAAGCCCTTTCGCGCGTCACCATTGTGGGACACATTGAAGATGACAATGGTCAACCGATGACCGGATTCTCCGGAAGTCTATCTCCTTCTATTTATGATAAAAAGCAGATAAACAACACGTTGCAAAACGATGCGGAAAGTCACTACTTTGAATTTGAAGTGCAAAAGAACCTGCTTTTCAAAGGAAATACGACCGTAAAAAACGGGGCGTTCCGTTTCTCGTTCATTCTGCCCAAAGACATCAATTACACATACGGGAAAGGGAAATTCAGTTATTATGCGTACAGCAATGCGGAAGATGCGGCGGGCGCCTATTGCGAAGCCACGATCGGAGGAATGAGCGAGAATGAGATTGAAGACTCGAAAGGTCCTGACATTGAAGCATATATGAACGATGAGAACTTCGTGAATGGTGGCATTGTGGCCCCCTCCTCCACCCTGCTCATCAAGCTGAAGGACGAGTACGGAATCAACACGACGGGCAACGGCATCGGGCACGACCTTGTGGCCATTTTGGACGAGGGAGAGCAGACCGTCCTCAACAACTATTACGAAGCAGAGCGCGACAGTTTCAACTGCGGGACGGTGCGCTACCCCTATGACGGACTGGCCCTCGGAGCGCACAAACTGAAGGTGCGCGCGTGGGACATTCTCAACAACGTTTCGGAACAAGAGATTGATTTCCTGGTTGTTACCGACGAAGGGCTCACGCTCGACCACGTCCTCAACTATCCCAATCCGTTCACCACGCACACCGATTTCTACTTCGAGCACAACCGTCCGGGAGTGAACTTAGACATCCTCGTGACCATTTACACGATTTCAGGAAAAGTGGTGCGCACGTTGGAGTCATCGCAATGCACCAGCGGGTTCCGCAGCGAACCCATTTCGTGGGACGGCCGCGACGACTTCGGAGACAAAATCGGACGAGGCACCTACCTTTACCGGCTCAAGGTGCGGACACCCGACGGACAACAGGCGGAAAAAATCGAGAAAATAGTGATTCTGTAATTCGGACGAAAGAAATCCGGGAAAGGAAATTCGACCAAATTTCAACCAAAATATTGAATAATATTACATATTTTTATCTATATTTGCCGATTGTACATTATTGTGTAAATATTAGCAATATTTTATTGTAATGATTTGATTTTCAGCAAGTTAAATCATTATGTAATTTTATGCTAAATGAAATTTTATTGTAAAAAAATGACAAAAGTCATTGTATTTAAATTGAGTCAAAAATGATATTGGAAATACTGATACACGGAACGAAAGGCGACTATAAAGTTATGCATCAGACGGTGGGGACGCCGGCGGCACTGGCGCGCGACCTGCGCCGCACCGAGGGAGCCAGCCGCAACGCTGTGGGGCAAGTGGCATACGGAATCTGTCTGGTCCCGAACGGATGCACGTTCACCAAATTCCTAATCGTTTTGGACGCCGACCCACGCAAAGTCGGCTATGTGGCTTTCACGCTTTTTATGCCGAGCACGCGCAAGATGCCTGGTGCGGACATTCAGCAACTGCTTGACCAGCTGACCAATGAGTATGTCAGCAACTATGTTGAGAACGGCACCATCGGGCAGCGAATGGAAAACGGTTCTGTGCAATACAAGCCGGAAGACTGGTCGGCCTTCAGCAACATTGCGGCGGCTTTTGAAGGCAAGGCCACCATCTGTCAAAACATTGAAGCGGAGGTCCGCACGTCAGGCACTGCCGAGCCGGCCTACGCATATTTCGCCGACGATGCCGAGCTGGGACAATACTTTGACGCGCCCTACCAGCAAGTGTACGCCCCCTTCCGAATGGTTTACTTTCTGCACAAGGGCTACGAAGGGCACGCCACCAATCCGCTGGGCGCGCTGCGATGCGATCCGGAGGCCAATCTCACAGGCCGCATCGACTTGCACAACCCGCGTTTCAAAGTCAATAATTTTGGCGGCGTAGGACAAAATGGCGTCACCATACAATTCACCGCAAGCGGACGCACATTGCGCACTGGCTCAATGTTTTACGCCAAAGAGCAACTCCGCTTGGTTTATTCCAAGAACCAATTCTACCGCACACTTGACATTTGCGGCACGATGAGCGACCCCAGAATCGCGCAGTGCCTCCTTGTGGACGGCGACACGGTTTCGGTTAGAGACGATATCGAGCTGGACAAGCTTTCGTTAAGAATGCCCATAATGCTGCGCAACGGCGTGCCCGGCGTGCAGCTGGTTTGCCTCGACTCCACCAGCATTCCGAAAATCACCTTCGACCGCCCCGAAGTGGAATTCGAGGGCGAGGAGCTGGGATTCCGCTGGTGCCTTGCGACGGCCGACGGAAAGCGCCGCACCACGTCGTTCCGCCCGCTGGACTTCATCTCGCAGACCATTCCGTCGGTATCGCTGGAACTGTCGCAATGCAAGACTGTCATTTTCAACATTACAGATGAGAACAAGAAAGACATATCGGAACAATGCAAGCTGCAAATCGAATGTGACGGACGCGCCATCGTCGTGAAAGACGCGCGCCACGAGTTCGTAGGCGCTGAGATGGGAAAACGCTATGTGCTGCGCATCACTTGCAGCGGTTACAAGCCCTTTGCGGCATCCTTCTCCCCTTCCGAAGCCGGCAATACCGCCAACATTGAGTTGGTGAAGGCCGCCTCGCTGCCCGAACCGAAAGGCGACGACAACCCGTTTGGCGACGACTTCGTGACTCCAAAACGCGTATGGCCCAGAGTGTTGGCAGCCGTTTTACTGGCAGTCGCACTGGTGGGCGGACTGGTGTGGGCAGGCATCTATTTCTTTGGCAACCACGATGAGGAAATCGTATTGGTGAGCCCCACTTCTGTTGAAAAATATTTGGAAGGAGACGAATTGCAACTCATTAAACTTCAACAATATCTGGATTCCTGCGTGATGGCTGTAACAGAACTCAGCAATGATGCGGAAGCACAAGACCACCTGGCAGAATACAAGTCGCTGCAAAGCCGGCTCGAAGCCGCCATTGAATGGAGAACTGCCGTTGACAATGCTGATATTCAGACAATTAACGAAAAATATTTTCCCTCCGACTCTTCGTTGTACTTCCTTCTGAAAGATATGGGGAGCAAGACGCAAGACATTGTTGCAGAAGCCATTACAGATCCGGCAGCGGGAACTCCCGATCTCTCGATCGTTGACATTGACACGTTGATTGTGAACGTGGAACGCCTGGCACATCTGCGCGAGAAGTTCAGCGAGGGCGTGAAGGCGGCTCAGGAACCGCAACCCGCTCAGCCCGCTCCTGAATCCGCCAACAACACGAACGCTGTGCCCGCCAGCGGCGAACCGTCGGGGCAAGATTTCTATGTGACCGTCTTGCGAGAACTGAACGCGCTGAATCTTCCTGAACTGTCAATGGTGCAAGATTTCCGTCAGTCCATCACATCGCACCTCACCGGCAACGTGGTAATGGAAGAGCCGGAAACGCCGAAAGCGAGCGAGCCGAAGAAACCGGCGAAAGCGACCGCGCAAACAGCAAAGGCAAGCGAACCGAAGAAACCGGCGACTCCGGAAGAGAAGTTCCGCGCCGACTTCTGGAAGACAATCGGTGATGCGAGCAAAACCCCCGACGACTTGGACGAGCTGTACAGACAATACCGCTCAACACCCGAAATTAAGGGAAGCGCCGAATGGAACTACCTGGCAGACGCGACGGCTTCGACTGGCCGCAAGAAGTTCCGCTCACTGTCGGCATCGGCACGCCAACAAGCCGCCAAAGCGAAGAGTTTGAACGGCATCCCGGTAAAATAGGAGACTTACGACTTTTCAACCTGGGATTGAAAATATAATGGGAAATTCATTCTCGTTTCTCTGTCATAACGGTTATGCGGTTAAATGGTGGAATGGACGAATGGTGGAGAAAGGAGAAAGGAGAAACGAGAACTGAAAATTATTCGAGAACTGACGAATGAGTGAGTGCAAAGCCGAACTTGTTTGAGCTTTGCCGAGCGAAGAGGAAGAAAAGAAGCGCAGCTTCTTAACGACGAGAACAACGAGAACAATGAGAACAACGAGAATGAAATTTCCTGATAATTTCCTTGAAATTTCCTCCGTATTTCCTCTATCACGCCGCAGGCGGCATTCGCCCATTCCACCCTTCGTCTCTTCGTCCATTCATCCCATTAACCGTTTCCACGTCTCATAATTTCCATTATGCGAACATCTCGCTCCCATCATTGCTGCATTTACAAGATGAACGGGGACAATTGCGAAGAAAAAATAAATTTAATCAATTTTGAAAAAAGGATTGACATATAAAAAAAAAGTTGTATTTTTGCAACCTCAAAAACGGCGGGGTGTGGCGCAGTTGGTA
>JAZQOJ010000053.1:0-10446 GCA_045627805.1 Bacteroidales bacterium
AAACAGAAAATCAAGGAATTAAGCAATAATTACAAAGAGAAGCAATTCCTCAATATGGTTGACAAGGATTTGATTTTCACCGAAGAAACTTATCGATTGCCTGCCGAAATCATTCCATCAAAATCAATCAGCGGACTGCCCAAATCGCTTTACGAAAAAGAGGGCGAAATTGACGGATTCGAGAGGGAAGTCATCAACGATGTGGCCAATCTCGAAAACGTTGAGTTCTGGACCCGCAATTTAGAACGAGCCAAAGGGTTCTGTATCAACGGTTTCATCAATCACTATCCTGATTTCATCATCAAGACGAAAAAAGGCAAAATCGTGTTATTAGAAACCAAAGGCGACCATTTGGATGCCGAGAAGAAAATCAAGTTAGGCAATCTTTGGGCGAGCAAGGCAGGAAACAACTACAAATATTGCTTGGTTTACAAAGAAAGAAAAGTAGATGGTGCTTACACCAAAAGCGAGTTTATTGATTTGGTGAAGGCGTGGTGAAAGCCGGTGAAATCAGTTATTTTTCGGCTTCGTCGGTTTGGTTGACGTACAGCGTGTTGAGCACCACGATGAGGGCGAAAAGTCCCCAGAAAGGCAGTGAGAGCTTATCGGTGTCGAGGAAGTTGTTCATTGTGCCGTGAATGTAGTAGGTGATGAGCGACAATGTCGCCGCAAGACTCAACCTTCTGACTTTTAATGATTTCGCCTTCACGGCGGTGATGATTCCGTAATAAAGTACCAGAATCATCATACTCACGACGGTCAGCAGTCCGATGAATCCGGTTTCGGCCGTGGGGCCGATAAATTCGCTGTGTGCGTTGCCTCCGTCGCCGAAGTCGGTACTGATGATGGTGTGGTAGCGGTAGTCTTGGAAAGGCGCGTAGCAGAATTGGTAACACCCTGGCCCCCAGCCCATAAGGGGTCGCTCGTCAATCATTCGGAAAGCGGAGTTCCAGCGGTTGAGGCGTTCCACGTTAGAGGCGTCGGTGCTGATATTGCTGATGGATTGCAAGTGGTCGGCCAGACTCTTGGTGGAGGAGTCCTGGCTGTTGCGCGACATCGAGTAGAGGATATCGTCGGCGAAGGCGAAGAGAAGCCCGCCCACGACGGCGACTCCCGCGACCACCCATTTGAACTTGATGTGCAGTTTGACGAGCACCCACACGCCGATGGCGCCCATCAGACTGAGCCACGCAGCGCGGCTGTACGAGAAGTAGAAGCCCATTAGGAAAATGAGCAGTACGATAATGTAGAATATCCTTTGAGCTTTTGTGGTCTGTTTGAGGAAGAGGAATCCGGTGGTGATGGGGATGAAAAGTGCGAGGATGGCGCCGTAGGCCGTGTGGTCGTTGTAAAACGGCTCCATCACCCAGTGTGCGGCGTGCTCGCCGAAACCGATGGCGGCGTACTTGATGGTGGTGATGATGACCACTACCGCCAATGAAATCGCGTAGCAGTTGAAGTATTTGATGAAGTTGTCGATGTCCTTGTCTATCAAATGGATGACCATAAAATAGGAAGACGTGATGAACCAGATTTTGGCTGCGAGGAATTTGAACGAGACCATCGGGAATTCGGAGGTGATGCAGCAGAGGAGCATCCAGGCGAGGTAGAGCAGCACCGCGATGGTGACGGGGTGTTTCAGAAGTTCTTTCCGGATGCTGAGGTCGTAGAAAATGCGGCAGAAGAACAGCAGTGTGAGCGAAATCATCAGGATTTCCGCCGGGAGCGAAATGCCCAGCTGGATTTTCTCGTTCTCAAGTACGACGGAAAAAGGGGTGGAGAGGGCCATCAGGTACATCGCCCAGTCAACGCGGAAAATGAGCAGGTACGCCAGCACGGCTGCTGCCGAAAGCAGCGGAATGTACATAAACTCTTTGGCAATGGCCAGCGAATTGACCAAGATGAAGAGCAAGCTGCATCCAATGACGACCGCCTTTTGGTGCTTCATTCTTTGCGGCTATTTAGTTCTCAGTGGTTTCGGCCGTCTCTTCTTTGCGGCGGGAGGGCTTGCCCTGCAAGTTCTCAATGGTCAGCAGCGCGATGAGTGTCACGAGCAGCGCGGCCACGGTGGAGACCGTCATAATGATGGATTTCTTGGGATAGAATTTCTTGTCGGCAACGATGGCGCGTTCCACCACGAATTTGGTGGGAATCTGGTTCTCCATATCCACGCGGGCGTCCATCATTTTCTGTTTCACGAGCGACTCGTATTCGCGGAAGCTGAACTGGAGGTCGTGAAGGGCTTCTGCGCGCGGCCCCCAGGTCGAGAGCTTCTCCAATTCCGCTTGCAAGCGTTGTTGGGCGGCCGCGTTTCCTCCCGCCACGGCGATGGCGTATTGTTGCATCACACGCTCCGACTGCGACTCGAAGTCGAAAACGCCGTGCTCCATAATCACTTGGATGGAGTCGTCCACGCGGGCGATTTCGGCTTGCACGTCAGCCAGCTGCTTTTCCATCACGGCGTAAGCGGCTTGAGCGCGCTCGTTCTCGATGCGGCGCTTCGTGATGTCGAGCAGGTCAAGCACGTCGTTTGTCACCTCGCAGGCCAACTTCGCGTCAGTGTCCTCAAACGAGATGGAGATGGCCCCGAAGCGGGTGCGCTTGATGACCAGACTCTCTTCCAGGTACTTGTAGAGCTTTGACTGCCAGTATTTCGGCTTGCTCTCCAACTTGTAATGCTTGATCAGGTCGTGGCGGCGGATGAGCGAGTCCTTGATGTCGCGCGAAGCGAGCAATTCCATCATCTGCTCCGTTTCTTCTTCAATGGCGTACGCCTTGATGTCGAGGCGCTCGTTGTTGGTCTCGTCGGCCAGCAGGATTTTGGATACGGAATTGGTGCGAGGCGCATAGACCACGGCGGTGGAACGGTAGCGCGGCCGGATGAGCGACGCGCATACGAACGAGAGTATCGCCGCCAGCACGAACACCAGCGCGAAGATTTTCCATTTGCTAATTACAAATTGAAGTAAACTGAATGAATGGTAAGAGTTTGGGTGCTTAAATTCCATATCGTTGACGAAAATTCACAAAAAATACGCCTTTCAAACGATTTATTGATACTTTTATTGTTTGAAAGGCGTATCGGAAATGCTATTTTGGCTTTTTAATGCTTAATGATTTTTGCCGTGTGAATTTGCGCGCCTGAGAGAATCTTCACAAGGTAAATGCCAGATGCTCTTTCGGCGAGACTGATTGCTGCGTGAGTGTCTTTAACTTCTTGATTGATAATCAATTTTCCCATATTGTCGTAAATGAGAATATAGTCAATGGCGCTCTCGCTCGTGAAGTTGACCACATCGAGGGCCGGGTTGGGGAAAATCTTGACATTCATCACCGCATAGTCCTGGATCAGGTCGGTGATATCGGTCGTGTCAGTGATGTCCGTTGTGTCAGGATTCTCGGTCATTTGGCAAGCCACATAGATGTTGTGGTTGTCATTGATGTTGGAAAGGGTGTAGCTGCCGTTGCTGACGTTGGCGGTGACATCCATCGTGTTGTCGGTAACGTACTGAATCTCGTATCCGTTGTCAACAACGATGTTGAGGGTGACGGTTCCGCCGGCGTTCACCGTTGTATTGGCAGGCGTGATGGTGGCGTGTCCATCGCTGCTTGCGCTCACGGTGTAAGTGACACCGGTCGTGTCAGGATTCTCGGTCATTTGGCAAGCCACATAGATGTTGTGGTTGGCATTGATGTTGGAAAGAGTGTAGCTGCCGTTGCTGACGTTGGCGGTGACATCCATCGTGTTGTCGGTAACGTACTGAATCTCGTATCCGTTGTCAACAACGATGTTGAGAGTGACGGTTCCGCCGGCGTTCACCGTGGTGTTGGCGGGCGTGATGGTGGCGTGTCCGTCGCTGCTCGCGGTCACGGTGTAAGTGTCAGCGGGCGTTCCGCTTTGCGTGAAGGCCACATAGATGGAGTGGTTGAGTTGGATGTTCGTCAGTGTGTAGGTGTTGTTGATGACGTTGGCGGTGACATCCATCGTGTTGTCGGTCACGAAGTCGATTTCGTAGCCGGCATCGGGCGTGATCGTGAATACTCTACCGTCGCCGCAGTTCACCACTTCGTGGTCGGGCGTGATGGTTCCGTGCCCGTCGGTGCTGGCGCTTAGCGTGTGGGTGACGGCTCCGTAAACGACCTCGAAGCTGTGGTCGGCCGTTACGTTGGTGAAGGTGTAAGTGTTGTTGACAACGTCGTTGAGCACGCTGACTCCGTCAACGAGCACGTCTTGCATCGTATTGCAAGCCGGCACGGTGATGTGGAACACTTGAGAGCCGCCATTGCTCACGGTGACGCTGCCGTTGGGCGTGACGCTGCCGTCGGTGTTAACTACGGTGATGGTGTGGTCGGTGGTGGCGGCGGGGCCTTCAAAGGTCACGGTGATGCAGCCGGTGTTGTCGCTCGGGTCGTTCTCATACCAGCCCGGACCCGTGGAAACGGTCATACAGAATGTGTGTGTGCCGTAAAGGTTGTAGTATGCGATTTCGGAGGCGGTGAGCACGGTGAAGTCACCCCAATACACGCCCGAACCGGAAGGAATGCTCGTGGCAGAGGCGCCTGTGCTTCCGAGGGGACCGTTGTCGAGCGTCATCTCAAAATGAAGGGTGTCGTAGAAATTGGCATCGGCGGCACCGAACTGGTAATTCCATACAGCGGGAATCGGCGAGAAGTCGCTGCCGTAAGGAACGGTCATCGCATCGATTTCATTCCGGTCGATTACGTTGTCAAGATACCAGATCCCAAAGTCTATGATGGCGTCGTTCTCTCCGTTCGGGTCAACAACGTAGGCCTCAATGTCCCAGGCGCTCACGCCCAAGTCGGCGACGGCGTTGATGTCGTACCAGGTCATATCGTCGCTGTCGTAGTAAAGGGAGCCCTTTCCTGTGACGGCACTGGTGTTGTCGAAGCCCAGCATATAGCTGTATCCGGCGATGTTGGTGACCTCCACGCCGAACCAGAGTTCCTGGCTCGCATCAATGGTGATGGGCGTGTTGAGGGTGACGTAAGTGAGATCGTCGTAGGTGACATAGGGAACCGCCTGGCTGTACACGAGCGTGCCGGGATTCATCGACGTGCTCGAAGCATAGCTGCCTCCCTGGTAAACCTTGATGGCGTAGCTGCCAGAGGGCGGATAGTCGTAGCTGTTCTCAACGTAAAATCCGATCTGAGTCAGCTGGAAACCGTTGTACGCGGCGAGGTCGCTGGGTGTGAAACGCTGCGCGAAAATGATGTTGTCCATATAGGCGGTGGTGATCACGCCGTCGTCAATGCTGCTGGCCCACGAAATCCAGGCGGAGTTGCGGGTCTGCTCCGCGAATTGCGGATGGTGGGTGTTGCTCACGGCTTGGAACTGCCTTTGCGCATTCATCGTGAACACCATCGCAATCATCGTCAAAAAGAATAAAATTTTCTTCATAATTGTAGGTGTTAAATTTGTGTAAATAATTCAATACTGTTGAAAATCAGCCCGCAAATATAATAAGAAATTATGTATCTTTGCAAATGTTTTTAAACATTAATAAAAATAATTTAATATGAAGAAATATATTATCATTGGCGGCGTGGCCGGAGGCGCTACTACTGCGGCCCGACTGAGACGAATGGACGAGACCGCTGAAATCATAATGTTTGAGAAGGGAAACTATATTTCGTACGCGAATTGCGGCCTGCCGTATTACATTGGCGGCACGATTCCGGAGCGGAGCAGTCTTTTCGTGCAGAACCCCACCACTTTCGGCAACCGCTTCGACGTGGAGGCCCGCGTGCGTACCGAGGTGGTGGCCATCGACAGGGCGCAAAAGGTGGTGACCTGCCGCAACCTGCAGACTGGCAGGGAGTATCAGGAAAAGTACGACAAGCTGGTGCTCTCGCCCGGCTCCGTTCCCGTGCGCCCCGCCATTCCAGGCATTGAGTTGCCGGGCATCTTCCTGCTAAAAGATGTCGCTGACACTGACAGCGTGAAGGATTTCTTGTCGCAAATGCCCCTCGGTCCTGAGAAAAAAGCCATCGTGGTGGGGGCGGGCTTCATCGGCTTGGAGATGGCTGAGAACTTGCGTCAGCTGGGAATGGAGGTGTCCATTGTGGAAAAGGCCCCCTTCGTAATGCCCAATGCCGATTGCGAGGCGTCGGCCGCCGTGCAGGAGCATCTGCGCGCTCAGAACGTCCGCCTATTTTTGAATCAGTCTGTCGTCAAGTTTGAAAAACAGCAGGAACAGATCTCGGTCTGCTTGCAGAACGGACAGGCCTTGCCCGCCGATTTCGTGCTGGTGAGCGTGGGCGTCAGGCCGAATGTCGCGCTGGCGAAAGCCGCTGGATTGGAAATCGGAGCTTTGGGAGGCATCGCCACCAACGAGTTTATGCAGACTTCCGACCCCGACATTTACGCCGTCGGCGATGCCGTGGAAACCCTCTCGCCGATTACGGGCAAGCCGCAGCTGTGCTACCTCGCCGGACCTGCCAATAAGCAGGCCCGCACTTGCGCCAACAACATCGTCTTCGGCAATCACGAAAAGTATGTCGGAGCCATCGGCACCGCCATCGCCAAGGTGTTCGACTTGACTATCGGCACAACGGGCCTGTCGGAAAGTTTCTTGAAAAAAGAGCGGATCCCATACCTGACTTCCATCACCCATACGGCCTCAAATGCGACTTATTATCCTGGAAATCATCCTGTTACAATAAAAGTTAACTTCGCTCCCGAAACGGGACGTTTGCTGGGGGCCTCCGTCGTGGGCAGAGTGGGCGTTGACAAGCGTCTCGACGTGCTCGCATCGGTCATCGCACACCAGGGCACTGTTTTTAACCTTATGGATTTCGACCACGCTTACGCTCCGCCATTCTCTTCTGCGAAGGATGCGGTCACGGTGGCGGGTTGCGTGGCCGAGAATATTCTCACTCACAAAATGCGCACCATCCAATGGCACGAGTTGCAGGAGATGCTGCGGAATCGCGAAGAAAATCCCTTCCTGCTGATGGATGTGCGCAGTCTGCTGGAACACAGGGCCGGCCATATTGAGGGCGACGAGAACTATCCGCTTGAGGAATTGCGCGAGTATCTCGAAGACCTTCCCACCGGCCTTCCTATCGTGGTGTATTGCGCCATCGGCTTGCGCGGCTATATCGCTTGCCGGATTCTGCAGCAATCCGGTTTCGAAGATGTTGTGAATCTTGCCGGCGGCTATCAAACTTACAGCGAGATGGCGAAAGAGTCCGAAAATTAGTTTCTCAAATGCACAATGCGCCAATTAAATTTGCATTGTGCATTTGAAATTTTAAGAGCAACTTGTAATAAAATATATTGTACAACGTTAATTATTCCGTTGATTTAAAGCATAATTTTGATGAAAAAAATATTCCGTTCGCTGATTTGGGTTTGTCTGTTTGCTTGCGGAACCACTGTGTTCGCGCAGAACCGTTATGTGGTTTCGGGCGTTTTGAAGGACAGTGTGAAGCAGGACAAGATCTTTTACGCTACGGTTGCGCTGCTCACCGCTGATTCCACCGAGCAGTTGGTGACGGCGGTCTATTCCGATGCCGCGGGCAAATTCGCCTTGGAGGATGTCACTCCCGGCAAGTATGTGCTGAAGGCCACGCTGGTGGGCTACAACATCTTGCGGCGCGAGGTCGAGGTAGGAGGGGAGAGCCGGAGAATCCAGCTGGGCGAACTCAATATGGTGCCAGGCGACGTGATGCTGCAAGGCATCGCCATAACGGAGCAAATGCCTGTGTATATGATGGATGGAGAGAAAACCCTGTACAATGTGGCCGAAGATCCCACGATTCATTCGGGAACCGCAGTCGATGCGTTGCAAAACTCGCCGGGCGTGGAAGTTGACATTGAGGGCAACATCACGCTGCGAGGCGTGTCCTCGGTCGAAATCTGGCTCAACGGCAAACCGTCGAATATGAACGAGGACGCGCTGAAGGAGTTCTTGCGCCAAATGCCCGCTTCCACGATTCAGAAAATCGAGGTAATTACCAATCCGTCAGCGAAATACAGCGCCAAAGGAACTGGCGGCATTATCAACGTCGTCACTACGTCGCAAGTCAAGAAGAACAGTTTCGTGAGTTTCGGTCTGCACGGATCAACTACGCCGACGGTGCGGCCCTGGGTTTCGTATGTTTGGGCCAATGAGAAGTTCTCCATCAGCGCCTATGCGTCCTATAATTATTGGTATATGAAAAGCAAGGGCTGGAGCCAGTCCACCCTCTTTAACGATGCGCACGACACCTCCTCGGTTTACCTGAGCGATTACGACAATTTCTCCACCAGTCACAATATGGGGCTTTATGTGAACGGCACATACACCCCCGATACGCTGAACACTATCTCGTTTTGGGCCGGCACAGGGCCTTCCTGGAGCCAAAGCCACGCAAAAAGCACCAACGGACGTATCGAATATATCAACAATCCGGGTTGTTACGACCATAACGATGCTTCGTCGGGAAAGGGTAATTCCATCAGTATGCACGGCGGTTTGCGCTATGTTCACGCTTTCAACAGCAAGGGTCACGAAATCAGCGCCGATGCTTCTTATTGGGGATATGTGAGTAGGAATGCTTCCGCTGAAAAGCAGGAGTTCGTCTCCGCATTATGGCTGGATCGGGATAGAAAGAATGCCAGCAAGACGCTGTCGCACAATGTGAGTGCTTCGCTTGACTATACGCTTCCGTACCATCCTAACGGCGAAATCGAGATGGGCATATCGGGCGACTATTCTCGCAGCGATATCTGGCATCAACTCGACACGCTGGTTCTTGGCACCGAGTCAACGTACTGGACCGACTCGCTGCGTCTTCAGAAATATGCCACCGATGATGGCGGCTTCGACGCGTACGTCACCATCCAGCACCGTTTCGGCGGCTTCACCATCAAGGGCGGACTCCGCACGGAATGCACCGCTATGAACTACAACTATCCCGTCACGCCACAGCACGATTTCTCCAAGGTGTACTGGGGGCTCTTCCCCTCGCTGCATTTGAGCTACCGCACCAAGTCAATGTACAACTTCAAACTGAGTTACACCCGCCGCGTGAGCAATCCTTCCGGCAGCGAACTCACTACTTGGATCAACTACGACGACGACAGTTACTACGTGGGAAATCCCAATCTGCGCTCCTCTTTTTCCAACTCCTTAGAGGCCGGCTGGACCAAGTTCATCAACAAGTTCGGCAACATCGCCCTGAACGCCTATTTCCGCAATACGAAAGATCAGTCCAGCGACTTGGAAGATGTTATTTTTAGTCCGGTTTTGGGGCGTTATGTTACTTTCAGTCAACCAATTAATGCTGGGAAAACGTTGAACACGGGACTCGATTTGAACGTCACCTACCAGTTGAAAGCTTTTATGAGCATCCGCTTTTATACCAATATGTATTATCAAAAGCAGCAGTTCCAGTTCAGAGACGACGAGGCGGCACGCGTGGCGGAGAATTTCGTTTATAGTTTCCGTTTGAACTTCTGGGCGAAGTTGTGGAAAGTGCTGGAAGTGAACCTTTCGGGAAGTTACCGCTCCAAGAGCAAGTCTCTGTTTTCTGTGACCAAGCCGCGCTATTCCATTGATTGCGGCCTGCGCGCCGATTTCTGGAAACGTCGCATCTCCGTCCACCTCAACGTTTCCGACATTTTCAACTGGAATAAGACGTCGGTGATGACCAACAGCCCCTATTATGTTCACGAAGGCACTTCTCGCAACAGCTGGGGCAGCCGGGCCATTCGCGCAGGCATCACTTTCCGCTTCGGGAAAATGGAATTGGAGTCGAAAGCCAGCCAGGGCGGAATGGATAGCCAACCCAGTGGAATGCAATAATTGCTAGTTCAAATTTTTTATGTAATTTTGCCATTTATTTTGTTGCAACAATAAATTGAAATGATGAAACGGTTTCCTCTCTTTATAATATTGATTGCGTGCGTGTTATGCGCATCCGCGCAAAAGTATTCCTTGAACCGCGCCTATAATTTGTTTTATGAGAAGGATTATTTGAAGGCGAAAGAGTGCATTGATGCGTGTGTCCAGGACGAAAAACTGAGCGCGAAAGCCAGCACTTGGCTTTACAAGGCCAATATTTACTATAATTTGGCCACCACCGAATACACGAAACGCCAAGAGGATGCTTCCTACCAGATACAGTTGCCGAACAGCCCGGTGGAAACCTATCTCGCTTTCAAGAAAGCGGCCGAACTCAACAAGAATGTGGAGGCCAGCGAGATGCTTTCTCCTTTCGAGGCCCTGCCGCGCATTTACCCGCTCCTGTTCGTGGAGGGAATCAACTTGCTGTTGGCCAATGATTTCGCACAGGCGGAAAGCGTTCTCGCTTTGGCAACCGAAAGCTACGAGATGCAAAAGCCCGAGTATCCATTGAACGGGGAATTGTACTATTATTATGCTTACGCTTTGGAAATGCTTCAGAAAACCGATTTGGCTCAGAAATATTATGTGAAGG
>JAZQOJ010000054.1:0-9249 GCA_045627805.1 Bacteroidales bacterium
GGCTGTAGGCAGAACCGCCACCGATGATGAGTTTCGGACGGGCTTCGAGGGCGCGTTTCTCCATTTCGTCGTAATCAACCATACCGGTATCTTCGCGTACGCTGTAGTCAACAACGTTGAACATCAAACCGGAGAAGTTGACGGCGCTACCGTGTGAGAGGTGACCGCCGTGGTTGAGGTTCATACCCATAAAGGTGTCGCCCGCTTTGAGGCAGGCCATAAAGACTGCCATATTGGCCTGAGCGCCGGAGTGGGGCTGAACGTTGGCCCAGCAAGCGCCGTAGAGCTGTTTGGCTCTCTCAATAGCGATGGCTTCGCTCTGGTCAACTACCTGGCAACCACCATAATAACGCTTTCCAGGATAACCCTCGGCATACTTGTTGGTCATCACGCTGCCCATAGCTTCCATCACCTGGTCGCTGACGAAGTTTTCAGAAGCAATCAGCTCAATACCCTTGGTCTGACGATTGCGTTCCTGCTGAATCAAATCGAAAATTTTGCTGTCTCTTTCCATTTTAATATTGATTTTTGAATTGATATTGTTTATAAAGTATTCTATTATAATTGATTATAAGAAGGCGTGAAAGTATTTCCCTGACGTATGTCGCCGGTTTGGATTCCCTTTTTGAGCCAACGGCTGCGCTGGTCGGAAGTGCCGTGGTTGAAACTTTCGGGCACGGCATAGCCCTGCGCCCGCTTCTGCAGGTAGGCGTCGCCGATGCGCGCCGCAATCGCCAGGCCTTCCTCCACATCGCCGTCTTCGAGCGAATTGAACATCTTGTTGTCCTGATGCGCCCAAACTCCAGCGTAAAAGTCGGCTTGCAGCTCGAGGCGCACGCTCACCTTGTTGCTCTCGGTCTCGCTCAGGCGGTTCATCTGGTTGTGCGCATCGCTGAGCGTGCCCAGCAAATACTGCACGTGATGTCCCACCTCGTGCGCGATGACATACGCGTAGGCGAAATCGCCCGCCGAGCCGAACTGCTGCTTCATCGTGCTGAAAAACGACAAGTCGATGTACACGCTTTGGTCGGCGGAACAGTAGAACGGACCGGTTGAGGAAGTAGCGCCGCCACAACCCGACTGCACGGAGCTGGTGAACAGCACCAGTTTCGGCGGAACGTACTGCTTGCCCATCTTCTTGAACTCGGCGGTCCACACGTCTTCGGTACCCGCCAGAATCTGCTTCGCAAACGTGGCAAGTTCCTCTTCTTCCGCAGTAGGCGTGTAAACGGTTTCGGTTTCCTGCCCGCCGCTCATCGATTGAATAACCTGGGAGGGATCTTTTCCCAAAACAAGGCAGGCAATCACGGCGATAATCACGCCGCCCAGTCCGAGCCCTGCCCCCATCGCCTTTTTGCCGCGACGGTCGTCAACATTCGTGCTTTGTCTTCTTCCTGATAAATTCATTATAAAAAATATAGGTTAAACTACTCCCCTTTCGGAGGCCAGGTATTGCGCCATCCGTAAAAGAAGCCAATATGATAACGTGCTGAAAAATAATATAATAAGTGTTTCAACTTGCTGAATGGCATATAAAGAAACAATAAGGTACAGACAACATAGTACAATGTTTCAATGCAGCAGCATTGCGAAGCAAACAGCAAGAAAAATGCCGTCGCGAGTTGAAAAAGGGTTGTGAAAATGTTCGACAGGAAATCGTCGGGGTTGGCCAGCGCGCGGAGATTGCGGTCGAGGATGCGCTTGAAAAGCATCGCGATGCCGCACGCGCCCGAAACGCACAGGCAGAGTCCGATGGCCACACAGAGCCACACCGGATAGTACGCGTTCAAGTTGAACAGCGAGAGGATGTACAGCAGGAAAGAGAGGAAAGTGCCTAGGTGGAAAGCGATTCCCGCCGCGTAGGTGGGCAAGTGCAGGTACGCCGACTCCTTGTTCTGCGGCGCCATCGCTACGGTGTTGCTGTAGGCGACACCTTTGGCCACGCTGCCACTCTTCATGGAGAAATCCTTCGGCTTTCCCAATTTCACCAAACGAATGAAATGCCCCAGCAGCATACATAAGCAGAATGCCAGAGCAATCAACGAAACAATTTGTAAAATACTCATTTCCAAATTATTACAATAAAAAAATCAGATTTTCCGTTTCAATCAACGATTATACGCAGCCCTCCGGTTTGGGAAGTCCGGCCACACGGCAGGCGCCTCTCGCCGGTCCGAGCGGGAAAAGCTCGAAAATCTGTTTCAATTTCAAACCCGACTCCTTGCAGATGGTGCGCACCATCGGAGCCAAGCCCTTCTCCTCATAATTCTGACGAATGATGCGAACAATCTTCAAATGGTCTTCGGTAAGTTCCTCAATGCCATCCTCTTTCGCAATCAGACGAGCCAGGTCCTCGTTCCACAATTCAGGTTGCAACATAAAACCGTCGCCATCCATCTCAATGTTTTTCCCTTCAAATACAATTGCCATAATTCCTTATTTTTTGTGTTTTTGATAGAAATTTCATCTATAAAATGAGCTTGCAAAGATACAACATTTATTTCATTCAAGTTTCGCAAGCTAACAAAATAATTATAACAGACTTAGGACTTGAGACTTAGGACTTTTTGCGCTGAAATGATTCGAGAACTGACGAATGAGTGAGCGCAAAGCCAAACTTGTTTGAGCTTTGCCGAGCGAAGAGAAAGAAAAGAAGCACAGCTTCTTAATGACGAGAATGAACGGATTGTCCATCCTATTTCCAATTCCGATTAAAAGTCGCAAGTCAAAAGTTTCCATTGCGGCAAGAAGAAAAACGGGCTACGAAAGTTAAGTTATTTTAGGCGATGGGAAAAGATTTCGGAAATGTGAAAGCATCCATAATAAAACAGTCGTTGCGCTGTTTAAATACTTTACGATAAAATCAACAATATGAAACGTTTTTTCATCACACTTTTAGCCATTATGACGACATACAACCTTTTCGCACAGCATTCCACGCAAGACATCGCCCAGCAGATGTCGGACCTACTGAAGAACTACGAAAAATATGATGCCGACGATGGTTTCGACTCCGTATGCAACAAGCTGAACGGCTATATTTCGGCACTTGAGAGCGTGAGTGCGCCCAGCGCGGAACAGATTGCGGCGGCCGCGGTTTGGCACAGCTACCGCGCCGAGTTCTGGTACTCGTACCTGAAAGGAAACGCCTACCGCATCGAAGCCCGCACTGCCGGCACCTCCCACAACCTGAACGACATCAAGACCTGGGACATTCCTACTTTCTGCGCGCAAATCATTGCCGAATTCCAAAAGTCGCTCCAGCACAAGCGCGAGCTGGTCGCCATACCCGATGACGCTTACCGGTCGCTTTTCAAAGACGTTCCAGAAATCAACTGCTACACAAGTATTTACGACCTACTCGCCTATCGTTTCGCAGACAAGATGTCGAGAAAATTCCCTCGTCTCACCCAGCCAGCCAGCACTTTCAGCATCAACCAGCCCGAATTCTTCGACGAACTGCTGCCTGCCCTCACCACGCCCGACACGCTTTCAACCGCCTACCACTATCTGAACATCCTAAGGGAAATCGAGCAGGCGCACCTGACTGACGCCGACATTTCCGCCCTGCAATACTGCCAGCTGATGCGCTACGAATATCTCAACGAAAACTGCACATTAAAAAATAAAGATTCACTGTATCGGATTGCGTTACAGAGAATTATCGATTACGGAAACGGGAACAGTACCATCCAGCAACTCGTCCATTTCCGTATGGGCCAATGGTTCGTGCAACGGGCACAGAGTTCCGACGCGCAACCCGACGACTACGTTACGGCGATGCAATATCACCTGCTCGCCGTGGCCGCCTCGCCCAAAACTCCACTGGCAACCACTTGCAAAGAGATGATGGAGAAAATCAAGCAACCGGACATCGATCTTGCCAGTTTCAGCCAAATCTATTCAGAAAAAACACTTTGCTGCGTCAGCACGCGCAATGTTGACGCCATTTTCTATATCATCGTGAAGGATTCACCACAATGGAATTCCAGCAACAATGCGAACATGAGCACCGTTGCTTCGGGAAGCGTGAAGACCCCCAACAATCATCAATACCGCCCCGACACCACTTTGTTCACCCTGCCCCAGCTCCCCGCCGGCACCTACACCATTTTCGTCTCCAGCGAACCCTTTGAAAGTCACAACTATTTATCTCGTAAACAACTTGGGAATATTGAAAGTAATTATTTCAAGGTTTCAAACATCACCTTCCAATATCTGAACGAAAACGACCAGTTCTCCGTATGGGTGGTGGATGCGAAAACGGGAAATCCCATTGCCGGCGCATCCGTCACGCTGTCGGCAGAAAACTGGCGCAACGAGGAAGTCCTCTATTCCGAAAAGGGCAAAAGCGACCCGAACGGATTCGCCACGTTCGCGATGACGAACTTCAAAAAGCATCTGAGCAAGGGCCAATTGCAGCTGGGAATCCAATACCAGAACGACAAGATAAAAAGAACCGTTTACGATTACGGAAGAGGATACGATTCTGACGAGCAAGATATTACGGGGCACATTTACACCGACCGCACCCTCTACCGACCGGGACAGAAAGTGCAATGGAAAGCGATTGTGACGGTGGACGGGCAATTGGAGAATTCACTAATGGCGGCGGGCAAAGCCATCGCAGTGGAACTGGAGTCGGGAAACGGCGAGGTCATCGCCTCAGACACGCTCAAGACCAACGAATTCGGTTCGGTGGCGGGAGAGTTCGAGTTGCCCCAAACGGGCTACTTAGGGAATTACACGCTGCACCTGGAATACAAGAACCAATATCTGGGCGAGTGCAGCATCCGGGTGGAGGCCTACAAGCGGCCGACCTTCGAGGCGGAGATGAAAACGCCCGACGGCACTTATAAACTTGGCGAAGAGGTGGCCATTGAAGGAACGGCGCTGGCCTTTGCCGGCTACGCCATTCCCGATGCGAAGGTGAGCTACCACGTGACGCGCCAAACCCTGTTTCCCTTCCGCTACTGGGGATGGTGGCGCACCCCGTTCAGCAGCCGCCCCGATATGGAGATTGCGAGCGGCGAGTGCGTTACCGACAAGGACGGAAACTTCCTTCTCAAGTTCACGGCGCTGGGCGACGATGAGGTGCGCTCTTACAAGCCGCTCTACGTTTACCACGTGGAAGCCGTCGTCACCGATGCCAGCGGCGAAACCCACGACGCCTCCATTTCCGTGCCCGTCAGCGAACAGACCCTGCACTTCGACACCGACCTTCCCGACTGCTTCGTGGTGGGAAACCGACCCAACGAGTTCTCGCTGAAAGTGCTCAACCTCGCGCACCTTCCGCAAACCGCCACGGTTGACTATCAGGTGTTTGCACTGCAAATGCCAGAGCAGTACCTCCTACCCTCTCCTTTCAATTGCAACTCGGTTTCGGATGAAATCCGGACGCAATTCCCGCAATTCGCCTTCCGCGGCGAAGAGAATCCGTACAATTGGAAGCAGAAAGAGTTGCGCGACAAGGGCCAGCTCATCACTTCCGACCATTCTCAAATCTCTTTTAAAAATATAAAAAACTGGACATCAGGGGCTTACAAACTAATCCTATCCACCATTGACACTTTCGGTCAAAAAGTGGAAGAGGAAATCGTCTTTTACTTGGCAAAAAACAATGCGGAATTTCCGCAATACGTTCCGCTGGCCGTCACGGCCAACACACAAAGCGCAAAAGTCGGCGACACCCTTTCTTTCAACATAAGTTCTTATCTGAAAGACCAATACGTGCTTGTGAGAATCACCCACAACGACCGCGTACTGGAGCAGAAATGGCTTCGACTGAGCCACAGCACCTACACTTTCCAACACGTTGTGAAAGAGGGCGAGGAAGGCCGCTTCTCGTGCCACGCCTACGCCAACCGAGAACTGAAGAGTTACGCTGAAACCGCTGGCGTTGTCATTCCTTTTATACAGAAAAATATTGATTTTGAATTTGTTACGTTCAGAGACAAATTACAGCCGGGAGAAAAGGAAACCGTGAAGATTGTGCTGAAAGACGCAGCGGGCAAGCGATTGAGCCACGCCGAAATGCTATGCGGAATGTACGACGCCTCGCTCGATGCGCTGGCGCAATCCAATTATTGGGAGCGTTTTGTCATAAAAGCGTTCCCCAGTTGCGCGCGTATCAGCCCCGAAGGTTACGATTGCTGGTTCGGTATGCCATTTCTGAACACTGCGATGAGATTGGCCTATTCTTACGAGATTCCGGAATGGCGCTACTGGTGCGACATTTTCGGATACGGACACCCGTACCGAGCGCTCTATAGTAAAGCAACGATCGCCAACCTGTGTGCCGACGCCGTTATGGAGGAAGCAGAGATGACAGAGGATATGGCACCTGCCGCCGGGCTTCTCGCTGATGCGGAGAGCATTGGCGCTTCAGACGCTGTGGTAGTAGAAGAGAGCCAGCCAGAGAAAGAAGAGCGCAAGACCAGCGTTCAGCCGCGCACCAACTTTGCCGAGACCGCCTTCTTTTATCCTTTTTTAAGAACGAATGAAAATGGAGAAATCGAGATCTCCTATACCATTCCCGAATGCCTGACCGAATGGAAAATGATGGGGCTCGCGCACACGCAAGACCAGAAGGACGGCGTTTTCGAGAAGACCGTGCTGACGCAGAAGGAGCTGATGGTAGTGCCCAACGCGCCGCGCTTCGTATATGAGGGCGACCAGTTGCAATTCGCGGCGAAGGTGGTGAAAACCGGGCAACAGCCGTTGAGCGGCACCGCCGAATTAACCCTTTTTAACGCCGAAACGGGCGAACGGCTGCTCCAGCAGCAACAGCCGTTCACATTGAACGACGAGAGCACAATGGCGCTCAAGTTCAGCGTGGACATCCCGATGGGACTCACCGCCATCACCTACCGAATCGTGGCGCGCGCGCAGAGCGACAACGGCACATTCAGCGACGGCGAAGAGAATATGCTGCCCGTGCTCTCACGCCGACAACTCGTCACCGAGACGATGCCGCTTTTCATCACGCGCAAAGGCAGCAAGACCTTCTCATTCAGCAACCTGCCCGCCTCAGCGCACGACATCGTTTCTTGCAAACTCCAGTTCACTGCCGACCCGAAATGGAACGCGGTGCTCGCGCTCCCCTACCTGATGGAATATCCGTACGACTGCAATGAACAGCTTTTCAGCAAGCTCTACGCCAACACGATGGCCGCCTTCATCACCCAGCAGAACCCGAATTTCCGAACCTTGCTGCAAGCGGCCTCCAACGAGAATCCGGAAGCGCTCCGCTCGAAGTTGGAACAAAACGCCGACGTGAAGCAGATTCTGCTTGAAGAGACGCCCTGGGTGCGCGACGCCCAAGACGAGGACAACGACATCCAGAACATCTTCTGCCTGTTCGAACCCGAAAACGTGGCCGCCGAATGCAAGCAAATGGTGCAGAAACTCACCCAGAACCAGAACAATGACGGCGGATGGCACTGGTTTTCGCAAGACAACCGCTACGAGAGCAGCCGCTACATCACGCAGCACATCCTCATTGGAACAGGCCGCCTACTTGACAAAAACATTTGCAAAAAAGGACACAACTTCCTTAGCGACAATGTGATACGAAACGCTGTCAGCTTCATTGACGGCGATATGCAGAAAGATTTCGAAGAATTGAAAAAGAACTATCCCGGATACGCCAAGGAGAACCTGCTTTCCGACGACGCCATCCACTACCTCTACGCCCGCAGCTTCTTCCTGAAAGAGAAGAGACCCACTACCGCCGCCTACAATTTCTACAACGGCCAATTGATCCGCTACGCAAAAGAACTCGACAACATCTATTTGAAAGCAATGGCAGCACTCACGCTGTTTCAATCGGGCAACGCTGACAACCAGAAACTTGCGAAGGATTTGATGCGCGACATCAAAAATCGGGCTGTTCATTCGGAAGAGTTTGGAATGTACTGGCGGAAAAGCGGCAACGGCTACTACTGGAGCGAAAGTCTGATTGAGCGGCAAGCATTGCTCATTGAAGCGTTTGCCACCATTTTGCAAGACGAAGAGTCGGTGAAAGAGATGAAAATCTGGCTGCTGCAACAAAAGCGCACCCAGCATTGGGAAACCACGCGCGCCACAGCCGACGCCTGCCACGCGCTGCTTTCCGACAAAGAGAAAGCAGCCGGGAAAGCGCCCGCACAAATCAGCGTTTCGCTGTGCGACACCACCTACCAGTTCGCCGACACCCTGCAAGCGCCGGTAAAACACGACGTGGAGGCCTGCCTGAAGAACGGGCACACGGGCGACATTGTGCTCTCGCGCGACAACGACGGGCTGTCGTTCGGCGGCGTGTTCGTGCAATACTACCAGGACATTGACGAAATCAAGACCACGGGAACGGAAATCCCCTTGTCGCTGGAGCGGAAGGTTTACCGGGTGGCGATGGGCCAGCGCGGCGAAACCCTTGAAGAGATTGATGCGCAAGGCGGACTGAAAGTGGGCGACAAAGTGCGCGTGCGGATGGAACTCCGCTGCGACCGCGACCTGGAGTATGTGCACCTCAAGGACTTGCGCGCGGCGGCGCTCGAACCCACGGAAACGCTGTCGGGCTACCGCTGGCAAGACGGGCTGCGCTACTACCAGAGTTTCCGCGACGCTTCGGTGAACTTCTTCTTCGACCACATTTTCAAAGGGACCTACGTGTTTGAATACACGCTTTATGTCACACAAACCGGCACTTTCAGCAATGGATACGCGAGCGTGCAGTGTATGTACGCCCCGGAATTCTGCGCCCACAGCGCCAGCCAGAAAATCGTGGTGAAAGATTAGCCAGGGTGCGACGCCCCATACGTCAAGCGAGATGCCGAATGTGACCAGCGAAAAGCGAGTTCCTGAAGAAAAATTATTGTGATGAGGAAATCTGGCAAGCCATAATTCAAAAAAAAGTTGTATTTTTGCCGCTGCAAAACGAGAATGCTTTTGCAAGCTCCCATAGCTCAGTTGGTTAGAGCAACTGACTCATAATCAGTGGGTCCCAGGTTCGAGCCCTGGTGGGAGCACAACGAAAAGCGGTTGAAATCATCCCTTGATCTCAACCGCTTTTTTCTTTTCTGCGAAAAGTCCCGCACGAATCTTTGCTTTTCATAGCGGAATGCCGTTACAGGGAATAGGTATGTCTGTCTTGACATGGCGACATGTCCCAGCAGCAGTATTGTCGCATCCACATTCGGCAGAGCCCCCCTCATGCGTGTCGTCCTCGTTCAGCCGTTCTATCCAGTTCCTCGTGTAGACCATGCTTCT
>JAZQOJ010000055.1:0-2132 GCA_045627805.1 Bacteroidales bacterium
TATGAGGGCACCTACTGTGCCACCAACAAGACGGGGCTCAGCCAGGGACAAAAAAGCACCCTCACCATTTCCGTTACGGCTGCCGTCAACGACAGTATTTCGTACTACAGGAAAGTGAAAGCCAGCAACGGATGGTTCGGCGAAGATGTGTTCAACTTCTACATTGACAACATTTTACAGGAAAGCATCTCCAATGCCAACACGTGGACACGCGCCGCCTTCCCCATCACGGCGGGCTCGCACACCCTCAAATTCGAGTTCGACCACGAATCCTACGGCGGCAGCGTTGGCAATGCCTACATCGACTACGTGAAATTCCCGATGAACGGCGAGATGGCTCCGTTGGCCATTGACGACATCGCCAGCAATGGCCTCTCCATCTACCCGAATCCGGCCACCGAGTTCGTCAACATCAATCTGCCAAGCGACCTAAAGATGTCCACGTTAGTGCTTTTCGACCTCAACGGCAACAAGATTCTCAGCCGCGAAGTGAGTGCGGGAGAAGGATTGCTCACGCTGAGCACCGACAAACTGGCAAGCGGAGTTTACCTGATCACCCTCTTCAACAAAGAGCAAATTTTCACCACAAAATTCGTGAAGAGATAATTTTCAAGCATCATCCAACATAAAAAGAGCGCAGGCCGTAGTGGTTTGCGCTCTTTTGCGTTTCGGCATCCCGTGCGGCTACTGCGCCATCCGAGCCAAGCGAATGTCAAGTTCCTCCTTCTTGGTTTCTGAAACGTAAAACGGGCTCTTCACATTCTTAAGATAGACCTCCAGCCCCTGAATCTTGTGAATCTCTTTCAGATTGATGATCTGGTTCTTATTGATCAGCATAAAATGTCCGGACAGCTGTTCCAGAATGGAATCGAAATTGCTATACACGGAGTCGGTGACGGAGGAATCGGTATAATGGATCACCTTGATGCGTGCGTTTCCGCCATCGCCCAGTTCCAGCGACTGCGGCACGATGTAGGCGATATGGTCGCATTTCACTTTCAGCGAGCCGATGTTGAGCAGCTGTTTTTCGCTTGTCTGCGCGCCAGGAAGCAGTTCACGTTTCATAATCTCGCTCTCGAGCTGCACAATCTTCTTCATCAGGCGCTCGCGTTCCTCCGAGATTGCGAGGACTTCCTGTTCCAGACGGGCGTTCTCGCGTGCCAGTACCGTGCGCGTGGGCAGACTCTTCAAATGGAAAAGTTTCTTGAAAAGCCAGTAAACAATATAGCATAGCACAAACAATACTCCGGCAGCAAAGAGCACACGCACTGCGGGAATGACAAAATAATTGAACACGTTTTCGAAGAAGGCGGATAACAAAATACTCATAGTCGTTTTTTTGTTGCAAAAATAATGCTTTGTGTGCAATCAATAAGCAATATTGGTTACAAAATTACGGATTTTCATTGCAAAATCACACCGATTGATAGCAACGGAAATGGAAAGGGGGCTCATTTGCGCTATTTTTGCAGAAAATATCAACAATAAAAACACAATTATTATGAAAAGAAAAAACATTCGTTACGGGCTGCTCATTTGTATGGCAGTCGCATTGCTGACCACCTCCTGTCGCCGTGAAGGGTGCATATTTCCGAACGCCGACAACTACGATCCAAAAGCGAAAGAATATGACAACAGCTGCATTTACTCGGCGGAGCACGTCATCTTTTTCAAGCGCGACGTATCGCAATTGCTGATTGATAATGGCATCTATTCTCTCTACATTACTACAAAAAACTCTTTTAATTCGCAGTACCATTCGGCATTTGACTGGAGTTACTCTGGCGACATCAACGCTCCCAACTGCATTGTACTGAAGAACAATCATATGACCACGTCGATAGCCACTGACGTAGTGACGATTACGGATGGTCACGGACACGTGCTGTGGGAATTCGACATCCTGTTTGAAAGCGGGCACCCGCATTGCGACGAATTGCTGTGCGAAAAGGGGCAGACCGTGGCGCAGAAGTAGTTCGATAGTGAAACGAAGGAAGGGTCCCTCATTTGGCGGGACCCTTTTTGTTACCCGAAATCATAAGTTTCCGACAGAAATATTTCAACCAGCTTGTTGATTGCAATCTGCTATGAAATATTTCAGGAAGTCGGATCGTAGCCATGTCGTTCTGTGA
>JAZQOJ010000056.1:0-4543 GCA_045627805.1 Bacteroidales bacterium
TCTGGTCGGCCTGGGCAATGGCTTCGATGTGGGAAGGGTGAGCCGAACGGCGCTGCTCTTGGGGGGCGGTTTGGGCGTGGCTCCACTTTATTATCTGGCTAAAATACTGAAAAAGAAAGATATACACACGGTATTGTGCGCTGGCTTCAATACTGCGGCGGATATTTTTCTTCGTGATGAATATGAAAAAATTTGCGGCGAGGTTCGTTATGCCACGATGGACGGAAGTTGTGGTGCGAAGGGCTATGTTACCGAGCGGTTGTCTGATATCGAGTACGACTTTGTTTACGCTTGCGGCCCGCTGCCGATGCTGAAAGTGGTGCGGGATGTCGTGGGCACGCCAGCGCAGTTGAGTTTGGAGGCGCGGATGGGCTGTGGTTTCGGCGTGTGTATGGGCTGTACCATTGAAACGACGGCTGGCCCGAAGCGCGTGTGCAAAGATGGACCCGTTTTTGAAAAGGAGGAATTGTTATGGTAGAAACAGCAGTTGATTTGTGTGGAGTCGCTTTGCAAAATCCCGTGATTCCGGCGAGCGGCACTTTCGGTTTCGGAACCGAGATGTCGGCGTTTTACGACTTGAACTTGCTGGGCGCGATTTCCATCAAGGGCACCACTTTGCAGCCACGTTTTGGCAATCCGTCGCCGCGCATTGCGGAGTGTGAGGAGGGAATGCTGAACTCTGTCGGTTTACAGAATCCGGGCGCGGAACGTGTTGTGAGTGAGGAGATTCCGCATCTCCGTAATATTTTTCATCAGCCCATACTGGGCAATATCTGCGGATTCTCGTTGGAGGATTATACCGCGTGCTGTCGGATGGTGGCGCCGCACGTTGACATTGTAGAGTTGAACATCTCGTGTCCGAATGTTCACAACGGTGGAATGGCTTTCGGCACAACGCCGTCGGGCGCGGCTGAAGTGGTGACGGCCGTGCGCAAAGTGTGCGACCGGCCTCTGCTGGTGAAACTGAGTCCCAACGTTACCGATATTGTTGCGATAGCCAGGGCCTGCGAGGAGGCGGGCGCTGACGGGCTGACGCTCATCAACACGTTGCTGGGAATGCGCATTGACATTCGCAGGCGCGAGCCCGTTTTGGCGAGAAAGATGGGCGGTTTTTCCGGTCCCGCGGTTTTCCCGGTCGCGCTGCGAATGGTGTATCAGGTAAGCAAAGCGTGTGCTATCCCAGTAGTGGGTTGCGGGGGCGTGCGTTCGGCACAGGATGTTGTGGAAATGATGATGGCGGGGGCTACCGCTGTGCAGGTCGGGAGCGAGAATTTGCGCGACCCGCTGGCTTGCAAGCACATCGTGCAGCAACTTCCGGATGTAATGAAGGAGTTGAGAATCAATCGTTTAAGTGAAATAATTGGAATTGTAGAATAGTATGCCAAAAGATGTTATCATTGCTTTAGATTTTAGCACGTCCAATGAGACATTGGAGTTTTTGAAACTTTTTGATTCGTTCCATCCTTTTGTAAAAATCGGGATGGAACTTTTTTATGCGGAGGGGCCTGAAATGGTTCGCGCGTTGAAACGCTTGGGGCACAAGGTTTTCTTGGACTTGAAGTTGCACGACATTCCCAACACGGTTCGCAAGTCGATGCGCGTGTTGGCGGGCTTGGGCGTTGACATCTGCAATCTGCACGCTGCGGGCACTGCGTCGATGATGCGTGCGGCGATGGAAGGGCTGTGTGAGGGAAGCACGGGAGTTGCCCGCCCGTTGTTGGTGGCGGTCACGCAACTCACCTCCACCAACGAGTTGTCGTTGCGGGAGGAGTTGCTGATTCAGGGCACGATGGAGGATACCGTGAGGTGTTACGCGATGAACGCCTGCTCGGCCGGGTTAGACGGTGTGGTTTGTTCACCGCTGGAGGCGGGCTTGGTGAAGGCGGCGTGCGGAAAGGATTTCCTCACGATTACGCCTGGAATCCGCTTTGCCGATTCCGCTTCCGACGACCAGTCGCGCATCACCACGCCGGCCCGCGCAAGGGAAATCGGCTCCGACTACATCGTGGTGGGCCGTCCCATCACCCAAGCGTCCTCACCACTCGATGCCTATCAACAATGCTGCAGAGAGTTTTTGAATGAGCAATGAGCAATGTACAATTGTTAGCCCTTTAACCTAAATTAACCGTTTAACCGCTTAACCCTTTAACCGAATATGTACAGTTTAGAATTATTGAAAATCGGTGCCGTGTTTCTTCGTCCCAGCGAGCCATTCACCTGGGCCAGCGGCATCAAGAGTCCGATTTATTGTGACAACCGCCTGATTTTGTCGGCGCCAGAGGTGCGCCGCAACATTGCGAGCGGGCTTGCCGAACGGGTGCGCACGCAGTTTCCCGACTGCGAAATGCTGATGGGGACAGCCACGGCGGGCATCGCGCACGCTGCTTTGGCGGCCGAAAATCTGGGTTTGCCGATGGGCTACGTGCGCGCTTCGGCCAAAGACCACGGCCGCACCAACCGTATTGAAGGCAGAATGCCAAAAGGCGCGAAAGTTGTTGTGATTGAGGACCTTATCTCTACCGGTGGAAGTTGTATCGAGGTGGTGAACACACTGCGAGAGTCCGGCGCCGATGTGCTGGGCGTGGTGTGCATTTTCACTTACGGACTGCAGAAGGCAGACCGCGCTTTCAGAGATGCGGGCACTCAATATTGCTCGCTGGCCAATCTTGACGAATTGGTGGCGGCGGCTGTCGAAAACGGCTACATTTCTGCCGAACAGCAGCGCCTGGTGCTCGATTTCCGCGATGGGCTGAATGGATAAATTACAAATTGATTACGCAAATCTTATTAATCATAACAAAAAAAAGCATTATGAAACATTTAATTGACCCCACAGACATTTCCGTGCAGGAAACTGATGAAATCATTGAACTTGCCTTGGACATCATTGCGAATCCCAAGAAGTATGCCGAGTATTGCAAGGGCAAGAAGTTGGCTACGTTGTTTTACGAGCCGAGCACGCGTACACGTTTGAGTTTTACTGCTGCAATGATGGAGTTGGGCGGCAACGTGCTGGGCTTCTCGGAAGCGGCGAGTTCCTCCACAGCGAAGGGCGAGTCGGTGCAGGACACTGCGAAGACCGTGAGTTGTTTCGCCGACCTGATCGCGATGCGTCATTTCATTGAAGGAGCTCCCCTCGCCGCATCCAAAGTCTCTGGCGTGCCGATCATTAACGCCGGCGACGGCAGCCACAGCCATCCCACCCAAACGCTCACCGACCTGCTCACCATCACCCGTGAGCTGGGCCGCCTCGACAACTTCACCATCGGTTTCTGTGGCGACTTGAAGTTCGGCCGCACCGTTCATTCCCTTATCAAGTCGCTTTCGGCGCGCGCCAACGTGAAAGTTGTCTTGATTGCGCCCAACGAGCTCCGTTTGCCCGGCTACATCCGTCACGATGTATGCGAACGCTTAGGTGTTGAATACAAAGAAGTTAACACAATGGAAGAGGTGATGGGCGAGCTCGATGTCCTGTATATGACCCGTGTGCAAAAGGAGCGTTTCCTCGACGAGGACGAGTTCGACCGCGTGAAGGACAGTTTTGTCCTCGACCGCAAGAAAATGGCGTTGGCGAAGCGGGAGATGGCCGTGCTGCATCCGCTGCCGCGTGTGAACGAGATTCTTACCGAGGTCGATTCCGACCCGCGTGCCGCCTATTTCCGCCAGGTGGAAAACGGAAAGTTCGTCCGTATGGCGCTGATTTGCAAATTGTTGGAATGGAAGAACGACCCCGAACACGAGACCCCCATCCATTTCGAGACTTTTGAGGACAAGTCGCTGTGCTGTTCCAATGCGAAGTGCATCAGCAACTTGGAGCGCGTTCCGATGTTGTTCCGCCATACGGTGAATGGTCCTGTGCGCTGTTTCTATTGCGACAGCAAGACGAGAGACAATATGTAGTGGCAAAAGACCAATTCGGACCAGTAAGCATTCGTTTTTTTGCGTATTTTTGCAAAAAAATTGTGAATTATGCAGAATGCGAAAGAAATCGTGGTGCTTAGGCAAATGATAGAAGAGTCGGTGGGGCGCAAAATCGTCGCTCCCACCGATTTCTCGTTCCTTACTGGCGTGATTGCGGAGCGTTGTCACGAGACGCTCGGCGTCACCACTCTGAAGCGGATTTGGGGCTATGTGGAGGGGTACGACACGATGCGCAATTCCACTCTTTCGATTTTGGCGCGCTGTGTCGGTTTTCACGACTGGGATGATTTCTTGCAAAACCACGCCAAACGCAATTCGTCTTCGCAAGTTGTTTTGGGACAGGCGATTCTCGCCTCGCAATTGGAAACTGGCGAGCGTGTTCGCGTGACTTGGGCGCCTGACCGCCGCTGTGTGTTCTCGCACCGCGGCGATGGCTGTTTTGAGGTGCTGTCGTCGGAGAACTCGAAACTCAAGGTCGGCGACACTTTCCATTGCGCCTATATGATTATCGGACAGCCACTTTACCTTGACAATTTCGTGCGGGGCAATAAGCCACCCACTATGTTCGTTATTGGCAACAAGGGTGGACTGACGGCGGTGGAGAGAGTGTGAGACAATGAAC
>JAZQOJ010000057.1:0-23252 GCA_045627805.1 Bacteroidales bacterium
GGTGGGGGTGGGGTGTGGGGGGGGTGGGGGGGGGGTGGGGGGTGGTGTTTTGGGGGGGGGATTGGTGGGGGCAAAGATAGGGAAAATTCACAATAGCAGATTAGTACTGATGCAATAAATTTTCATCATTTTATAAATCATCAAAAAGCGTACGTTCTTTGACAGTTTGATTGAGAATGACAGATAGGTTGGGTGCGGTTATTAGTTCTCGGAGTGAGTTCTTTTCTAATACCGATACTCTGATTAGTGTAGCCACCTCCAATGCACTGATTTCAAAGTTATTGGTTATGAACGACACTTCGTTGGCTGTGTCTTTGTCATAGTAGACAACCATGCGTAAGGGTTCTGGATATAGCTTCCGGGACTTTGCCGTGACAAGTCGTATGGTGAAGTCCGCCCGAATACCGGCTTGAGTGTCAAAGTCCGCCCTATGTTCGACCACCTCATATCGCATGTTGTCTTTCGGACGGCTAATCCAATAGGCACCTGCCTTATGGAATCGGTAAAGGGCTTCAAAGTCAACGTATGCTTTGTCCATCATATAGAAGGCGAGTGGTTCCGGCTCAATGCAGTCCAACTCGTTGCTGTCATGCCCCTTCCCATCGGTAATGTGTATTCCTGCTGGAATACTTCCACGCAAAGCAAGCAGCGGGTGCATCTTGACCGCTCCCGTGCTGTACTTGCCAAATGCCCAAGCCGCTAGCTTTATACTGGTGGAGATGGTGGTCGAATCCAATGCGTACAACACATTTTCTATGGTGATTTCTCGGACACCTTTTTTAGAATAAAGAGGACGCACCATATCGATAAGAAGTGCTCCGAATTCCTCGTAAATACGGCAGTCCCACTTTTCATTTGCACGCGAAAGTGACGACGAATTGACTGTGCTGCGAAATCCAAGATGGTATAGGATGTTATTGTGTGCTCCTAGACACAAACAAATGTCGCGAAGGGAATCACACCCTAGAAGTTGGCCGAAAAGTAAATGCAGGAACTGGTTGTAACAAGTCAATTCCTTGGTATGCCAGTCTCCTTGGTACTTTGCCACCAAGCTGTCGAACTGGAAACGTGGCAAGAAATCCAAAACCTGTGAAAAGATATAGCGACCCTTATTCATAACCTTACAATTAGCTTGCACAGTTACAATGTCATTTCAAATCAAAAAGTCAAAGAACGCTTGTAAATCATTATATATTAATGTATTATGTAAAAACTAAAAAATATCGCATCACTAGTAATGTGGGAAAAGAATTACCTTACAATAATTTTCCCTATCTTTGCCTCCACAAATTCCCCCACAAAACACCACACACAATGCCCCCCACTAACCCCTCAACCCTTCACCCTAACCCCTCTGCTGCGGCGTTGCCCTACAACTCCGCACTCGCCCTCTGGCTGAGCGTGGACCCCCTCTCGGACAAGTACCCGAATCTGTCTCCGTATGTGTATTGCGGGAACAATCCGGTGCGGCTGGTGGACCCAGACGGGAGGGAAATTGGATGGATAGATGATGGAAATGGGACAGTTTTTTGGGACAAAAATACTAATAGTGAAGAGGAATTCAGACGGAACTACGCCAGCACCCCCGGTTTCTCTTATGTGAGTGATGCTAACAACCCTTCTTCTTATACGTTGCCAAATGGTATGGGAAGATTACAAGTGAATGAATGGACAGAATTTTTTTTAGAAAATGGAGGCCCCGGTGGTCCATCCATTGAACTTAAATTCTTCCCGTCAGCGGGAAACAATACGAGCGGATGGATTCAAACTTTTAGTAGTAATATCCCAGATGTTGACAGCGGCCCATCCGTATATACTGCATTACCCCAAGAACATGCAGAAGAGCGATTTGACTTTCAGACAATATATCCTGCTCTCCCCAAGTATTCGAATAAAAAAGGACCACTTTTATTGGCCGATCAGCCCGGAAGAAAGCTTAACGAAGGAGCCCAATATAGTGTAAATTGGAATGCGCAATCTTCGATTTTGGTTGACCAGAACCGCGTATTTACTGTTTCTTGGGGGTTCACTATTACAGCCGAAAAATCCATAGAGTATTTTACTCCAAGAATCATCAACAATCCGAGTCTATTTCATATTGAAACCATTAGAAATCTGAAATGAAAAAAATCCTGCTTTTATTTCTCATGTTAGGAGCTTTATCAGGATTCTCACAAGGAATCTACCATGGTTATCCTCATCGCATACACGAATTGCGAAGTGACGATAGGATTTTTGTCGACATACCCATACACCAAGATGGCAGGTTCTTGCCAGATGGTGGAATTGAAGATTTGATCTCACTTTTGAATAATGGACTTCCTCATTCATTTGAAATCAGAATCCATTACTTTCATGGAAGCGATGGTTGGAAACAGTCCTATTCGGAATATATTGCCCAGTGCTTAATGGCAGAACTGTCTCTGAAATGTAAATCTGATAATTATACCGTATGGGGATGCGGAGATTCTTATCCGATTTTTTTGGATAATACGGATGAACGATATAGAGCGATGAATACATATATGGAAATAATTGTCAAGTAATTTATTCCATCAAAATTTCCTATCTTTGCCCCTCAAAACACCAATAAATCATGCCCACCACTACCCCCTCAACCCTTCACCCTAACCCCTCTGCTGCGGCGTTGCCCTACAACTCCGCACTCTCCCTCTGGCTGGCCGTGGGTCCCCTCTCGGACAAGTACCCGAATCTGTCTCCGTATGTGTATTGCGCGAACAATCCGGTGGTGATGAAAGACGAAGACGGAAGGGATTATGAGGTGGTTGTTGATGATGAGAAAAAGACTATCACGATAAGGGCGACATATTATACCTCCAAAGAATTTTATTCTGATTTACAAAAGGGATTGGACGTTTGGAACAATGAGTCTGGCAATTATACCTATACGGAATCAAATAGCAATGTGGAATATAGCGTACAATTTGACTTGACAGCGAATGTGTACGATTCATATGAGCAAGCTCAAAATGCGACACCATATAGGCGTTCAAACTTTAATCTTTTTAGGAAAGATCCTGATATTGATGGCATAGTGCGTGGATGCTGTGTCGATGGATTCGAGATTTCGATAGCTACCGATGCCCCACTGAGGTCGATTGTACATGAAATTGGGCACACTCTTGGAATCAATGAGAGCAGCAACAATATGGGCGTGATGGTTTCCGGAGGAGACGAGATAACTATTCTTGACGATCATATTATGACAACATTGAAATCTGCTGGTATATCATCACAGAATGGTTCGTCATATAATGCTGCCCCAACAACGCCATTGTATCCTATGGGAGAGGGGGCTAAATGTATTGGAAATTACAATTTTAATGGGCTTTTTCGTGCAAGATAATGAAAAGAAGATTGTCCTTGGTTTCATTAATATTCTGCTTGCTATGCCATTACGGTGCCAATGGACAGCAAATAATAGCGGATACGGGAGCTATTCGAATATGTGGAATTATCGCTTTTCAGGAGCCAGTGATTTTTGTCCACGATGACGAGCCGTGGGGCGAATACGAGATTGACACGATAACAGGGAGTGTGTATTTTAAATGGAATCATTATTTATGCGAGAAATCAGAGCTCAACTCCGATAGCATTATTTCTAAGTACATATATCAGTATTTATCGTCTGATTTCATATTGAACTACATAGAACCCGCCATTCAAGATTCTTCCCTATATTCCATATTCCATCGTACCTATTACAAATTGGGGGTGAATCCCATATTAAGGTATGGCGAATTAGAACATATTGGCAATTATTTATGCAAAAGTGTCTCTCTTTCCTTATTCTTATTCATAGAAATGAAAGTCTCTCTTTTTAATAAATTCGGAAGGAGTTGTGCCCCCAATATTTACCGTAAATGTCGTAATGGAGAATGTGATGATGAATATTTAGACATTGTAATTCCATTAAAACAGGATTGATTACAAACAAGATTTCTTCTAAAACCTGTTCCACAATAAAAAAATAATATTTTTGCAATATAAAATAGACTGTCGATTTGCCACCACCCATGCCCCCCACTAACCCCTCAACCCTTCACCCTAACCCCTCTGCTGCGGCGTTGCCCTACAACTCCGCACTCTCCCTCTGGCTGTCAGTTGATCCCCTCTCTGACAAGTACCCGAATCTGTCTCCGTACACCTATTGTGCGGACAATCCGGTGCGGCTGGTTGACGTGGACGGGAGAGAGGTTTGGATTGTTGGAGAGGACGGCAATAGATATAAATACGAAAAGGGGACTATTTATACCGAAGAAGGCAAGCCATACTCGCCAGAATCGGGCTCATTCATAGCCAATGCCCAAAATGCAATAGACGTTTTAAAAACAACAAAAACCGGGAATAAGCTAATCAGTACTTTTGAAGGTTCTAACAATAAGGATGTTTTCATTAAGTGGAACACTGAGAGCAAATGCGATAATCTTACCACAGATGCCGCTACGGGTGCATTCATTAATCAGACAATTCTCTGGAATTCTACGGGAACCGATTTATCCACTACAGCAGGAGTGCAAAAAAATGCAATTACTGATTTGGGACATGAATTTTCTCACGCCTATGACAATGCCAAAAATATTAAAGGACTCGGTGATTGGTGTACAGAAGGTAATGGAGGAACACGTTCTGAGTGGAGGGCCGTTTATCACGAGAATTTAATACGTAAAGAGTTGGGCGTGCCGTATCGTTGCGGCTACACGTTTAAAAATCCGAGTGGAGAGACATTCTTTGTGCGAATGCTTAATAGAAAAGGAGAACCATATATGCCTAAAACTTCGAAATGGATTCCTATTGAAAATTGCGTAATAATCAATAATTAGTACTGATGAGAAAGTGTCTAATAATATTATCATTAATAATGGCGCCCTATCTTTGTTCAAGTCAAGCATATTGGATATATCAGGAAGCCGAAGAATATTATTATGGAACTGCTTGTCGGACGCAGTCTTATGAAAATGCTTTTGTGCTATATAAGAAAGCTGCCTCGATGGGGAATATTGCCTCTCTGCGAAAAATTGGAGAATGCTATCACAATGGATATGGCGTAGATAAATCCAAACGAAAGTCATACATTTTTGTTAAGAAAGCAGCTGATCTTGGTGATACTGCCGCAATGGTTATGCTAATTTCATACTATCTTGATGGTGAAGGTTGTAAAAAATCGATGAAAAAATGTTTTAAATATGCATATAAAGCAGCAAATCAAGGCAATCAAAATGCAATCGACTTTTTACAGCAATTTTCTTGTTATCCTCGGACAGAAGTTTTACTAAATTGACTTTTCTAAACATATTTGTTCAATTAAGAAAGTTATAAAAAAGAAGAATAAAAAAGGCTGACCGAAGTCAGCCGGGAAGTGTTTCTTTTGTAATTTTGTTGTGCTAAAAACAATAACATGAAACACTTAAACGAGACGCAAAGATACACAATTTATCGTATGCACAAGAACAAAATGTCACAATCGCAAATAGCGGAATATGTAGGGGTATCGCATGCTACGGTAAGCAAGGAACTGTCCAGGAACCGCAACAGTTTGGGACATTATTCGCACAAAGATGCGCAAATGTTTGCCGATATGCGCAAAGAACGCCTCCACAGAGCCCGTTCTTTCGACGGCTCAATGGAGGCGTTCGTCCGTAAAATGCTGGAGACGAGGCAGTGGTCGCCAGAGCAGATCTGCGGCTACGCGAAGTCTCAGGGAATACCGATTGTGTCCGTGGAAAGGATATACCAATATATCAGGAAAGACAGGGAAAACGGAGGAAAACTATACCTGCATTGCCGCCATCGGCTCAAGCATCGAAAGCGATATGTCGGAGCTGGGGTCTCGCACATCCCCAACAGGGTCAGCATACACGAACGTCCTTCGGAAGTCGAGAGCAGATTGGAATTTGGGCACTTTGAAATGGATTTGATTCAGAATGGGAAGGACTTCATCTTGACGATTGTTGAGCGGAGCTGCCGTTTTCTCCTCATGGAGAAACTTCCAGCAGGAAAAAATGCCAAAGATGTCGCAAAAGCCGTCGTGAAGCTGTTAAAACCGTATAAAAGGCACGTGAAAACAATTACTACTGACAATGGAGGGGAATTTGCTATGCATCAATATGTTGCCTCCAAACTAGGAGTTGCTGTCTACTTTACTGACCCTTACTCTTCTTGGCAAAAGGGAACTGTGGAAAACACTAATAAACTAATCCGACAATATATCCCTAAAGATATGAACATCAATAATTTAAACGAAAACGCCTCAAACTTGCAGCAATGAAAGTTATACAGATACAGATGCTTGGAGTGATTTAATAAAAAGGAATCCCAAAGTAAGCTTAGGTATACGACATCGTAATCAAACAGTCACGTTTATTAAAGATGGGAAAATGGCTGACAGATGGTCGCATATATTAAAAAACTACTTTAATTAGATGTTCTCATATGAAGAAAATACGCTTTAATCTTGTATTGGTATGTTTAATGGTTTGGGGTACGACAAATAATAGTTTTGCCCAAGAATATGATACAATTCGTGGTTTTTCTCTTTGCATATCAAATAGCCATGCAATAGATAAGATATTGGATGATATCACAACAATGGCGGATGGCTGTCCATATTTTTCTTCACTTCATAAGGACTATTACATATTTTTGGCATTAAACCAAGAAAGATGCGAAAGCAAGGTCTTCTCGCAAAACCTCACCAGCATTTATTACTATAAGAATTGTCTGCCTCAAGAAAATCAGGCGATTTGCTATTATAACGGACACGTCGTTCATATTCAAGATTATAGTGGGCAAAATCTGCTGAATAGGTATTTCACTGGCGATGGAGAGATTATTGATTTAATATTTAAAAAAAATGATAATTATTTTGAGCATATTATTCCAGCCAATCATCACTTCAATTTCTTTTATGAGAATGTTGATGGTGATTTCAAGCGCGACACATCCGAAGATGCTTTCTCGTTTGAGGAATGGTGCGGTCTGAATAACCGAATGGAATTTAATTATATGGTGCAGAGTGGGGACACTTGGACATCAATAGCAAAAAAGATGGGATGCACAGAAGACCAATTACGTAAAGAATTTAATGAATTAGATATGCCAATACCAGGAACTGTTATATTTCTTATTTACACATTTGATAAAGACGGCCATTTTATTGGTCCCAAACGCATATACTAATCAATACTTAATATTTTTTCAGAATTATCCCTTTTCGTCTTGTTGATTTATATGCTGAAAATTATAGAATCTTCCGATAATGGGAATTATCCGCATTGCGGAATTACCGCTCAACACATCGCAAATCCCGAATTGTCAGTTCGCGGCTGTTCAACTTTCTTTTTTTCTTGAGAAAAGAAAGTCGCTTATTTGAAAACGGAGTTCCATTATTTTGTTTTGCAGCGAGAACAACCTCGGAGAGGGGCGACACCGCTTAGTAGCATCTCTCTCCGTACGTCACATTTCCCCAAACAGCAAGAAAAAGAAAGATTTCCTGATCATTTCCTTGAAATTTCCTGCACATTTCTTGTTTCCGCCGCAGGCGGAACTTATCCTTTCCCTATGCCCTTTTGCACACCAAAAAATGAATGACAACTTTTCCAGAGCGATTGTAAACCTTTATGGAAACAAGTCAACAAAATTAGTATGAACCGCTCAAAAAGTGTCAACCAAAATCAGGAAAAGTCAGAGAAAGTCTCAAGTCTCAAGTCCCAAGTCCCAAGTCTCAAGTCTTTTATAATCACATCGTTAACTTGCGGAAGCCGAATCGGTTTTTCTTACAGCTTCCGTCCCAGTTTGGGCACCACTTGTTCTTTCCATTCGGCGAAGGTTCCGTCAATGATTTTCTGGCGGGCGGTGGTCACGAGGTCGAGGTAGAAATGCAGGTTGTGCATTGAGCCGATCATTGAGCCGAGGATTTCGTTGGCGGTGTAAAGGTGTCGGAGGTAGGCCTTGCTGTAGATGCGGTCGGCGGTGAGGGTGCTGTTGGCGTCGATGGGCGAGAAGTCGGCTTTCCACTTTTCATTACGCATATTGAGCATCCCTTCCCAGGTGAAGATCATTCCGTTGCGGCCGTTGCGGGTGGGCATCACGCAGTCGAACATATCGACGCCGAGGGCGATGTTTTCGAGAATGTTGACGGGTGTGCCGACGCCCATCAGGTAGCGCGGTTTGTCTTGCGGGAGTTGTCGGCAGCAGTGGTCGGCCATTTCGTACATCAGGTCGGTAGGTTCGCCCACGGCGATGCCTCCGATGGCGATGCCTTCGCTGTCGAGTTTGCAGATTTCCTCCATCGACTTGCTTCTCAAATCCTTGAACACGCTGCCCTGCACGATGGGGAAGAGGGTTTGGCTGTGGCCGTAGCGCGGCTCGGTTTCTTTGTAGTGGGTCCAGCAGCGGCGGAGCCAGCCGAGGGTGATGTCGAGCGACTTGCGTGCGTAGGCGTAATCGCAAGGGTATGGGGGGCATTCGTCGAATGCCATCATAATGTCGGAACCGATACTTCGTTGAATGTCAATTACTTTCTCCGGACTGAAGAGGTGCCGGGAGCCATCAATGTGCGATTGGAACCAGACTCCCTCTTCGGGCTTGATTTTGCGTCGGCCGCTGAGGGAGAAAACCTGGAATCCGCCGCTGTCGGTCAGTATCGGGCGGTCCCAGCCGTTGAACTTGTGCAGTCCGCCAGCGGCCTCAATCACTTCCATACCGGGTCTCAGGTATAGATGATAGGTGTTTCCCAGGATGATTTGGGCTTTGACTTCTTCCTTTAAGTCGTTGATATGTACTGCTTTGACAGACCCTACTGTGCCAACAGGCATAAAGATGGGGGTGCGTATTTGACCGTGGTCGGTGGTGATGATGCCGGCGCGTGCCGAACTCTTCTCATCACGGTGCTCAATTATAAACTGCATTATGTTGATATTTTTCGGCAAAAATAGCACATTTCTTGCAATAAATAAGATAACTTTGCAAATTCTTATTAACCTTGATATGTTGTTATTTCCTGTTTCTCCCTTAGTGTTGGCCAGCGTGATTGGACTCGCCGTCATTGTGGTCGCCCTCTTACTCTACTACCTCGTTTTTTACGGTCGTTTCGCATTCCGCAAGGAGAAGAGTGTGGGCGAATCCGCTGATTTTCCGCCGATTTCGATTGTCATCACTGCCCGCGACGAGGCACATCACCTCATTCAGTCGCTGCCCCTTCTTTTGACCCAGGATTACCCGAAGTTCGAGGTCGTTCTGGTGAACGACAAGTCGCGCGACGAGACTCCCCAGATCGTGCTGGAATACAAAAGTCGCTTCCCCAACTTGCATTATGTGGATTTGGCGACTTCCATTTCCAATCTTGCGGGCAAGAAGTTCCCGCTTGCCAACGGCATTCAGGCGGCAAAGTACGATTTGCTGGTGTTCACCGATGCCTCTTGCGCCCCCGCCAGTCCGTACTGGCTTCAGAATGTCGCCTCCAAGATGATTCGGAAAAAGAAGGTGGTGTTAGGCCACACCACTTTCGAGTCCTGCAAGGGATTTATGAACAAGTGGCTGCATTACGATGCTTTGCAGACGAGCATTCAGGCGTTTTCATATAATATTGCTGGAATGCCTGTGATGGCGAACGGCTACAACCTGGCCTACGATGGTAGTCTGTTTTTTGCCAACCGCGAGGTCTTCGTGGCGCAGGCCCGGATGCCTTTCGGCGAAGACTCCATCTTCATTTCGCAAGTGGCCAAGCCAGACACCGTTGCGGTGGCCGCCAGCCCCGACTCGGTTGTCGTTCAGCCCAGGATTTCTTTCTCAAAATGGTTTCAGCAAAAAAAGTATGACCTGGTGTGCCGCGGATTCTACACGTTCGCACCTCGCTTTTGGATGAAGTTGTTCAACTGGTTGTCGTTCTTGTTCTATGTGGCAGTGGCTTTCGCCGCCGTCGTGGCAGTATGGCAGCAGGCCTGGTTGTATTTGGGCATCGCAGCCCTTTTGTTCGCACTCAAGGTCGGTATGCAGTATCTGACTTTTGCAAAAAGTTCTAAAAAACTCAATGAACGTGAAGCAATACCTCTCCTTTTTCTCTTCGACTTCCTGTTCACATTGCTTCAACCCTGGATTTGTCTTGCATCGAAATTTGAAAAATCAAAATGGAAATAAAAAACAGTTCTTCTGAAAAGGCGAAAAGAGATGCGTTGTTAGTAAAGGATGCGCTGGAAAACGGCAATCAGAAGGCATACGCCGACCTGATGCAGTATTACCGTGATCCGCTCTACTTCACCATCCTGAAAATGATGAAGAATCCGTATGATGCTGAGGATCTGACGATTGAGGCATTCGGAAAGGCCTTTCGCAATCTCGAGAAATACACCACCGACTATGCGTTTTCCACCTGGCTGTTCAAAATCGCGATTAACAACTGCATTGACTATATGCGTCGCAAAAACGCATCGCCGCAGTGCGTGGACGAGGATTTCACCGTTTTTGAGAACACTTTCGACCGCGACCCGCTCGGCACTCCTTCTCAGTCGCAGGAGGAAAGTTATATGATGAAAGAGCGTGCCAAGATGATGCGGCTGGCCGTGGCGCAGCTCCGCCCCAAATACCGCACGTTGATCGAACTCCGCTATTTTCAGGAACTGTCGTACGAGGAAATCGCCCAGCAACTGAACATCAGTCTTAGCAATGTCAAAATCCAGCTGTTCAGGGCCAAGTATATGCTTTCCGCCATTATGGAAAAGGTAAAGTTCGCAATATGAGTTTCCCGTGGGGCGATGACCGCCGCTTCCATTCTTACAAGCATTTCCTCACGCAGAAGTTCGGCTCAAGGGTGCAAAAGCTGACTCTTGATGCTGGTTTCTCGTGCCCCAACCGCGACGGCACTGTCGGACTGGGCGGATGTACCTATTGCTGCAACGATGCCTTCAATCCCTCGTATTGTTCGCCAACGAAGAGCATTGCGCAGCAGATTGAGGAAGGCATCCAGTTCCATCAGAATCGTTATCGCCGGGCATCAGGTTATCTGGCTTATTTTCAGGCATTTTCCAATACGCACGCCCCGCTTGAACAATTGAGGGAGATTTATCGTCCCGCCATTGAACACCCGAATGTGTGTGGCATCATTGTCGGCACACGCCCCGATTGCGTGGATGCTGCCAAATTGGATTTCTTTGCAGAATTGCAGAAGAAGATTTTCGTTTCCATTGAGTACGGAATCGAATCCTGCAACAATCAGACCTTGCTCCGCATTAACCGCGGACACACTTTCGAACAGGCGCAGCAGGCCATTGCGATGACGGCTGCACGCGGTATTCATTGTGCCGCGCATTTCATTTACGGACTTCCGGGCGAAACGCCGCAGATGTGGTTCGACGATTTGAATCGGATGAACCAGCTGCCTGTTAACGGAGTGAAATTCCATCAGTTGCAAATTGTAAAAGGAACAGCTATGCAAGCGGAATTCGAGCGGCAGCGTTCCGATTTCTATCCTTTCACAATGGATTCATATATAGATTTTATTGTGAAAATCACTGAGCGTTTGAATCCCGACTTTGTGATTGAGCGTTTTGCAGGCGAAATCCCGCCCCGATTCCTATTTGTGAATCAGTGGGGAACCGTCCGCTATGATGTTGTGTTGCAGAGGATTGAAAAAAGAATGGCGGAGTTGGATACTTGGCAGGGCAAATTTTATTCTGCTTTGTAAAATAACAGAGATTCCCTTTCTGTCTTGAGGTTTCAAGTTATGAGTTGTTGAATTGTTCTACCCGCAGAACGTCCTAAGTAGCAAGTCGTAAGTCAAAAAGTCCTCGAAGCAAAAAAAGTTTTCAACAACTTATCAACAGGTTTTCTTTGTCGTTTTTTGTGCCGAAATTGTCGTTTCCGGTGCGGAAAGTGCTGTTTTTTAGTGAAAATAATCGTGCTGTGGCGGTCGCTCCGCCCCCTCTTGAATTCGCCTTCGGATTGTAGTATCTTTGTAATGCCTGTGCAAAGGCGGGGCGGTGAGGCACACCGTCTCTACTAACAAATCTAAACAACTATCTATGAACAACTTAAATTCAAACAACGTAGCCGTTCAAGCGGGCGGTCTGGGGAGAGGGAAGAACATTTTTGCGATTCCCGTCACCGATTTCACATTCAAGAAAATTTTCGCCACGGAGAAAAACAAGCATTTTCTGATTGATTTTCTGAATGCGGCGGTCTCGAAGTATCTGGGGAGGATTGTGGACATCACCTATCTTTCGACGGAGAAGTACGGCGTCGCGCCGGGCGAGAAGCGGGTCTTTTTCGACGTTGCCTGCCGAGACACGGAGGGACGGGAGTTCATCATCGAGATGCAGCACGCCCGGCAGCCGGAGTTCGTTGACCGCTCGCTCTTTTACCTGAGCCGTTCCATCAGTTCGGGGATGCGCGCGGGGGACCGGCTGTACCGCATCGTGCCGACGTACTCGGTGAATCTGCTGGACTTCGAGCTGCCCGAGTTCCGCCGCACCGACGAGTGTTTCCGCGCGGTTTTCCTGAAGGACCAAAATAATCGGATTTTAACGAAAAAGTCGGGTGTGTTTTACTTAAATTTGTGTAATTTTGCAGCGCAGCAGGAAGACGTTCCGGAGGAACTCCGCCAGTGGCTGTACGTGCTGAAGAATATGCAGGACTTCGGCGAGGCGGATTACGAGAAGCAGGAGGGCGTTTTCCGGAATCTGCTGGACGAGTGTAGAATTTCAAAAATGAGCGAGATGGAAAAGGAGAACTAGGAGAAGAGCATCCTGGAATACGCGGACGTGCAGGATGCGATTGCTTACGCGAAGGTGCTTGCCGCCGAGGAAGCATACGGGAAGGGGAGAGAAGAAGGGAAGGCAGAAGGAAGGAAAGAAGGAAAAAAAGAAGGTATGATGAAGGGCATTGAGAAAGGCCGAGAGGAAGGAAGAGAAGAAGGAATGGAGCAAGCCAGAAGATTGATGGCTCTCAATATGCTGGAAAGAGGATTGGACATTGCTCTCATATCGAGTGTGACACGATTGTCGGAGGACGAAATCCGCAGAATTGCGGAATAGCGTAAATATTTCATTGCTGGAATCTATGGGACTATGCGGATGAAAGTTGACTAAATGCAAGATTTCCTGCGCATTTCCTGTATTCGCCGCAGGCGTTATTCCGAAAGAACAAAAAGGCGGAAAACTGAAGTTCACCGCCTTTTTTTGAGTTTTTCGGACTTTATTTTCCGAAAACCCGTTTGGCTTCTTTCATATTTTCGCGCACGGGGACTCCGAACGGGCAGCGCGACTCGCAGCCGCCGCACTCGGTGCATTCGCCCGCATAGTGTTCCAGTTTCTCATATTCGTCGCGGATGTTTTGAGGGATCTCGTTGACATCATACATTTGGGCAATGCTCAAAAGTTTGTTCACCTTGTCGATGTCAATGCCGGCGGGGCAGGGGGCGCAATGTCCGCAGTAGATGCAGTCGCCTTTCCAGCAGGCCTTTTCAGCGGAAGCCAGCACCGAGCTGAAATCCTTGTCTTCGTCGGAAGCAGAGAGGTAGCGCAGGTCTTGGAAAAGTTCGCCAGTGGATTTGGCTCCGCAAACCACGGTGGCCACGGCGGGGCGAGTCAGTGCGTATTCCAAACATTGGTCGGTGGTGAGCGCGATGCCGAGCGGCGACTGTGCGGCGTCCAACAGGCGACCGCCGCCGAAAGCTTTCATCACGGTAATGGCGATGCCCTTTTCGGCGCAGTAGTTGTAAAGTTTGGTGCGCGTGGTGTCGATATTGGTCAACTTATTATCGTAACTTTTTGCATCCCAGGCGCTTAAATTGGAGGGAAGCAGGTCGAAAGCAGGATTGATGCTGAACATCAGAACTTCCACGATGCCGCTTTGTACCGCTTCGTAAGCGGCTTCCGCATTGTGGCTGCTCATTCCGATATGTTTGATTTTGCCTTCTTCCTTCAACTGTTTCACATAATTCATATACGGGCTGTCTTTGATGGCGTCCCAGTCTTCTTTGGAATCCACAATGTGAATCATTCCAATGTCGATGAAGTCGGTGCCGAGACGGGTGAGGAGGTCTTCAAAACCTTCCTTGCATTTTTTCAGGTCGCGGGTTTGCTCGTGCTGCTCGCCATTCCAGTAAGCGCCGATGTGTCCCTGAATCATCATTTGGTCGCGGCGGCCTTGCAATGCGTATCCCACGTGGTCGCGCACCAGCGGGTCGGAAGTCCACAGGTCCATATAGTTGATGCCGTTCATCAGAGCGGTGTCCATAAACAGGCGCGATTCGGTGCTGTCGAGTTTTTCAAAGGCGGAGCAGCCGATGCCGATTTCGCTGACTTTCAGTCCGGTGTTGCCCAAACTGCGGTAAACCATTTCGTTGCCACTTGTCGTGTCGATGTTTTCGCCACAAACTTCCGATTTTTTGCTGTGGCAGCTACACAATAGCACGAGGCAAAGTGCTGCGGTAAAAAGCAGGTTTTTATTCATAATGAAGAATTATAATTTTGAGAATTTGGTTACGGAAACTTGTTGATTGGCAGAGGTGATTCTAACGAAATAGATGCCGGCAGCATTTTGAGTGAGGTTGATATTGAGCGGATAAACCGGATTCATATTTTTGTAAACCACTTGACCAAAGGTGTTTACGATTTCCAAATGGCCGCCGATGGCGTCTGATTCCACGCGGATGCTTTCCTTTGCGGGATTCGGATAAACGAGAATCTGGTGGGCGTTGTACGAGGCGATGCCGGTGGTGTCAGCTTCGATGAGGTCGGCGTTGGAACGGGGGAAGATCTGGTAGGTAACGTCGCTGCCGTGGTCGTAGATGGCTACGAAGCCGATGGGGTCGGCGCGGTCGCCTTCCGCGATGATGGTGTCAAGGGTTTGGAACTGGTCGCGGAGCAGCAGCTGTGCGGTGGCGTCTTCAAAGTCCACCTCGGTGTAGTCGCCTTGTGCGAACTGCGCGTTGGCAAGGAAGGTCACGTCGTTGATGCGCACGAGGCGTGCTTCCCAAGTGTCAAAGTCGGTGCGGATTTCGTTGGCCGTGGCAATGGTCGGTGTCACGGTCACGTTCCCGCTGGCTGCGCTCCAGTCGGCGGCGGGGATGAACTGCGTCATCCCGTTGTAAGTGGAGAAGGTGCCGATGATGCCGCCGCTGATCACGTCGCCCTCGCTGTAGCTGCCGGTGACCACGGGCTCGCTCTCGTCAAAGACGAGCAGGCCTCCGGTGGCATCCTCGATGAAGATGCGGCGGTTGTTGCGGTAAACGAAAGTCACGTCTCCCGTGATTTTATATGTGGAGATATTGTCGGTCTCGCCCGCTGCCTTGAAGGCGGCGATAGTGGCGACTTCGGTCGGGAAGGTGTATTCAGCGAAAGCTACCAAACTCGGATCCATTCCGCCCTTGAAGCCGCGCGCCTTGAGGGTGCAGGTGCTGCCGATGGTGATCGGAGCGGTGTAAAGAGTGCTGTTCTCGTCGGGCGTGGTGCCGTCGGTGGTGTAGTAAACCCGAGCGTCCTCGGTCTCGCAGTTCAGCGTCACGCTGATGGGGGTGATGTACGAGTTGGTGGGCTCGGAGATGGTGGGCGTTTCCACGATGACGGGCTCAAGGCCGGTGACACCGTAAACCACTACGGAGTCAATGGAAACCTTGTAAGTGCCGGTTCCGACTTCTTCGGGCAGTGCCACGGTGAAACGGATGCGGTTGCCGTAATGCTGGCCCGAATCGCTGACGCTCAAAACATATTTCTGTGCGTTGGAGGTGAGGAAGAAGGTGGTGTCGCCTTCAAAAGTTTCGCCACCATCAAACGAGTAGCTGGCAGTCAGGTTCAGCGTTCCGTTGTTCTTCGCGAAAAATTCAACCTTCGTCACATTGTGCAATTCGAAATTGGTGGTTGCATAGCCGATATGTCCCAAATGGGCATTGTTTTCAGCGGTGGAACCGTAATATCTCATCTGCAAAACCTGTTCGCCGAAAATGACTTCGCTTTGAGTTGCCGTCACGGTGCCGTGAATCGTTGACCACTGCTGACCATCGGGACCGAAATAGGCGGGCGTGTCGTTGTTATAGGAATTACTGGTGCTGAAAAGCTCTGACGCTTCAAAGCCCGTCGTGTAAATCACTTCGTCAATTGGAAGCTCGGCATTCAGTGAAACAAGGGTGGAAACGGTGTCCGAAGAAAGTGACAATTCTGCTGAAGCAGAAGCGGTTCCAATGAAAGTAACGGTCACGGTGTCGTTGTTGGCAGTGGCTGCCAGCGTGGTGGGCGTTACTACGAAATTGGTGTCGTCAATGCTCAAAGCGATGTCGCTGCTCAAATGGAAAGCGCTGACCGTAAAAGTGTGGCTTTCACCGGTTTCGCTGAAGTAGAGCGCGCTCTCGGAAGTTTCAATGGCGACGTAAGCCATCGTGTAAGAGAATGAAACACTGTCGGTTGCGAGGAGGTTGCTGTCGGCATCCAGCAGGTTGACCACGATTTGGTACTCGCCGAATTCGCTGAGTTCGGCGCCGAAATCCGTCTGCTCGAAAGCGGCGAACCCGGTTTCGTCAAGAATGTCAAGCTGGCTCACTACATTTTCGTTCTGCGAAAGAACGACCTGCATCGAGTTTCCGTTTTCAAAATCAAAGAAGTGGGTTTCCGTGGCAACGAAGATGGGGTCTCCTTGTTCGAAAACCTGGTTGCTGTAAGGTGCTGTGATGGCGACAGAGATCTCAATGGGCTCGATGTCGTTGAAGTTGCGCGGACACAGGCGGTGCTGTGCGTCGTGCGGGATAAGAATGCCCGTAACGTTGCAGTTCGCAGTGGGCGCTGTTTGATTGTCCAAGGTGCGGAATTGATTGGCAACAACCAGAATGTCAGTTCCTTGCATCAGGCCAAGGATGGAATTGATGCTCGTGGTGAAGCTGCCTTCTTCGAAACGGGCGTTCGTCACGGTCACCAGTTTGCATTCGTATTGGCCGAAATTGCTGTTGATTTCCGAAATCGGAACAACGATGGCCTCGATGGCTTCGCCCTGAGTTACGGTCACGCTTTGCAATTCGGGATTGCTCAGCTCGATCATCCCGTAGTAATCGGATTTCACACCGCAAAGGCCTCCGCTGATGATGTCGCCGTTGTAGAACGTGCCCATCGAACTGTTTTGGAAGAGGCAGGTGGCGGCAGTACTGTCTTGCACGAAAATGTAATGGCTTGAGGAAGAGGGATCTGCTTTGCACGAAACGGCGATTTCACCCGTAAGTTTGAAATAGCTGTCTTCCGTGTTGGCTTTGAAGTCGGCGATGGTGGCCACTTCGGTGGGGAAGGTGTATTCGGCTAATTTCACTGCGCTGCTGTTCAATCCTTCGGCGTATGCGATGGCTTTGAGCGTGGTGGTCGCGCTGATGGTGAAGGCGCCGGTGTACAGGGTTCCGTTCACGTTGTCGGGCGAGGTGCCGTCGGTGGTGTAGTAGATGGAGGCGTTTTCGGTTTCGCAGGTGATTTCAATCTCGAAAGGATTGCACTGGTTGCCGGCTGCTACCGAGAATGCGGGCTGCGCCGCGGAAGGAGTGCTGTTTTCGCCACTGATGCAGAAGTTGTCTAAGCGGTTGTTGCCCGTTGAACTTGCCTCTGAGAAAACCACTTTGATGTAAAGCGTTTCCTGATTGTCGGCATCGGCACTCAAATCAAACGAGCGCACGTTCGCAAATGTGGCGGTGCTGCCGCTGTTCATTCCCGTCATCACCGTGTCGGTCACAAAGTTGCTGCCGTCGGTGCTGTGCGACCAGGTTTGAGTAGCGAAACCAGCGCCGGAGCCGCGGTGGTTGAAACTCATCTGGATGTTGGACATTCCGGAAGTGGAGGTCACGAACACCCAGCAACTGTCGTTGTAGTCGCTGCCAACGGCCTGCATCGAGTTGCCGGCAATCGTTTCTTCGCACAGGTTGTTTGTCGGAATTGTGCCCGCATTCCCGAAGTAAATGCCTCTGCCGGAACTGCTGTTGGAAATGTTCCACGTACTGGAACCATTGGTGCCGTCGGCGTAAATCGTGCCCGCGCCGCAGTCAGCGGGAATGACGAGCGCGTTGGCAGCGGTGGTAAATGTCCATCCCGCAATGGTGGTGCGCTGTGCTTGCGAATCAAATTGAATCAGTAAGATGCAGGCAAATAGCCATACTACGCTTAAACATTGGTAAATTTTCTTCATAGTTTTGATATTTATTAATATTAAATTATTGATTATCAGATATTAATATAAAACATAATAATGAAAATATTGTTTACAAAAATAATGAAAAAATGCGAAGATTCCTTCGTTTTCCTATAAATATTTCCGGATTCGTCTGTTTCATCTTTCCGATCAGATTTCGTTCATCATCCGCCAGAGCAGTTGCGTGGGAAGGCCCATCACGTTGAAGTACGAGCCGTTGATGGATTCGATGCCCACATAGCCGATCCATTCCTGCACGCCGTACGCTCCGGCCTTGTCGAATGGCTTGTAATGCTCTATGTAATAGTTGATTTCGCTGTCGGTGAGTTGGCGGAACTTGACTTGAGTGCAGCGGTGGTCGGTCAGCGACTTCGACTTGGTTCGCAGGGTGAGGCCGCTCACCACGGTGTGTTCTTTGCCGGAAAGTTCGCGCAGCATTCGGCGCGCGTCGGCCTCGTCGGCGGGCTTGCCGAGAATCTCGCTGCCAAGCACCACGATGGTGTCGCAGGCGATGAACAGACTGTTGTCGGGAAAACGGTCCATTTCGAGCGTGGAGAGTTTGAGTTGCGACAGGTACTCGGCCACTTGCACGGGAGAGAGGTGGTCGGGATAGGATTCTTTCACGTTCGTGGGCATCACTTCAAACTCGAAACCCATTCCGGCAAGTAATTCGCGCCTCCGCGGAGATTGTGAGGCGAGATAGATTTTATGTTGCTGCATCATCTTCATTGATAAAAAGTTAGAGACGCCGTGAAAGCGTCTCTAAGTGTTTTTTTATTTGGGAATAATGTATTCGACGGCTTCTTTCATTGAAGAGAAATAGTGGAATTGCATATCTTCGATGTAGGTTTTGTCGATTTCGTCGATGTCTTTTTTGTTTTCATCGGAGAGCACGATGTCGTAAATGCCGGCGCGCTTGGCGGCGAGCACTTTCTCGTTGAGGCCGCCCACGGGAAGCAGTTTCCCGCGCAGGGTGATCTCGCCGCTCATCGCCACCTTCTCGCGCACTTTCCGCTGCGTGTAGGTGGAAACCATTGCCGAAAGCAGCGTGATGCCCGCCGAAGGACCGTCCTTGGGCGTGGCTCCCTCGGGCACGTGAATGTGGATGTTCCGCTCCTCAAACACTTTGGGGTCGATGCCGTATTCGCTGGCGTGCGATTTCAGGAACTCGTAGGCGATGGTCGCCGACTCCTTCATCACGTCGCCCAGGTTTCCGGTCATCGTGAGCGCTCCCTTTCCTGGCGAAGTCACCGACTCGATGAAGAGGATTTCGCCGCCCACCGAGGTCCAGGCCAGCCCCGTCGCCACTCCGCAAATGTCGTTCTGGAGCGCGCGTTCTCTCTGGAAAATGGGGGCGTGAAGGATGTTGACGAGGTCGCTTTCGGAGACCTTCTTTTCCAGTTCGCCCGTCTGCACGAAGGTGGCGGCGCGGTGGCGCACAATCTTGGCAATCGTCTTCTCCAGCGAACGAACGCCCGCCTCGCGCGTGTAGTTCTCAATAATGTTCGTGATGACCTTGTCGGTGAATGTCAGCGCGCCACGTTTCAGTCCGTTTTCTTTTATCTGCTTGGGAATCAGATGTTTCTTGGCGATATTCACTTTCTCTTCCAAATAATAACCCGAAATGTCGATCACCTCCATACGGTCGATGAGGGCGGGCGGAATGGTGCTGAGCGTGTTGGCTGTCGCAATGAACATCACTTTCGACAGGTCGTAGCCCAGCTCCAGGAAATTGTCGTAGAAGGTGGAGTTCTGTTCGGGATCAAGCACTTCGAGCAGCGCGGCCGACGGGTCGCCCTGCACATTCATCCCGATCACCTTGTCAATTTCGTCCAGCACGAACACGGGATTCGATGTGCCGGCCTTCTTGATGCTTTGGATGATGCGGCCGGGCATTGCCCCGATGTACGTTTTGCGGTGACCGCGTATTTCCGACTCGTCGCGCAAACCGCCGAGCGACACGCGGATGTATTTCCGTTGCAGCGCCTCCGCAATGGAGCGCCCCAGCGAGGTCTTGCCTACGCCTGGAGGGCCTACCAAGCAGATGATCGGCGATTTCATATCGTTTTTCAACTTCAAAACCGCCATATATTCGATGATGCGCTCCTTCACTTTTTCCAGTCCGAAATGGTCGCGGTCAAGCACTTTCCGCGCGTGCTGCAAGTCGAAATTGTCTTTCGAGTATTCGTTCCACGGCAGATTCACAAGCAGTTCCAGATAGTTGGTCTGCACCGAAAAATCGGGTGCCATCGGGTTGGTGCGCTGCAACTTCTCCAACTCGCGGTCGAACACTTCCTGCACCTCCGCACTCCATTTCTTCGACTGCGCCTTCTTTTTCAGGTCGTCGATGATGCGGTCGGAAGGCGATTCGCCCAATTCTTTCTGGATGGTCTTGATCTGCTCGTTCAGGATGTATTCCTTTTGCTGACGGTCGAGTTCTTGCTTCGACTTGTCCTGGATGTCGGCTTTGATTTCCAGAATCTGGATTTCCTTGTGCATATATTTATGTACCAGCTCGGCGCGGTCCATAATGTCGGCTATTTCCAGAATGCGCTGTTTTTCAGCTACTTTCAAGCTTAGGAAAGAGGCGAGGAAGTGGATGAGGAAGACCGGACTCTCAATGTTCTTCAAGGCGAAAGCGGCATCGCGTGGCATCTGCTGGCTCAATTGCAGCATCTGGTTTGCGGTTTCGCGGAGGGAGGCCATAAGGGCTTTGAAAACCTTGCGGTTGCGCAGCGCGCGGTCGAAGTCGTTGGTCGGGTAGTATTCGATTCGCGCCTTCAGATAGGGCTCCGTCGCGGTGAGTTCAATGATCTCGAAGCGCTTGATTCCCTGCACAATGATGGTCGCGTTGCCATCGGGCATCGAGATGAACTTGATGATGCGGGCCATCGTGCCCACTACGTAGAGGTCGTCGAGCTGGGGCTCTTCCACTTCGGGGTCGCGTTGCGTCACGATGCCGATGGGGGCGTTGCCGTGCGAGAAGTCCTTCGCCAGCTTGATTGATTTCTCTCTCCCGACCGTGATGGGGATGACCATTCCGGGAAACAGTACCGTGTTGCGCAGGGCGAGCAGCGCCAGCTCGTCGGGAACGGTTTCCCGCTTCATACGGTCTTCGTCTTCGGACGAAAAAAGAGGAATGAAGTTGGCATCGCTGCCGAGAAAATCGCTGAGCATTAATTCGTTAGGATTGTTCATATATTATTTTTCGCTGTATGAGGTTTTTTCTTGGATTTTTTTCAGAATGTTCTGTTCCGTGGTGCCAAAGTCGATGTGGCGGCGGGCGGTCACGCGCTGCGCCGTCTCAATCGCTTTGCCGATGTCGTGCGATTGGTAGGGCTCGTCGGGGCTCCCGAACGAGAACGAGGGCACGAACTTGGGGTGAAAGCCCGCTCCGAAAAGGGAGGCGGCAGTGCCCACCATCGTGCCGGTGTTGAACATCGTGTTGATGCCGCACTTCGAGTGGTCGCCCATAATGAGGCCGCAGAATTGCAGTCCGGTCGGCTCCATCTGCAGTGTGGCGCAGTTCCATAAGCGCACCTCAGAGTAGTTGTTCTTGAGGTTGGAGCAGTTGCTGTCGGCACCGAGGTTGCACCACTCGCCGATGACCGCGTTCCCGATGAAGCCGTCGTGCGCTTTGTTGGCATAGCCGAACATCACCACGTTCGACAGTTCGCCGCCCACTTTGCAATAGGGGCCGATGGTGGTGGCTCCGTAAATCTTGGCGTCCATCTTGGTCACCGCGTGTTCGCACAGTGCGAGCGGTCCGCGCAGGTGGCAGCCCTCCATCACTTCGGCGCCGGGCCCGATGTAGATGACGCCCTCGCGGGTGTTGAGGGTGGCGCCCTCAATGCTGGCACCCTCTTCAATGAAGATGCGCGACGCATCGCCGATGACGAGGTTTGACTGGCTGAGCGGCTGCGACTGGCGGTCTTTCGTGAGGAGGGCGAAGTCGCGGGCGATTTCCTGGTCGTTGTATTGGAAAACGTGGAACGGGCGGCTCACGAGTTGGTAGTCGCCGGGGAAGTGTATGAGGTGGAAGGGGAGTGGGGCGGTGGTGTTCTGGAGGTAGCTGTCGAAGAAGTTGCGGAGGTCGGCGGCGTTGTCGGTGCGGAAGGCGAGCAGCGTGTTCTCGTTGTAGAGGGCTTCGCCATTTTGCAGAGCGCCGATGGCGTCAATCAGTTCCTCGTTAGGAAGCAGAGCACCCGCTACGAGCAGGTTGTCGCTGGCAGTGCGGAGCGGAAACTTTTCTTGCAGGTATTCTTCGGTGAGCGAGGAGGAGCGCAGACCGAGCGCGTGTTCCCATTTCTGTCGGATGGTGAGGATGCCGACGCGCATATCGGCGGCGGGACGCGTGTGGGTGAGCGGAAACAAGTGCTCCCGGCACCAGCTGTCAAAGAGTATGAGGTTCTTGTCCATTTTTTCGCATTCAAAAAAAAAGCGGCTTTTGTTCAAAAGCCGCTGCAAAGATATGATAATTTTTTGAATTATTCAGCTTTTTTAGCAGGATGCTTTGCGTATTTGTTACGGAATTTATCAACACGACCAGCGGTGTCAACCAATTTCATTTTACCAGTGAAGAAAGGATGGGAGGTGTTGGAGATTTCCAATTTGATCAAGGGGTATTCCTTACCGTCTTCCCATACAATCGTATCTTTCGTCTGAACGGTGGACTTCGTCATAAAAGCAGTCTCATTAGACATATCTTTGAAAATAACCGTTCTGTAATCCTTAGGATGAATGTCTTTTTTCATTATGCTTCTCTTTTTTTAATTTTCAAAATTCAAGGTTGCAAAAATACAACTTTTTTTGATAATAAAAACGTTTCGCGATATTTTTTTGAAAATATTTGAAATGCCTTGTGCTTCTTGATTTTCGTATGGTTTTCAGGAAAGTATCAACCGGCTCGTGTTCGCTTTTTTTTCAGTTTTTTGGAAATTTTGAAACGAAAAACCGCTAACGTTGCAAGTCGAAAATCGTCTTCACCGGGTGAAACGTGGTGAGCGGAACTTCCACAAACAGCGTGATCCAGTCGGCCATCGCGCCGTTCCAAAGACCGGGCAGCTCCATCGCCTTCAGCGGCC
>JAZQOJ010000058.1:0-18410 GCA_045627805.1 Bacteroidales bacterium
CCGTATTGTGGGCACTGGTTACGTCGGCGGTATTGCGGGACAGGCGTACGGCTATAGCAGCAGCACAGACTATCGCGTTGATATTGACACTTGCCACAACTTCGGCTCTGTGAATGCAACCGCAAATTATGCGGGTGGTATTGTGGGCTATGGTTATTTGAACAGAATCAGATACTGTACCAACGCTGACTCTGTGACCTCCACGGAAACGTATGTGGGTGGTATTGCGGGTGATTTGTGGGCGAATACGAGCACCTCTACAGGATATGTTTCATACATTGAAAATTGCGCCAACACGGGCAATGTTTTCACTTCCACGGCAACTGCCGACAGCTATGTGGGCGGTATCGTGGGTAAAGCGGAAAATTACTGCTATGTACAGTACAACCTCAATGCCGGTAAGGTTACGGGCAACAACCGTTTGGGCGGTATTGCCGGCCACTTGACTTATAGTCCGGCCACATACGGCACGCACAACGTGAACGTGGGCAATATGAAATGCAATTCCACCACCAATACCTACGTTGGCGCGGTTTATGGTTACGCCACGGCTGAGTGTAACAGCTGTGATTGGGACAAGCAGATGTGCCCGCTCACCAACCAGTACGGTCAGATGAACGGCACGAGCGGTTCGGCCTACGGCTTGTCAACCACAGCTTTGACTGGCAGCTCGCTCCCAGGCAGTCTCTCCAGTACTTACTGGACGGCAACCAATGGCCGTTATCCGCGTCCGACCGCCATCAAGGACTCCATCGTGACGAGAACGGCAGCGGTTCCTGCATTCCTTTACAATACCGACAGCACCGAAACGGTGAACTCGGTGGTTACCGACTTCGCTTTGAGCAATGCGGACGGCGCCACTTGGAGCAGCCAGAATACGGATGTGGTATCGATTGAAACTGGTCCCACGGCAGTGCTGCATTTGGCAGGTCTGGGCACCGTCACGGCCACGATTGATGGGAATGTGAAGAAAAACATTGACATCAGATCCAATTATCGTTTGACTTGTGCGTGGTCGGTTGGTCACGCCGGTACGGAGAATGATCCCTATGCGATAACGACGCAGGAAGACTTGGAATGCTTGCGTTCCAATGTGGTTGCGGGCGAATCGTATGCTGGAAAATATTTCGTTTTAGGAAATGATATTGTATTGGATGGAAATATTTGGACTCCTATCGGAGCTATTTCATACGAAATTGATCCGAATGGAATCGAACTGCCATTCTCAGGCCATTTTGATGGCAACAATAAGGAAATCAGTGGCTTGAACTGTTCTGGCAGCGCATATCAGGGCTTGTTTGGCCTTGTGGATGGTGCGGAAATCAGCAATCTGACGGTCAGCGGAACAGCCGCAGTTGCCAACTATGGCGCCGGCCTCGTGGGTTACGCCAAGAACTCGGCGATCAATCATTGTACCAGCAACGTGAATATCACCGTGACGGCGGCCACCGCCACGCACGCTGTCGGTGGAGTGGCCGGTTACAGTGTCAATACCACATTTGATGGAGATGTCAACAACGGTGACATCAACGCTTCCGGCATTGGGACAGATGCCAACAACGGCATTGGCGGTATCGTGGGCTTCAACGCTGGAATGGAAAATGCGACCTCCGGTGGCGAGCTCTTCTTCACTTCCGACTTTGAAACACAAGAGGATAGAGATGCCTGGACGCTTGAGAACGGGTCTTATACCAATAAGTGGACCATTAATACTTCTTCTTCGGCACAAAATGGTGGCACATATTCCCTGTATATCACAAATAGTACATCGACTTATTCGTATTCTAATAGTTCGAGTTCATACGTGTGGGCATATCGGGCTATCACTTTACCCGAAAGCAGCACCGATTACACCTTGGTTTATGACTGGAAGAACCAGGGCGAGTCGGAAAATTGGGATTATATGAACATATATGTGGGAGGGCTGATAGCAATACCATCTGGAAATCCGAAAGATAATAATAATATAGTCAATGGTTTGGATTTGCTGGCAGAACGGCAATGGAATCAAAGCAGCTGGGCCACCAACAGTCTGACCATTTCCGCTGATTATTCTGGACAAAACAAATATCTTTATTTCTACTGGTGGTGTGACGGTAGTGGGGGCTCCACTCCTCCGGCGGCTATTGACAATATCAAGTTGTACTATACGCCGGTTACCGGTGAAACGCATATCGCTGAAATGAACGAGTGCGTCAATCACGGCGCCATCGAGACCGACTGCGACAACGTGGGCGGTATCATCGGAAAGATGGCTGGCGTGAAAGAGATGGCGGCCTGCTCCAATGACGGAGATGTGAGTGGCCGCAACAACGTGGCTGGCATCGTCGGTTACGACAATGCTACTTCCGTAGCTAAAATCCTCGATTGTGAAAATGCGGGCGCTGTTAATGGCGTGAACAATGTGGGTGGCGTTGTCGGTTACGACAAGAGTGCCTCCTCAGCTTCCATTAACCGACTGGCTGACTGCCAAAACAGTGGCTCCGTTGCGGGCGCGCAGTATGTGGGCGGCGTGGTCGGTCAGACCGATGGAACCCGCGTGCTGTCCTGCTCCAACGAAGGAACAGTTGACGCAACTTCCTACGGAACTGGCGGCGTTGTCGGCTACCTCTACAACCATAGTACTATCGATAACTGTTCCAACAGCGGGGATGTTACCTCTACTTTGAGCAGCAATTCTACCACGTATGGTTATGGAACTGGCGGTGTGGTCGGTTCCGTGAATTATAACACGACTTACAACGACACGATTGTGAACCATTGTACCAACAGCGGTACGGTTACGGCTGATGCCGCCTATATGACGGGCGGTGTGGTCGGTCACAAATACCATTATGGTCACGTTGTCAACTGCCGCAATACTGGCAAAGTTACAGGTAATCAGATGACGGGTGGTGTCATTGGCCGAAACTATTACTATACGCGTTCGCTCGTGGTCAACTGTTCCAATGCGGGTCACGTCACGGGCACGCAATATTCTGGCGGTATTGTGGGCGACCATTATCTCTACACTTCCGCTTATTCAACCATTGCGAACTGCTATAACGACGGCTTAGTGGAAGGCACCACCTATGTGGGCGGTATTACGGGCCGTATGTATTGTTCTGACAGCTATATCGATACGATTAAATATTGCCAGAACAGGGGCGAAGTCCGCGCTTCTGGCTCATTCGCGGGCGGTATCGCGGGTGCCGCACAATATGCTTCCATCTATTATTCTACGAATAATGGCGACATCCATTCCTCGCTTGACTATGTGGGCGGTATTCTTGGCTATCAATTGTCAACAAGTTATGCCACTTATGTTGATCAATGTGTGAATACGGGTAATATCTCATCTACTTATAACTCAACAACTTATATTGGCGGTATTGTCGGCTCATTGCCCAGTAGCCAGTATGTTCGTTATTGTTTGAATGCCGGCGAAGTGAAGGGCTATGACTATATGGGCGGTATCGCTGGTAGCATCAGTTCCGAGTCGTATGCTTCCAACTGTGTGAATGTGGGGCGTGTTACGACCACGATGAGCAGCACACCGGGCTCTGTGGGCGCGGTCATCGGCAATACATCTGCTTCCAACTGCTATTGGGATAAGCAGATGTGTCCGCTCACTAATCAATACGGTCAGATGAATAATAGTGCGTACAACACCGCTTACGGCTTGTTCACCACCGACTTGGCCTCCGAAGCCAGAGCAATGACCAATATGTATCTTGAAGACGGAATGTATCCGCGTCCGATGGCGCTGAAAGATTCTGCCATCGCTATTGTGGCCGCCACGCCAATGGTTTTGGTTGACAACAACAATGTTGACCACACCACGTCTGACTTCACGATCGGAACGGGTAACGGAGTGAGCTGGACGAGTTATCGTACTTCTTCTGTAAGTATTTCTGGCACAAATGCTTCCGTGTTGACAGAAGCCGACACTGTCATCCTGACAGTTGACAAGGGCAATGCGATAAAGGAGATCATTCTGAAAGTGAATGCGGGCGAAGTCGCCAGCGGTTGCGAACTGTTTGACGGTACGCACGGTTCCGGTCTCGAAATTGATCCTTACCTCATCAGCACACCCGCACAACTGAAGTGCGTGGCCGATGCCGTGAACGCTTCTACCCCCACCGATTTCTTTGGCGCTCATTTCAAATTGATGAACGACATTGATTTGCAGGATGATGTGAACACGCAAACGTGGACTCCGATCGGAAACAGCAGCAAGACTTTCAAGGGCGTTTTCAATGGCAATGACCACGTCATCAGTGGGCTGAACGTGAATGCCACCAATTATGCCGGTTTGTTCGGCAATGTGAATGGTGCCGCCATCCACGATTTGACCGTTGAAGGACAATTGACATCCAACTATTATGCGGGTGCGGTTGCTGGCTATGCGACCAACCGCGCTTCCTTCACCAATGTCACTTCAAGAGTGAGCATCACGTCCAATGCGGGTAGCAGCACCAATGCTGTGGGTGGCATTGTGGGCTATGTGAACGGCGAGGGCTGCACCTTCGACTACTGCCGCAACGAAGGCGCTATCGTTTCTAACGCAACGTCTTCCTCAGAATCAACGGGCTATGGTATCGGCGGTATCGTGGGATGCTATAACAATACGGTGAAGACCTCGCACGTCGCATTCAATCATTGTGAAAACGTGGGTGCCATCACGATGACGGGCACCGCCTATTACGTCGGCGGTATCGTGGGCAACATCTATTATTATGGAGGTTCTGTCGAGAATTGCTCCAACAGCGCCACCATTGTCGGCAAGGGCAACTATGTGGGCGGTATCATTGGCCGCAACTACTTGGCCAGCGAGATTGAAAACCACGTTGAGAATTGCCAGAACAGCGGCGACGTGACAGGCGTTTCCTACGTCGGCGGTATTGCCGGACGACACGAGGGAAAGAGCGCAACCAGCCGCAACAACATCGCCAACTGCGAAAACAGTGGCGCGATTTCTGCTACGAGCAGTTATGCGGCCGGTATCGTGGGCTGGTCACTGTATGCCAACATCGACCATTGTCAGAACAGTGGCGACATTACCTCCACTTCCGATTATGTGGCGGGTATTGCGGGCCGTTTCTTCAGCCAAAGTTATCTGAATAATTGTGAAAATACGGGTAATATTACAACTACTTATACTTCAACTGGTTACATTGGTGGTATCGTCGGTAGGACCAATTGTGACGGTACTCCTACTGGCCCAACGATTCGCAATGCTGTGAACCGTGGAGAAGTGAATTCACAAGCAACACATACGGGTGGTATTGTGGGCTATATTGAAAACTACGGCAGCATTGACAGCTGTTACAATTATGCCCCTGTTACGGGTAAAAATTACACGGGTGGTATTGTGGGTAGAAATTATTACACGGTGGTTTCTTCCATCAGCCATTGCTTGAACACGGCCGACATCAAGGGTGCTGCCTATACGGGAGGCATTGTGGGCGACCATTACTATTCAAGCGCCGTTGCCAGCAGCATCGCCCATTGCGAAAACAGAGGCACAGTGGAAGGCACCGACCATATCGGCGGTATCGCTGGTAATGTTTACAGCAACGCCACTTCTTCTGATATTCGCGCCTACGTTGACGATTGTCACAACTTTGGAAATGTTACGGGTACGAATACCACTGGTTATGTGGGCGGTATCGCCGGATACGGCTACTTTGCCGTTGTGCAGAACACCACCAACAAGGGCGATATCTTGTCGGCGGGACCGTATGTAGGCGGTATCATCGGTCGCAACTATGGTTCAAGTAGTGGCTCATCGTATTATGGCTATGTGAGACAAAGCACGAACACTGGTTGGGTGAAGTCAACATTCGAGGGTGACGCCCAAGTGGGTGGTATTGTGGGCTACAACACTTCCTACGCGTACATTGAGAACTGTTTGAATGCCGGTAAGGTAATGGGTTACAGAAACATCGGCGGTATCGCAGGTTATCAATACACTTGCAGCAACATCTCCAATGTGCTGAATGTCGGCAACGTGATTGGCGAAACCACTATCAAGGTGGGCGCCATCTATGGCGGTTACAGTTCGGCAAGTGCTATCGCAACGGCTTATTGGGACAAGCAGATGTGTCCGCTCAACAACCAGTACGGCGACAACACGACCACCAATGGCAGCACCTATGCCAAAACGACAGCGCAACTGACCGACAATTCGGCCGAGTTCGCTTCGAATTGGTCGCCGGCGGGTGACGGCTTGTACCAGCGCCCGAACAATGAGTATGTGTTGGATCGCAGCACCAATATCGTGGCGGCGACTCCGATTTTCTTGGAAAACGGCAACGTTCCTGTGGAGGCCGTCGATAGCGTAGCGTCTGACTTCACGGTCGGAACGGCTAACGGTGTGGTATGGACCAGCAGCGATTCTGATATCTTCACCATTACGGGAAGCAACGCGACTAACAATCTGTCAGGTCTGGTTTATCTGTATGCTTCAAAGAACGATACTTTGTTCAAAACGGTGGAACTCTACTCGCAGCATCAGCTTGATTGTGCGTGGGGTGAAGGCCAGGATGGAACAGCCAGTCATCCGTTTGTGATTGCAACAGCACAACAGCTCCGCTGCTTCCGTAATAACGTGCTGGGTGGCAATACTTACGCAAACCAATTTGTTGAATTGGGCGCTGACATCGCATTGGATGATGATGAAATTTGGAATCCCGCAGGCGCTGTGGTTAACAATGTGGTCTATCCTTTCTCCGGCCATTTCGACGGCAAGGATTACACGATTTCCGGTGTGAACGTGCAAGCCAACGAATATGCCGGCTTCTTCGGCTATTTGGACAATGCCGAAATCGTTAACTTGAATGTAAATGGTTCAGTATCAGGTACTACAAATGTGGGCGGTATTGCCGGTTATGCACAGAACTCCACTTTCGATCATATTACGGCCAACCTCACGGTGGAAGGTTCCTCCGACTATGTGGGAGGCGTGGTTGGTTACGCCTACAACAACTGCACGCTGACCAACCTCACCAACGCGGGCAACGTGACGGGCGATGGCAAGTCGGTTGGTGGCGTTGTGGGCTTGTTGAAGACCAACGGAACGCTGGCCAATTGTGCCAACACGGGTAATATTACCAGTAACTATGCGCCTACCGGAACACTTTACAACTCTGCTGACAACTACGGCGTTGGCGGTATCGTGGGACACTTCCAATATGGTTCTTCCACTACGGAAAAAGTGATTGACAACTGTTCCAATAGCGGCAATGTCACTTCGCACGGCGACCTGACGGGTGGTATTGTGGGACATTTCTATCAGTATGGCTGCATTGATCATTGCCGCAATAGCGGAAATGTGAACGGTACCACTTACACGGGCGGTATTGTGGGTTGCAACTACTACAATATGGCGACTTCCATCGCACATTGTTCCAACGAAGGCACCATCACCGGCACGTCTTCTTACACGGGCGGTATCGTGGGACGCCAGTATTATCAGGGCAGCTTCCACGCTTCCATCACTGCGTGCGACAACAGCGGAGCCGTGAATGGTACTGATTACGTGGGCGGTATTATCGGTTCCAATTACAGTGTGGAAAGTTCATCCGATTACCGCGATTACATCGACACTTGCAACAATACCGGGCTTGTCACAGCAACCAATGGTTATGTGGGTGGTATTGCCGGTTATATGAGATACACTTTGTTGCGCTACAGTACTAACTATGCTCCCATTGAAGCAAACGGTGAGCGTGTGGGCGGCATTGCGGGCTCTATGTATTCCAACAGCAGCAGCAATACTGGCTATTACAGTTATATTCAACAATGTTTGAATATGGGCGAAGTGGCTTCTGCCTCCAATTACGTGGGCGGTATTGTTGGCTACACGAACTATTATAGTTATGTCGAATACAATATGAATGCTGCGCAGGTGAAAGGTGCAAGCTATGTGGGCGGTATTGCCGGTTATCAGTATTATTCCAGTTATATGAGCTATTGCTTGAATGTGGGCAACGTCATCGGCAATTCAACTGTGGGAGCCATTTATGGTTATGGCTATTCCACGGGCGAACCGAATTATTGTTTTTGGGATAAGCAGATGTGCCCCATTAATTGTTACAACGGTTCTAGCACTTATTATTCCAGAAGCACGCAACAGTTGACAGCAGGGCGTGACATTACGCTGAACAACTTCACGCAGGTGGAAGGTCAGTATCCTCGCCCGACGGTTTTCGCCAATCGCGACATCGCTCTGGCGGCCGCGTCTCCGATTTTCTTGCAGAATGATGAAAACATCAACAGCGTTTCGCTCTGCTATCCGATGAACACGGGGGCGAACGGCACTTCCGTCTGGAGCACGCTTCATCCCGAAATCAGCGAGTTGGCCAACAACACGGGCTGTCCGGTCGGTACGGGCGTTGACACGCTTTATGTAACCGTCGGCGACTACACCAAAGCCATCCGTATGACTACCATCGGTGCCACCGAGGACCTGACCTGCGGATGGGAAGGTGTGGGCACCATTACCCATCCGTTCCTCATTAACAACAAGGAAGACCTTGAGTGCTTGCGCGATAAAGTGAACTCGGGCACCACTTATGTGGGCAAATACCTCCAAATCACTGCCGACATCGACCTTGAAAATGAAGAATGGACTCCCATCGGAACTTCTTCCACTAATTGCTTCAAGGGGATTTTGGAAGGAAACAACCATTCGATTTCCGGTTTGTACATTACGGGAACCAGCAACTACCGCGGACTCTTCGGTTACACGACAAACGCCACATTGCGCAATCTTACCGTAGAAGGCGAAGTGAGCGGCGGTCAGTATGTGGCTGGCTTGGTGGCTAAGGCAACCACTACCACAATCGAAAACTGCGTGTCCAATGTTGCTGTCACCGCTACCACCACCGCTTCTTACGCGGCGGGAATCGTGGCGAATGCGGTTACATCAACCAAAATCACCAACTGCCGCAACGAAGGCGCAGTGAACGGCGTTCAATATACGGCAGGTATTTCAGCCAAAATCGAATCATCTTCCTCTATCAAGGATTGTAACAACAATGCCCTCATTACGGGTTCAAACAACTACACGGGCGGTATCTGCGCATACGAGACTTCTTCCGATATTGCAAATTGTGAGAACGCAGGCGAAGTCAGAGGCACTTCGTTCGTGGGCGGCATTGTCGGTTACGCTACGAACGCAAACGTCACTCCTCGCTATGGCATTCGCCGGTGTGTAAATGAGGGCGATGTGACCGCTACCAGTTACTATGCCGGTGGTATCGTGGGCGAGGCGACTGCGTACACGGTGGTTGCCAACGACACCAACCGCGCTGCGGTCAACAGCACCAGTTACGGAGTGGGCGGTATCGTCGGCTACCTGTACAGCTACAGTACTTTGGACAGCTGCCAGAACGATGGAAGCATTGCCACCACATCCGCTACCACTACCAGCACAACTTCTGGTTATGGCACGGGCGGTATTGTGGGCTGTGTGGATTATACTACTTCCACATCGTCTGCATTAGTGAGCAACAGTGTGAACAACGGAACGGTTACTTCTACGAATGGCGCATACAACACGGGTGGTATCGTAGGTATGCGCTACGGCTCAGGCGGCGCTCTGAATGTTTACCAATGTGTAAACAATGCTGAGGTTCACGGCACTGCATACACCGGTGGTATCGTGGGCCATAGTTATTTGGCATCAAACTATACGGAACCGTACATCACCTATTGCCGCAACAACGGCGAGGTGCAAGGCACAACAAATGTGGGCGGTATCGTGGGTTATGCCCCTGGCTACAACAACCAATATGGTTCGCAGATCAACTACTGCCAGAACAATGGTTCAGTAAGCGCTTCTTCCAGTTATGCGGGCGGTATCGTGGGCTACACGCAGTACGGAAATACCGATTATAACAAGAACTTTGGAAATGTCACCTCCACGGCTTCCTACGTGGGTGGTATCGCAGGTTATTCTGCCGGATATTCCAGCTCAAGTTATTATGGCTATGCACGATACAATACCAATGCGGGCAATGTGACAGGTGTCGGCTATGTGGGCGGCATTGTGGGACAAACTGCTAATTACCACCAGACTGACTACTGTGTGAATACGGGTAATGTGACGGGTACTTCCGATTATGTGGGCGGTATTGTGGGCTACAATGGCAACAGTACCAGTTATTATCCTTACTTGCGTTACAGTATGAACGCTGGCAAGGTGCGTGGCACCACAACCGTGGGCGGTATTGCGGGCTATCAGTATAGCACGGGTTATCTGACCTACTGTTTGAATGTGGGCGATGTGTCATCCGAGTCCACTTCCAATGTGGGTGCCATCTATGGCTCTGCATATTCACCGGGCGTTATCTCAACTTGCTACTGGGATAAGCAGATGTGTCCGCTCAACAACCAGTACGGCAGCACTACGACTACCAATGGCAGCATTTACGGAAAGACTACGGCAGAACTGACCACGGCGAACAATGTCCTGACTTCGTATTGGACGAATGCTGTTGCAGGCACCTACCAGCGGCCGGACAACGCTTACGTGGCCGATCAAGCCATCACGCACGCCGCGGCCACTCCGGTATTCTTGAGTGACGACCAAACGGTATGGGCCACCAGCAGCGCCTTCACATTGGGCAACGGCATCGAAAACAACGAAGCCGAATGGTCGTCCGTCTCCGACAATCAGTTGGTAGCGATTAACAGTTATGATGCAAGCATCAACCGCACCGGCATCGACACGCTGCAAGTAACTATCAATGACACGATTCTCAAGAATGTGGAAATCTACGTCCTGTACCAGCGCCTTTGTACTTGGGAGGGAGGCAACGGAACCTCTGCAAATCCGTACATCATTTCTACAAAAGAACAATTGGAATGTATGCGCGACAATGTGTTGGGTGGCAATAGCTACGAAGGCGTTCATTTCCAATTGGCTAACGATATTGATCTGGATCCTGAAAGTGAAAACTACACTTGGGAACCGATTGGTACCGAGTATATGGGCAATTCCTATCCGTTCTCAGGAGGTTTCGATGGCAATGGTCATACCATCAGCAATGTGAATACCGAAAACGGCGATTACCGCGGTTTGTTCGGCTACACCGAAGGTGCCGAAATCGCCAACCTTACGGTTGAAGGCGACATTGCGGGCGAACGCTATGTGGGCGGTATCGCGGCTTACGCTAAGGGGGGATCCACTATCGCCAACTGCGTGATGAACGGAACCGTCAGTGGTGGCCAATACGTGGGTGGTATCGTGGGTATGATGGAAGACGGAGGCAACATCGCTTCCACCATCAACAACAGCGCTGTGTCCGCTACCAACGTCCCGACGGGTGGTATCGTGGGTTATCTCTACAACCAGAGCACCATCGACAACTGTCGCAACAATGGCGACGTGACGTGTACCTCTTCCAATACGAACAGCACGACCACCGGTTATGGCGTCGGCGGTGTGGTGGGTTGCGCCGACTATGCGGCCACCGTTACCACTTCCGTTGTGAGCAACTGTAGCAACTATGGTGACATCAATTCCCAGAGCTATTGCACGGGCGGTATCGTCGGTTTGCGCTTCGGCTACGGCGATGCAGACTGCGTTACTCGCTGCCACAACCACGGAGACGTGAACGGCAAGTACTACACGGGCGGTATTGTGGGCGTTTCTTATATTGGCTCAATGAGCGTGAATCCCACCATCACTTATTGCCAGAACTTTGGCGAAGTGAATGGAACCTACTACACGGGCGGTGTGCTCGGCTATGCCGAAGGGTACAGCACCAGTAATTCCGGCACTCGCTACAAAACCAGCATTAATTATTGTAGGAATAGTGGAAATATTTATGGTTCAGAAAGTTATGTTGGCGGTATCGCTTCTTTTCTTACTTATGGTAACATCCAGAATTCTACCAACAGCGGTACCGTGACGGCTGCTTCTTCCTACGCGGGCGGTATTGCCGGTTATTTCACGGGCTTTTATTCCAGCTCATCATATTATACTTCGGCATACGTTGAACACTGCGCCAACTCTGGCGAAGTAACGGCCGACTACTATGCGGGTGGTCTCGTGGGCGAAGCTACAAGCAATGGTTATATGCGCTATTCCCTCAATGCGGGCAAGGTTATGGCCGACAGTTATGCGGGCGGTATCCTGGGATATGGCACCTCATCTTACTATAACCCATACGATCCTGTAAGTTACTGTGTGAATGTGGGCGATGTGGTTGCAACTTCCTATGCAGGTGCCATTATGGGTTATGTCTATAGTAGCACTTACGTTCCTTACAGTTGTTATTGGGATAAGCAGATGTGTCCTTCCACTACTTATTACTACAATGGTAGTTCAACATCAACCGGCAACGGTATGACGACAGAGGAATTGATGGCACAATCCATCAGCAACTTTACCACTGACGGCACGCTCTATCCGCGTCCGACCGCCATTCAGGATTCCGTTATCACGCTGGCCGCGGCCGCTCCGATGATGTTGAGCGACAACATTCAGACCGTTGCCAATCTGACGGAGAATTTCACTTTTGAAAATGTGGACGGCCGCTTTACTTGGAGCAACCGTTATCCGAGCAAGATTGTGCTCAACGATAATGAAACTGCCAATGTGATCAACAGCGGTAACGACACGCTTTACATTATGATTGGCGATACGCTCTACAAGAAGATTGACGTGTACTCACATTATCAGCACGTTTGCGAATGGGACGGCGAAGGCACGCAGGCCGATCCGTACGTCATTTCCACCAAGGCAGAACTGGAATGCTTCCGCGACAATGTGAACGGCGGCAATAACTACAGCGGCAAATATTTCGAGTTGGGTGCCGACATCGACCTTGAAAACGAAGACTGGTTCCCGATTGGCACCTATGTCACGGCAACGCAGATGTTCCCGTTCTCCGGCACTTTCGACGGCAAGGGCTACGAAATCACCAACTTGAACGTTTCCGGCACCGACTATCAAGGTCTGTTCGGCTATGTGAGCGGTGCCACCCTGCGCGGCATCACGGTTGATGGTGCTGTACAAGGCCAAGAATATGTAGCAGGTGTGGTGGGTTATGCTACTTCTTCCACCCGCATCTCCAATTGTGTGAACCGCGCCGACATTACCGCTTCCGGCCATTCTACTGGTGGCGTGGTGGGTTATCTGTTCAGCAGCAGCTCCATCGAGCACGCTGCGAACTACGGCGAAATCGTCAGTACGAGCACCTACACGACCTCCTCCACCGCAGCGTACGGTGTGGGCGGTATCGTGGGCAGTGTCAACTACAACGGTTCTTACAGCAGCCCGATTGTCAAAGCTTGCGTCAACTACGGCGAGGTTTCCGCTCCGAGCGCATACAATGTGGGCGGCGTCGTAGGCCAGCATTACTATTACGGTTATATTGACAGCTGTAGCAACTATGGCGATGTGCTTGGTGTCAACAACATCGGCGGTATCGTCGGTTGGAGCTACAATACCAGTTCTTCATACTCGGTGTACATACGTTATTGCGAAAATGCGGGCAACATCACCGGTGCGACAAACGTGGGCGGTATCGCAGGCTATCGTTATGGAAATTCTTCTTACTACAACTATTTGGAATACTGCGCCAACACGGGCGACGTGAAGAGCACTAATGCGACTTCGGCATCGTATGTGGGCGGTATCACGGGTTATGCAAGCAGTTATGCTTACACGCAGTACTGTTTGAACGCCGGTAATGTAGATGGATACAGCTATGTGGGTGGTATCAACGGCTACAGCAGCTCAACATACGGTTACCTGGAATACTGTTTGAATGTTTCCAACGTTACGGCTAGAACCAATACGAATGTGGGTGTGATTGCTGGTTATGCGTATAATTATTCATCTAATTATTATGATAATCAGATGTTTGCCAATGAAAACGCCAATAGTTCTTACGGAACAGGTTATTCCACCGAATATCTGACTTCGCCTTCTTCCTTTACGCTTTCTTACTTCACCTCGCTTGACGGGCTTTATCCGCGCCCGACGGCGATCAAGGATTCCACCATTGCATTGCTGGCATCCACACCGGTATTCCTCCCCAACAACGAAAAAGTGAACGAGGTCACCATTTGCTTCGACGCTTCCGACCGCAACAATGTGGCTTGGACTTCCCAGAATGGCACCATCGAGTTCACTGGCAATGTCGGCTGCCCGACCGTTACGGGCAACGACACGCTCATCGCCTCATTGAATGGCGCAAACAAGAAGATTGGCATCACTACGGCAGAACCCTCCACGGATGCAGTTTGCCAATGGCAGGGCTCCGGTAGCATTACTGATCCTTACATCATCACTACCGAAGAAGAACTCGCCTGCTTGGCCACGCAAGTCAATGCTGGCGAAACCTACGATGGCCGCTTCTTCCGCTTGGGCAACAATATCACTCTTACCACTTCCGACTGGATTCCGATTGGAAATTCCTCCTACGCATTCCGCGGCGAGTTTGATGGCAACAATGATACTATCAAAAACTTGTCTATCACCACGGGAAGCACCTATCGCGGTCTGTTCGGCCACGTGAAGAGTGCTTCCATCCACGACCTGACCGTTGCGGGTGATGTGCAATGCACATATTACAGTGGTGCCTTCGTCGGCTATGCCGAAGGGCGCACCTCATTCGAGAATTGTACCTCATTGGTGAACATCAACTCAACCGCGACTTCGGGTTCCAATGCCGTTGGCGGTATTGTGGGCTATGTGAATGGTCCGTCCACCACGTTCAGCCAGTGTGAGAACAAGGGTGACATCACCTCAAGTGCGACATCCTCTACCACTTCTGGCGGTTACGGTATCGGTGGCATTGTGGGCTGCTACAACAACACGACCACTTCCACGCATTTGGCGTTCGACGACTGTCACAACGAAGGCGAGATCACGCTGACGGGCGCAGCTTACTGTGTGGGCGGTATCGTCGGCAATATCTACTATTATGGCGGTTCTGTTGAGAATTGTACCAACAATGCTCACATTGATGCAAAAGGTTCGTATGTGGGCGGCATCGTCGGATACAATTATCAGACGACCAATGGCAACAATCATTTGGAAGACTGTACCAATACGGGCGATGTGAACGGCGCTTCCTATACGGCAGGCATCGTCGGCCGTCAGTATGGTGTTAACGCCACTTACAACAACTCGATTTCCGACTGTTCCAATAGTGGCAATGTCACCTCAACGGATTCATACGTCGGCGGTATCGTGGGCGACACGTACGCTGCCAGCGTTAGCAACTGCTCCAACGAGGGTGACATCCAATCCACTTCTCAATATGTGGGTGGCATCGCGGGGCGCTTGTTCTATTATAGTTATATGAACGATTGCTCCAACGAGGGCGACATCGTCTCCACTTATTCAGGAGATGGCTACATCGGTGGTGTGACAGGATACGCCAACTACAACACTACACCGGCCGAACCTGTTGTTGCCAATTGTGTGAACAACGGTACGGTTACCGCATCTGATGCTTCTTACGTAGGCGGTGTGGCAGGCCGTTTGTACCAATACGGCTCTATTGCCAACAGCGATAACCACGGCGCGGTTACGGGCAGTAATTACACGGGCGGTATTGTCGGTTACAACTACTACTCTTTCGCTTCCTATATTAGAAATTGTAATAATGATGCCGATGTCATTGGCAAACAATATGCTGGTGGCATTGTGGGTAGTCAGTATGTTGGTTCCAACGCCAAGAACTACATTGAACATTGCGAAAATAGGGGAGCGGTTTCCGGTACGGATTACGTGGGCGGCATTGCCGGCCAGTACAGCACCACGAACTCATCTTCCGATTACCGCGGCTATCTTACCAACTGTCACAACTATGGAGATGTGACTTCAACCGGCACAACGGGTTACGCTGGCGGTATCATTGGAACAGGTTCATACGTTTATGTGAATGGAGTCACCAACAAGGGCGACATTACGGCCGCCAACACGAATGTGGGCGGTATCGTGGGCCGAATGACGGGCGGCTCAAGCACATACGGCTATTCATACGTTGTCAATGCCATTAATACGGGCAGTGTTGAATCATCCAACACCACCTCTGCCACTTACGCTGGCGGTATTGTGGGCTACGACGGTAGCTATTGCCATATCGATTCCTGTATGAATGCCGGCCGTGTGGCTGGTTACAGCAACGTGGGCGGTATCGCAGGTTATCAGTACACTTACAATTATTTGTCTAACTGCTTGAATGTGGCCGAAGTTTATGGCGAAACCACCACCAATGTGGCTGCTATCTACGGCGGTTATAGCTCGCCGGGTGCTATCGCAACGGCTTATTGGGACAAGCAGATGTGCCCGCTCAACAACCAGTACGGCGACAACACCACCGCCAATGGCAGTGAGTACGGACTGACGACGGACGAGCTGACCGACAACTCGGCAGAGTTCGCTTCGAATTGGTCGCCGGCGGGAGACGGCTTGTACCAGCGTCCGAACAATGGGTATGTCGTGAATCGAAAGACGACACTGGCCGCCGCAGCTCCGATTTTCTTGATTGTTAACACGGACTTTGAACGCGTTGACAGTGTCGCTTCCGACTTCACAATGTCAACTGCCAACAGCGTGGTTTGGACATCTTCTGATGCAAGCATCCTGTCTGTCACGGGCGGAAATGCTGCCTTGAACCAGGCGGGTCCGGTGTCCATTGCGGTGTCCATCGACGATACGGTTTATCGCCGCGTGGAATTGTACTCGCAATATCAGCTGCCTTGCGAATGGGCTTCAGCCAATGCAGGTACGGAATCCGATCCGTATCACATCACCAACCGCGCCGATCTGGAATGCTTCCGTTCCAATGTGAACGGCGGCAACACCTTCGCAGGCAAGTACTTCGTGCTCGACAACGACATCGACCTCGAAGGCGACCCGTGGACTGCCATCGGTATGGTTTATCAGCAGATGGTGCTCTCGTTCAATGGACATTTCGATGGAAACAACAAGACCATTAGCGGACTGAACGTTTCCGGCGATGAATATGTCGGTTTGTTCGGCTACATTGAGGGTGCGGAAATCAGCAACCTGACGCTTGACGGCGAGGTGAGTGCCTCCAACTTTGGTGGCGCATTGGTGGGCTATGCTCAGAATGCCACATTTTCGAATGTCACCAACCACGCTGATGTCACTGTCACCGCTCTCGGCACTACGCAGTGCGCTGTCGGTGGCGTGGTCGGTTATGCCAATATGTCCACGTTCGACAACTGCGACAACTACGGCGAAATTTCCGGCAACGGCTACAATGAAACCTCACTGACCAACTCCGGTATCGGCGGCATCGTGGGTTATGCAGAATATGGTAGCACAGGAGAATCGGCAACTTTCACATACGGTTTTGATATTGATGATTGGAACTTTGCTAATGGCACTTACACCAATCATTGGATGATTGGAACGGCCTCAGAAGCTCGTAATGGAAGTGAACAAGCATTGTACATTACCAATGGCGGAACATCGAACGAGGGTTATTATTACAATAATAGCTCGTATTCTTATGTATGGGCATATCGAGCCATTGAAATTCCAGACGGTCTGAATATGACCTTGAGCTTCGATTGGAAAAATCAAGGCGAAAGTTCAAGTTATGATTATCTGAATGCTTATATTGGTGATTATACGACTGTGTCGGCGGGAAGTTCTTACATCTCTTCTGTTGAGACCATTATGAATAGCAAGTATGGGCAATCCTCTTGGAGAAACCAGACATACTCAATTTCAACATCTTATGCTGGAACTACAAAATATTTGTACTTCTATTGGTGGTGTGATGGTAGCGGTGGCTCCCAACCTCCCGCGGCTATCGACAACATCAAGATTACCTACACTCCAAGACCCGAAAACGCCATTATGGCCAACTGCGACAACCACGGCGCCATCAATGTCGTGGCCAACTACGTGGGCGGCGTGGCTGGTCGTTACAATGGTCCCGGCGAACTCACTGCTAACCGCAATATGGCGGAGGTGAAAGGTACTTCCTACGTGGGCGGTGTCATCGGTTACAACAAAGCGTCCGTCGCGGCCAACGTGGTTGACCAGTCAACCAACAACGCGGCCGTTATCGCTACCCGTCAGTATGCGGGCGGTATCGTGGGCTGGCAGGAAAGCACCAACAGCACCATTTCCGCAAAAGTCAGCAATGCCGTCAATACGGGCGAGATTTCCGCCCTGTTGGCAAACATCGATGTTTATGCGGGCGGTATCGTGGGCTACAACAGCAGTTATTCATATACGGAAAAATCCCTCAATGCGGGCCGCGTGAACGGTTACTATTACATCGGCGGCATCGTGGGACATCAGGCCAATGCTGAAAAGCTCGATTCCTGCGTGAATGTGGGCTATGTGAATGGTGGCACAACCTCATACGTCGGCGGCATTGCCGGCTACTGTAGCAGCACGCCTGTTCAATGCTACT
>JAZQOJ010000059.1:0-2869 GCA_045627805.1 Bacteroidales bacterium
CGAAGCCCGTCCGAAACTCATCATCGGTGGCGGTTCTGCCTACAGCCGTGATTGGGATTGGGCTCGTATGCGTGAAATCGCCGACAAAATCGGTGCCATCCTGATGGGCGACATCAGCCACCCCAGCGGTCTGATTGCCAAGGGTTACCTCAACAATGCTGTTAAATATTGTCACATCGTGACCACCACTACCCACAAGACCCTCCGCGGACCGCGCGGCGGCCTCATCCTGATGGGCGAGGATTTCGACAATCCGTGGGGCAAGACCACTCCGAAGGGCGAAATCAAGAAAATGAGCGCACTGCTCGACAGCGCCGTATTCCCGGGCGTTCAGGGCGGCCCTCTTGAACACGTCATCGCCGCTAAGGCAGTCGCTCTCGGCGAAGCTTTGACCGACGATTACGACCGCTACATCCAGCAGGTGATGAAGAATGCCAAGGTGATGTGCCAGGCATTCGTTGACAAGGGTTACAAGGTTATCAGCAACGGTACCGACAACCACTTGATGCTCATCGACTTGCGTACCAAATTCCCGGAACTCACCGGTAAGGAAGCCGAAAACGCATTGGTTGCCGCCGACATCACCGTGAACAAGAATATGGTTCCGTTTGACAGCCGCAGCGCCTTCAAGACCAGCGGTTTGCGTATCGGTACGCCGGCCATCACCACCCGTGGTTTGAAAGAAAACGAAATGGGTGTTATCGTGGATATGATCGATGCCGTTTTGAGCGACCCGACCAACGAAGGCCTCATCGCCAAGACCCGCGGCCAGGTGAACGAAATGATGCAGAACCGTCCGCTTTTCGCTTGGTAAAATTCCGTTTGCGATACATTAAAGTAGAGACGCACGGCGGTGCGTCTCTACTTTTTTTACGGAATTATCCCCATTCATCTTGTAAATGCACAATGATGGGAGCGAGATGTTCGCATAATGGGAATTATGAGACGTGGAAACGGTTAACGTCGGTTAAACGGTTAACTGGATAAATGGACGAAGTGACGAATGGTGGAATGGACGAATGCCGCCTTCGGTGTGATAGAGGAAATGCGGAGGAAATTTCAAGGAAATTATCAGGAAATTTCATTCTCGTTGTTCTCGTCGTTAAGAAGCTGCGCTTCTTTTCTTCCTCTTCGCTCGGCAAAGCTCAAACGAGTTTGGCTTTGCGCTCACTCATTCGTCACTTCGTCCATTCCACCGCATAACCGTTATCAGGAATATCTTGCGCGAAAAGAGGATGATTCCGTTCTATTTCAAATATTCATAATGATAGGTTCCCGAAATGTTGCCTTCTTCGTCTGTATGAGTAGCTTTCATAGGATATTTGCCGTCATATTCGTAGGTGATGTTGCTAACAGATGATTGCGATATGGGAAATTCGGGAGTGATAAATGCGGTTTGTGTGCCATTGATTTGAGTGATGTTGTTTTTACTCATTTTGAATATTAGGGCATCAATCCCGCCTATTCCCACTTGGGATTGACTTGCAAGGTCCGACCAGTTCACGGCGAACGGATTGACCATATTGTCGTATTTGAATTTGGATTCGTAGCAGAGAAGCAAGGTTGAACCATCGTAGCCGTTCATCTTGATTCCAGAGACATTGTCTCCATCCCAGGTGTATAACAATTCAACATCTCTGGAGACAATAGTTTTTTCAGATTTTTGCAAGACCTGGTTAATGGTTGTGATTTCATCAGGAGAAAGGAACATTCGCAAGAACTTATTGTCATAGTTCGAAGCGCTTTTTGCGGGGAAAAAAATTCTGGAAATCTTGCCGTCTTTGTGCTCAACGGTAGCATCGGCGTAATAATCGCCGGAATGATAGGACAGTTTGGTGAGGAGTTTTCCTTCGTAAATATATTCGACATAGTCGCCAGAGATTTTTTCATCTGCGCGAACAACCCGTTTTCCTTTGTAAGTGGGAATCACTTCGAAATCATCCTCGTATTGGTTTAGAATGGAATATCGAAACGTTCTGGATTTCAGTTTGTTGCCATCCCATTGGTAACTTTCCAAAAGTTCTTTTTGCTCATCACCGGCATTTTGGTAATAGACTGATTTGATTTTCTTTTTCGGAGCATAAATGCCCTCTTTCTCGCAGGCACTGAAAAGGAAGGTCAATGCAACCAATGCTAATAATACCTTTTTCATAACTTGTTGATTAAAAGGAGGACTTCTGTTTTTAATTGTTTTACGCTGTCCCTTTGAATTTTGTGAAGTCCATTAAACAAAATCAAAGGAAACGACGTTGCAAATTTACATACTTTTTTCGGAATTATCCCCTTTCATCTTGTGAATGTCATAATGATGGGAGCGAGATGTTCGCATAATGGGAATTATGAGACGTGGAAACGGTTAACGTCGGTTAAACGGTTAACTGGATAAATGGACGAAGTGACGAATGGTGGAATGGACGAATGCCGCCTTCGGCGTGATAGAGGAAATACGGAGGAAATTTCAAGGAAATTATCAGGAAATTTCATTCTCGTCGTTCACGCCGTTAAGAAGCTGCGCTTCCTTTCTTCCTCTTCGCTCGGCAAAGCTCAAACAAGTTTGGCTTTGCTCTCACTCATTCGTCAGTTTTTGAATAATTTCAGCGCAAAAAGTCCTAAATCTCAAGTCCTAAGTCCGTTATGATTATTTTATAAATTACTGAATATAAATAAAATAACAATGGTGAAAACGTACTGACTGAGGCCAATCATTGTTTTCCACAATGAAGTTGTGGCGCCGCAGTCACATCCAGGAAGGATGTGACACCTATAACCCCACATAAGGACGAAGTCCGCGATGTGGGGTGGGCGAACGCGTGCCGACATCCGGCATCTCGGAGAGATGCTACTAAGCGGTGTCGCACCTCTCCGAGGT
>JAZQOJ010000060.1:0-12529 GCA_045627805.1 Bacteroidales bacterium
GAAGAATCCGGTGGTTTTGGTGTATGATAATGCCGATGAGGGCAAGATGCTTCCGCTGTTGGATTCCGTTTCCAAAGATGCGGGCGTTGATATGGTGATTTCTTATCCCACGTTGCTGCATCGCGAGTGTACGGCGCCGCAAATGGTGCAAACCATTACCGATTTGAGCGCGATGATGGGCAGTATGGCGCCCGAAGCCGCCCCGTCGATGAATATGGATATGCTCACCGACGACATTTTCGAAGTGGTTTATTTTGCCGCCCACAAAGGGCACGAAGATCTGACGATGGGGTTCAACGAGATGGCTGACTTCCTCATTGCGCAGTCTAACGATCCCAATTCACTCATTGGACAGCAGCTTGATGACGAGATGAGGTCGCAAATCGGTATGCTGGATGAGATTCGTCATCCGATGAACGGTTTGGAAAAAGAGGTGGAAAAGGAGGAAACGCCCGTTCCGGCCAAGGCGGCCGCGCATAACTCTGCGGCAGTTGCCCCCACGCACAGCACGCCTGCGACTTCAATGGCAAAAACGAATAACGTTTCTTCCAAAACATCGGCTCCGGCCAAGCACGCCACGGAAACGCCCGCACACACCACTTCCGTTCCGCAACAGTCGCCCTATGCCAACACCACAATGCTCAACACTCCGATGACCTCTTCGGAAATGGCTTCCTTCCTCACAATGGATGCGGGCCAGGCCAAGATGGTGTATAAGCTGGCCAAGCGTGGCGGCGGCACAATGACGCCAATACAGTTCGTACATTTTCTCACCGACGACATTATGCAGCGCAAAGGTCTCGGAAGTATGATCAAAGGCGAGCAGAAAACCCAGCTGTTGGCGCTGAAGGAAACGATGGATGCGGCCATTCTTGCGGAGCAAACCGCACCGGTTCCCGTGCAGCCAGCCACTCCCGACATTTCTGAAGATACTTCCAAGAACATTTCCGATAGTACTTTGACTGAAGTGCAAGATACTGTGCAACAGATTGTTGTACAAAGTCAACCCGTTACACCTTCCAAACCGAAAATCCCTGTCATCCGCATCAAGCCCGACCCCAACGATCCGATATTCGTGTTAGACGAGATGCTTTCAGGAAACAAAAAGTACAGCGCGCAACAGATGGCGCACAACATCTCGCTGTTGGGCGAAGAGATTCCAGCATCACTTATCAACTTACTTTATATGTATTATGCCAGCGGAACGGACTACGACCCCGCGTGGACGATGACGCTGGAAGAACTCGTCACTTTCCTCGCTGATTCCGTGCTGACCGATCCTGACCTGGCAGGTGTGATGGATGAATCAATGCGGAGCGGCCTTTCCGAAGTGAAGAAGAATTTGCTGGAGGGTGTTGGTCAATTGCGTGGAAAGAATCATTCTATTGCAATGATTATCACTAATTTGCAAACAGAATCTCCTGCTACTTATGCTTTTATCGACCATCTCAACGGAATTTGCAAAAAGGCATTGAGCCAACCTTATTACGCCATTGGCGAGTCGGTAATGCTTTCCGAAATGAAGGCCGGTTTCAATAAAGAGTTGCTTTTGGTGACACTGCTTACCATTGCGGCAATTTTCCTCATTGTAGCCATCACTTTCCGCTCGCTTCTGTTATCAGCCATCCTGGTCATCACTGTTATGTCGGGCGTGTTTGTCAATGTGGTGGTCAGCGGACTGGGCGGCGGCTCGCTTTTGTACATCGCCTACCTCATTGTGCAGAGCATTCTGATGGGTGCGGCCATCGACTACGGCATTCTGTTTGCCAATTATTATCGCAACAAGCGTGCGAGTATGAGCATTGCCGACGCCATCACCGACACGTATCGTTGTGCCACGCACACCATTCTCACGTCGGGCTCGATTCTTATATTGGTGCCGTTTATTATGACATTTCTGGTTGAAGAGCCGACCATTTCTGCCATTTTGCAATCCATCGGCGTAGGCGCGTTCGTTACTGTGCTGCTGATACTTTTCGTGTTGCCGGGTGTGTTGGCTACCTGCGACAGAATTATCGTTCGGAAGCCGAAGCGCAAGGAATAGCCATCTGGCTTACTTGCGAATTTTGGAAATTATCAGAATTATCACTTTTGTTGATTTGTATGCCGAAATTTTAGGATCTTCCGATAATGGGAATTATCCGCATTGCGGGATATCCGCTCAACACATCGCAAATCCCGAATTGTCAGTTCGCAGCTTATTAAAAGAAAACTCGCTTTGCCGAGCGAAGAGGAAGAAAAGAAGCGTAGCTTCTTAACGACGAGAACTGACGAGAAACGAGAACATTCAGAATGAAATTTCCGGCGATTTTCTTGTTTCCGCCGTCAGGCGGCATTCGTCCATTCCACCGTTCGTCCCTTCGTCCATTCATCCAATTAACCGTTTAACCGACGTTAACCGTTTCCACGTCTCATAATTCCCATTATGCGAACATCACACAATGCGCTGCGGCATTTACAAGATGAAAGAGGATCCTTCTGAAAATTATTGAATCTGTTCTGCGATTTCTTTGGGCAAGTAAAATGTTTCGTTTTTACTCACATAAATAATGGGCGTTTCTACGAAAATCTTTTCCCCGTTTAGCCAATAATAATTAGTAAAACTCTCTATTTCAATTGTTTTATTCTTGTTTTTTACAATCAAGCGGGCTTGGCTGTCGCTGTTTTTTTCGATTTTGCAGTCGAAACCGTTGAAAACCTCTTGGTGTTTGGCATAATAAGTGTTGGTCAGGACAGGCAGCATTCCCTCAATTTTCAGTTGTGCGCACAAATACTGATTGATTTCCGCATTGGTGAGGAGTCCCGTTGGAATGTCTCCGAAAGGGTGATACACAGCGAGAAACACATCTTCTCCCGTGTGTCCGTAGGTGGTGAATCCGATGTAGGTGTGCTGATTGAGAATTTGGGTGATTGCTTTTGTGAGTGGATGGCGTCCTTTGTTTTTTTCTGTAATGCGCGATTTCGCGAGCAGCAGCGAGTCGCGTTCTGCTTCCGTGATTTCGATTTGAAAATACTGTTCAAACAGCGGTTCGATTTCACTATCGGGAACTTGTTCCACAAGGTCGCCCATCTTTTCGGCTGATATGCTGAAATGGGTGAGCGGTTCGATTATCTGCTTCAAAGTCAGGTTCTTATATGAGTGGTTGCAGTTGCGATTCCCCATACTGATGGCGCTGTTGCCGTGGTCGGGCAGAATGACGACGACGGTGTGACCCTCTTTTTTTGCGAAATCCAGAGCAACTTTCACCGCCTTGTCGAATTCCAGGAACTCGTCGATAACGGTTTTCGCGTCGTTGTCGTGTGCGGCCCAGTCCACTTTGCTGCCTTCCACCATCAGTGCGAAACCGTTTGGATTTTGCGAGAGGCAGCGGATGGCTGTTTCGGTCATTTCCGCCAGCGAAGGCAGTTTTGAGGTGTCGCGGTCGAGGTTGTAGGGCATCTCTTTCTGCTCGAAAAGCGCCCACATTTTGGGTGAAGTGTTCGCTCGGAATGCTTGCAGATCGTCGAACACCACGTTCACGCCATTCTCTTTCAGCATTGCTTCGTATGGCTTCGCATACAGATTGCCCCCACCTATAAGAATGTCTATATTATTGTGAACCATTTGTTTAGTGAGTACTTTGCTGTTGCTGCGGTCGAAGTAGTGTGCCATACAATCGGCGGGCGTGGCATCGGTCAAATGCGAGGTGATGACGAGCCCGACTGCCTTGTGCTGTAGAATGCGTGCGGCCTCGAAGGCGGTCATTGTGGGCTGGTAGGTGCGGGTGGCGTCAACGGGCACGAGGTCGTGGTTGGTGGTGCGGGGGTACATCGAGTTGAAGCCGGCTTGCGACTGCATTCCCGACATATAGCAGGAGGTGGTTGGGGCGGAATCGCCGATGGGCGCGTCCGACGAAAAGGTTTTCACCAGTCCGCAGAGGAAGGGGTCGATGGCGAGGGAGGCGTCGGTGCGCCCTTCCTGATAGCCCTTGTACCAGCGGGCCAGCGACAAAACGCTGGTGGAGGTTCCGTCGGGAATCATCACGATGAGGTTGCGTATGGAATCCTGCTGCGCGAACAGCGAGAGGGTTGTCGAAAAGATGCAAAGTAGGAGGGCTGTGAAACGTTTCATATTGGCACAAATTGAAGTCTGGGCAAAAATACAAAAAATCCCGCATTGCTGCGGGATTTGGTTGGGCGTGAAGGACTCGAACCTTCAATGACAGGACCAGAATCTGTAGTGTTGCCATTACACCAACGCCCAATTGTGCTGACGTCTCTGTCAAAAGCGCTATTATAACGCAACCACGTTTCTATTATTGTGTAAATTGTGTAAAAAAAATATTTTTTTTGATATTTTTCTTTGAATTATTATAAAATATTGATTATCAATCAATTATAATGTAATTTTTTTTATAAAAATTATTTTTGAGCAATATTTTTCACGTTATAATGAAAAAAAATGTGCAATTATGACTTCGCGAGGGAATAAAAATGGGAGAAGAGGGGCGATTTTCGCGCAGAATGGGAGAATCTTTCAGAAAAAACGACTTTATTACGCATCTTCATTCATATAAAACATCGTGCAGTCGCGTTCGGGACGCACATAGTCGTGGAAAAGGCGCTGGATTTGCGTTTCGCTCACGGCCTGGTAGCGCGCCTCGTCGTTGGCGAAGTCGTCGGCGCTGCTGATGCTTTCCGAAACCGCCAATATCGAGGTTCGGCTGTCGAGCTTGATTTCGCTGCTCATCATCGCCGACTCATTGCGGTTTTTCACCTTTTGCAAATCGCGAGTGAGCTGTTCGCTGAAACGGAATTCGTTGTACAGGAAATCGTTGATCCGCCGGTTGGCCTCTGAAATGTCAACGCCGTCGTTGGGGCGTGCCACCAGCGACAGAATGCCAGGACCCGCCGCGCCCGAAACTGTTAGCGACAGGTCGGTGAAGAGCGGCTCATCCACGACGAATTTTTTGCAAAGATAAGACGACTGGCTATTTCCAAACAGGTCGGAAAGCAGGTCGAAGGCATAGAAGTCGGGATGGCTTCTCTCCGGCATCTTCCACGCTTTCAGCAACATCGGGAAGGGAACTTTGCGGTAGAGCACAGTTTCACGGGCGGCGGTCTGCTCGGGTTCTTCCTCAAAATGCTTGCTCGCGTCAAGCCCCGACGGAATCTCGCCAAACCATTTCTCCACTAATTCCACTACCTCATCGAAATGAACATTGCCGCCAATCACCAAAACCGCATTGTTCGGACGATAGAAACGGTAGTAGAAATCCTTCATTACATCCATCGTAACACTTTCTATATGAGCAGGTTCCTTTCCGATTGGCATCCATTTATAAGGATATTTTTCAAAAACGAAATCGTGAAAACCGCTCCACATATCGCCAAACGGGCGATTGAGGCAGGTTTCCTTGAACTCTTCAATCACCACCTGCTTCTGGGTGTCAAGCCCTTGCTGGAGAAAGGCCAGTTCCAACATTCGGTCAGACTCAAGCCAGAGCGCCGTCTCTAAGTTATTGGCTGGCAATATGATATAGTAATGAGTGTGGTCTTGTCCCGTATAAGCGTTGTTGATGGCCCCGATTTTTTGGAGCGGGGTGTCGTAGTCGGGAATGTTTTTCGACCCGCAAAACATATAATGTTCAAAGAGATGGGCGATGCCCGTGCGGTTCGGGTCTTCGTCGCGCGAGCCCACGTTGTAAATCAGGTTGCAGGCGGCGAGCGGCGTAGTGAAATCCTCGTGCACCAGCAGGCGCAGACCGTTTTCAAGTTGATGTCGTCGGTATGAAATGGACATTAGTCTTTAGGAAGTTTGGTTATGTGAAAGGTGGCTTTGCGTTCGATTTTGCTGTGAAAAAGCCATACGAAAAAGTAATACAGAATGGTGCATCCAAACGTGATGGCGACGCAAATCAGTTCATTATGAATAAGATATGATGAAATGCAAAACGAGGCGAGCAATACGATGAAGGGGAGCAAATAGCAGATGACGATGGCTTTCGTGGCAAGCGACTGCCCGATTTCCACGCGCACCTTTTCGCCAATTTCAAAGGTGCCGTCGTCAAGATTCCGTGCCGTGACAACCTTGTCGCTGCTGTCGGCGGCTCCGCAAATGTTTTTCGCGTGGCAGCCAGCGCACGCCGACTGAACGGTCAACTTCACGGCAATGTTCTGCCCATCAATCGATTGCACGATTCCTTCGTGAGAAATTTGTGTGTCGTTACTCATTGGAATTTCTTCTTTTAATCTCTTCGTCAATTTCGGCGGCGCGTTCGTAATTCTCGCTTTGCACGGCCTCGTCAAGTAGTTTTTCCAGCGTGGTCAAAGGAAGGGCGTGCAACGACATTGCGCTCGCCGCAAGGTTGATGGGCGCATTCGCGCTGGACTCCAACATTGTGTAGCAAGTGCGGGTAAACACATTGGAAACCATATGGATGGGCACATTGCATTTGAGGGCGAGCACCACCGCATCCGACACGCGCGAGTCGAGCGACACAGTGCCGCTGGGCGTTTGCGCCACCACGTTCACATAAAAAATCCCCTCGCGGAAGTCCACAATCCGAACATCGCTAATCCTACTGCCCGTCTCCTTGCACAATTCTATGATCAGGTCGTGAGCAAACGGCCGCTTTATTTTAATGTGATTGAGTTCCAAAATGATGGCTTTCGCTTCCTCTATCCCAATCAGAATCGGCACAAATCGGCTTCCGTTTTTTTCCTTCAAAATCAAATTAAAGGTGTCGTCGTGCCGTTGCGGACAATTAGAATTTGCTACTTCCAATTCAATGTCTTCCATATTGCTACTTTTTTCGCTGCAAAGATACTATTTTTTTACCAAAATATTCCTTTTCGGGGTGCATTTCAAGGGCTGTCCTTTTGCGGAATATTCAAGCGATGACCTGCTTTCCCATTTCCCCTTTCATCTTGTAATTGTAGCAGCGCATTGTGCGGGATGTTCCTGATAAGGGTTAAACGGTTAATTGGATGAATGGGCAAGGGACGAATGCCGCCTGCGGCGTGATATACGAAATGCGTAGGAAATTTCAAGGAAATGATCAGAAAATTCATTCTCGCTGTTTCATAATGAAATAACGCAACTCTTGTATGCCGATTGTGAGTTCTCCTATCAAGCCGCCTCTTTCCTTCTATTAAAAAATCTTCCAGCGGCGGATCAGGCGAAGCAGGCCTGTGGGAAGCAGTTTTACAAGGAAGATCAGAACGTGGTTGAGAAAGCCCGGCGTGCGTTGCGCTTTGCCCCGGAACATCGCGCGCAGCCCCTGCCGTGCCAGCCGCTCCGGCGTGGTGATGTACCCTACCATTTTGCCAATCCGGGTGGCCGTGTCGCTGATATTGTACAACCCCGTATCTACCGCACCAGGCCGTACTGCAGTTACGTAAACGCCTTTGTGATAGAGTTCTACGTGTACGCTGCGACTGAAATTCTTCAGAAACGCCTTCGTTCCACTGTACGTCGCCAAACGCTGCACCGCAATCTCCGATGTGATGGAACTCATATTCAAGATGTAGCCCTTGCCTCTCTCTGCCATCTCCTTACTGAAATAGTAAAGCAGCATCGCGGGCGTGTTCACGTGAAGGTTGAGTATCAGGTTGTTGAACGCCTCGCTGTCGGCTAAAAAGTCACGGTCGTGGTAAACTCCCGCATTGTTGATGAGCACTTCCACCTCCAGCCCGTGCTCCAGGCAGAAGTCGTGCAGCTCCTTCGCCGCGTCGGGCTTCCCCAGATCGCGCATCAATGGAATTACGTCAACGGGGAAACGCTGTCGTATGATGTCCGCTTTCTCTTGGATGGCATTTTCTTCATTGCTGACAATCAGTAAGTTGTAATTGCGTTCTGCCAACTGAAGCGCATATTGGAAACCGATGCCGGAACTTGCACCCGTTACGAGTGCGTAGGGTCGCTGAGGGCTCATTTTATTTGTCTTCGTAAAAGTTCGGATGAAAAAAAATTGAAGTAAAAAAGATTGCGCTCCGGCGGGGAACGCAATCTCTTAATGAAATGCAAGTTTTATTTGCTCATTTCTTCTGCAAAGAATTGATAGAAATAGGGGATGGTTTCAATGCCTTTGAAGAAGTGTTCGAGTTTGTAATTCTCGTTGGGAGAGTGAATGGCATCTTCGCCGAGGCCGAATCCCATCAGGATGGACTTGGTGCCGAGGATTCGTTCGAAGCCGGAAACGATCGGAATGCTTCCGCCGCTTCGGGTCGGGATGGGGCGCTTGCCGAAAGTGGTCTCGTAAGCGCGTTCGGCCGCTTTATAGGCGGGCATATCGAGGGGTGAGACGTAGGCCTCTCCGCCGTGGCTGGGCGTCACTTTTACTTTCACGCTCTTGGGCGCGATGCTTTCGAAATGTTTCTGGAATAGTTCCGAAATCTTGTGCGAATCCTGGTTCGGAACCAGTCGCATTGAGATTTTCGCACTGGCTTTTGAGGGCAGCACGGTCTTGGAGCCCTCGCCCGTGTAGCCACCCCAGATGCCGCACACGTCAAGTGTCGGGCGGATGCCGGTGCGCTCAATGGTGGAGTAACCTTCTTCGCCGTGAACTTCCTCAATGTCAAGGGCTTTCTTGTATTCGTCAAGGTTGAACGGAGCTTTGGCCATCAGCGCGCGCTCTTCGTCGGAAAGCACCAGCACGTCGTCGTAGAAGTGGGGAATGGTGATCTCGTTCTTCTCGTTTTGCAGCGAGGCGATCATCTGGCAGAGAATGTTGATGGGGTTGGCCACCGCGCCACCGAAAATGCCGGAGTGAAGGTCCTTGTTGGGCCCCGTGACTTCCACTTCCAGATAGCTCAGCCCGCGCAGACCCGTGGTGATCGACGGCGTGTCGGTAGCAATCATTCCCGTGTCGGAAACCAGAATCACGTCGGCTTTCAGCATCTCCTTGTTCTTCTCGCAGAAACCGTACAGACTGCCGCTGCCAATTTCCTCTTCGCCTTCCAACATAAATTTCACATTGCATTTCAGCTGACCGCTTTGCAGCATATACTCGAAAGCTTTGGCGTGCATAAACGACTGGCCTTTGTCGTCGTCGGCTCCACGCGCCCAGATCTTGCCGTCCTTGATGACGGGTTCAAAGGGCTTGGTGTTCCACAACTCTTCCGGGTCAACGGGCATCACGTCGTAGTGTCCGTAAACCAGCACCGTGGGGTAGGAGGGATCGAGGATTTTTTCACCATATACGATCGGATTCCCCTCGGTGGGCATCACTTCGCATTTGTCGGCGCCAGCCGCCAGAATCAGTTCTTTCCAGCGTTCTGCGCAACGCACCATATCCCCTTTGTGTTCCTCTTGTGAACTAATTGAGGGAATGCGAATTAAGCTAAATAATTCTTCTAAAAAGCGTTCCTTGTTGCTTTCAATGTAATTCTTTAAGTCGGTCATATTGTTTCGTTTTATTTAAGTTTTTGTCTTTTACTTCCGTAATGGGTTTGGCTGAATTGAATTGCTTAAAAACGGCTTTCTTAATTGGTGCCGAATTTAATGTAAATATTGTTGGGAATGAGGTTGTTGATTGGTTCTAATGAATTGAAAGAGAATACCTTAATGGATTTTATAGGGGTTCTTTTTTTCTTGAAAGCGGGCGAGAGGTAGCGATTGATTTGCTGGTCGCGGTTTTGGAAAAACATTTCGTAGCCGAAAGTGGAGGGCAGATGGCTTTGTGCGAAAACGAATTGCTGATTGGTTGCCAACGTGTTGTCTCCCGAAACGATGTCAATGTAGTTTTTCAAAACGTCGGCTGAATCGGAGAAAATGTAATATCCCTGATTCTCAATGAAATAGTTGGCTTTCGGGGCGTTCGTCCTGCTCATCACATCGGTGAGGTTGGCAAGCGGGCAGGGGTAAATCGGGTGGCGTTTGTAAGTGAGTGCTGGCACCATTTCCACACTGTCTGACAGCAAGTTGGTGAGCGCTTCGGCCGCCGTATCGCACGGAATGGCGGCACAACGCACCTCTTCGCCGCTGATATTGAAGGCGAAGTACAGCAGCGCATTCGCATTGAGCGATTTGTAAATGTTACGGACGGAATCAGACACTTGGTTTTGGCTTAAAAGTGCGGCTCCGTCGCCGAGGCGGAACATTTCGTAGTAGCTGAGGTTGCAGGGCAGAATCGCGGCTGGAACGTCGCAGTTTTCGTCTGTCTCCGCGTCGAATTTCCCTAAAAACGATCCGTTTTTCAAAATGCTATACCCCGTCAATTGCATTTCGTAATCCGAAAATGTCATCAGATAGGCCGACCAGTTGGCCAATTCGCCGATTTTTGCAAATGGCTGCTGATAATGGTCGGCCACTTTGCTTTGCAGACTCTCGGCTAATCGTTGATGTTCCACGATGAACCAGTTCTGTTTGGGATTCTTATCTATAATTTTTTGAATGTCAGCAAAATATGCTTGGCTAATCAGGTTGGATGAATTTCCCAGGCAGTTGATGGAGTTTTGTAAAATCTTGATGTTTTCCGCTGCGGAGAAGATTCCGTTGTGCTGGCAGATGAAGAAACTGGCGTGATGCGTTGCCACTTCGTAGATTTTAATTTTCTTATAAGTGGAATGATTTTTCTGGTTGATTTTCAAAGTTTTGAGAATGCGTGCGAAGTCGTTGGCATCAGCGTTGACCGACATCAGCAGTTGCGTTTTCTCTTTGTTGAAATGGCCAGAAACCACCATCGTGTTTTTTGTGTGATTTTTGCCCACGATTTGATCGTAAAAGAATTGGAAACCCTCCATCGCATTGAGCGAAATGAGGTCGGTTAAAGTGGGCATGCATTTTGTTGAAGTGTATGTAAAGTTTTCATTATCATTAATTTGCATAACGTACACGGCATCTTTTGGTACGGCGGAAAGTGCGTCGGCCGTGTTCTTCTTTAGAAATCCGGTGTACCATACCACACTGCCTCCTACGACGGCAAAAAGTGCGAGTAAACTAATTATGATCCAGATGGTTTTGTGCGATTTGCGTGTTTTCGCCACGCTCGGTGTCTCTTCCATATTGCGGTTTTGAATTTCGGTGCAAAGGTACTCATTTTTTCGGAATTATCCCCTTTTATCTTGTAAATGCAGCAGCGCATCGTGCGAGATGTTCGCATAATGGGAATTATGAGATGGTGAAACGGTTAACGTCGGTTAAACGGTTAATGGGATGAATGGACGAAGGGACGAATGCCGCCTTCGGCGTGAAATAGGAAATTCGCAGGAAATTTCGAGGAAATTATCAGGAAATTTTTCTTTTTCTTACTGTTTCATAATGAAATAACAATGGAGATGATGCCGCAAGCTGACAATTCGGGATTTGCGATGTGTTGAGCGGATATCCTGCAATGCGGAAAATTCTAAATTTTTTTACAAATATTTGCAAAAGTTACTGCCTCAAACGGGAGTAAATATTTCTTCTTGCAAGGCAACATTCCACGCAATAAAATTGTATATATTATTGTAATTTTTTTGTGCAGATTTTATTGCTGAAATCTAAAACAAACTCTTTTTTTCTAAATTGTTGATAATAAATATGTTGAAACGATTATATATCATTTTCCTGTGGATTCTCGTTGCGGGAGTTCCCTTTAGCGCTTTCCCGCAATCGACGCTCAGTCTGTCGGGAAACACCGATGTTTGTTCGGGTAGTTCCACCACGCTTAGCGTGCTGTCGAGTTCTGGCACGTCGTGCGCCGTTTCCATTAATATGTCCACCACGACCACTGTCGTGACGTGCGGTTCCCCCATCTGCTTCTACGATGCGGGCGGGCCAAACGGCAATTATGCCAATAGTACTGCTTATACTCAAACGTTTATCTCTTCCAATGGAAGCCCCATTAGCATTCATTTCAGCTCTATTTATGTGGAAAGTAGCTGGGATGAGGTCTATTTGTACGATGGAACTTCAACGAGTGGCACCTTGCTCAATTCGGGCAATACTTACAACGGCCTCGCCGGAATGACTTATACGGCCAATTCGGGCAGCCTGACCGTGTATTTCACGCCCGACGGCAGCAACGCATACGATGGCTGGAGCGCTGAAATTTCGTGCGTGGGAGCTGCGTGCGACAACTACACCTACCACTGGAGCAATGGGCAGACAGGTCAGTCTATTACTGTATCGCCTTCACAAACAACTACTTATACTGTCACTGCAACGGGAAGCGGTTGTCCGTCGGCTACTGGAAGCATCACGGTGAACGTGTACGATTGCAGCGCGGCGCCTAACAGTGCGGACATCGTGGGGCAGGATATGGTATGCGAAGGAAGTTCCGCCACACTCAGCGTCAACGTGGACGCGACGCCTTCCATCTGTATGTCGAGCGTGAATATGGCGAACACCACCACCGTGGTTCCCTGCGGGATGGGCATCTGCTTCTACGATTCGGGCGGTCCGAACGGCGACTACGCCAACAGCACTTACTACACGCACACGTTCACTTCTCCCGACGGCAGTCCGCTCACCATCCATTTCAACACTGTGAACGTGGAGGGCTGCGACGAGATCTACATTTACGACGGCACGTCAACGAGCGGCACCCTGCTCAATTCGGGCAAC
>JAZQOJ010000061.1:0-20573 GCA_045627805.1 Bacteroidales bacterium
GTGCGTGTCGTGACACATATAGATGTCGCGCTCACCGTTTGCTATGCGCGGAGACAGCAATTCTTTACTGTTTAGAAAACGAATATTTTGATAATCAGTAAGATATGACAGCTGGCAGGTTCTGTCCTTATAAGGATCATTGAGAATGAATTCGCGATACAAATCGTACTTGTCGGCGGCCACCAGGAAAACGAACTTGACACCCTTCTCTTCCGCCAAAGCGATAAGTCTCTTCAAATTGGCAACACCCATCTCCGCCGTTGCGGCATCCGGGGAGTTCAAGTCTTCATCATAAAAGAATAAATCATCTTCTAAACCTCTGCAAGAAAATAATTTACGGGACAATTTGACGTGCTTCACGCTGTTCTCAATGTTACTCCTTTTTTTGAGAAATTCTTGTGTCGATAGAATGGGGGTAGCGCACTTTTCCACCCAATTTTCTGCTTTTTCATTCCACATTTTAGCCGTCTCCTCTTCGCTTTCCGCAGAAAGGTTGTCGTTTGCGACAGGCTCCTTCTCTTCAAAATCAAGGTATGCCAAACGATAAAGCAGGTATCGTTCGACACATTCCATAATGATGACTTGCGGCAATGTGTCACTGCTGTTTAGAAAATCAATGACTTCTTGAAATTGCGGATTCAGGTCGATGGGAACGAGGTTGAAGACGTTGTAGTTGGGGTATTGTGCGGCGAGGAAGTTTTGATATCCTTTTTTCTTTTTTTGTGAAAAGGAGTCGCCCAACGTTAAAATAGTGGAGTCGCCATAGAGTTGCCGAACGTCTTCAATTTCAATTACATAATTGGTATCCAATGAATTAGCCAAAACCAAAGAGTCATAATTGTCATCGAAAGGCAAGAATCCCAATTGTCCGATATCCCCATGCCGATGCGGCTCAATGCAAAGCATATAGAGCGTGATGACTCCCACGATGGGAAGCGCAAGCAGCAGATTTCTGATGAGGAATTTTTTCATTTTAGAATTGGAAATAGATGAAAGTGATGTTTTTGCCTGAGAAAAGAACAATCATAGTGAAAATGGCGTAGTACATTGCGATACGGATCAAAGGTCGCTTAATGCGTTGGATATCAAAGCCGTGGAGTTGCTTCCGGTTGCACCATTCCGTGATGAGGCAGGCGAAAATGGCCACCAAAGTCGGTATTTTGTATTCGTTCCAGGCATAAGGGGTTGTGAAAAGTGTGGAACTGAAAATTCTGCTGAAAATGTCGCCGGCCGCCGTGATGGTTTCGGCTCTAAAGATAATCCAGCCGAAAACCACGAGGGTGAAGGTGAGAAGCATTCGTCCCAACTCGCTCCAAGAGGGCAGGGCGCTATTGGCCGCTACCACGTCGCGAAAACGTTTGTTCTTGTTGAGCAGAATCAGCGGCAGGAAAAGCAGTGCGTGGTATGCGCCCCAGGTGACATAGGTCCAATTGGCTCCGTGCCACAAACCGCTTAACAAGAAGATTACGAATATGTTACGGATGATTTTCGCTTTGGAAACCCTGCTGCCGCCGAGCGGAATGTAAACGTAATCGACGAACCATTTGTTGAGGGAGATGTGCCAACGTTTCCAGAATTCCGCAATGTCGCGACTGAAATAGGGATTTTTGAAGTTGTCGCGCAGGTCGATGCCGAACAGCTTGGCGGAACCGATGGCGATGTCGGAATAACCGGAGAAATCGCCATAAATCTGGAAGGCGAACAGCACGCCGGCAATCAGCAATGAACTTCCGGAGTAGTTGCTGTAGTTGTTGAAAACCTCATTGACGTAGGTCGCGCAATTGTCGGCGATAACCACCTTTTTGAAGAGTCCCCACAGAATTCGCCGCATACCGTCGACGGCCTTGTCGTAATTGAAACTGCGTGCTTTTTCGAATTGGGGCAGGAGGTTGGTGGCTCGCTCGATGGGACCGGCAACCAACTGAGGAAAGAAGCTGACGTAGGCGAAAAAGGCCACGATGTCTTTGGTCGGCTCAATCTTTTTCTTGTAAACGTCAATGGTGTAACTCAGCGCCTGGAAGGTGTAAAAGCTGATGCCTACGGGGAGCAGTAATTGTAACAGAAACTTATCTGCTTGAAAACCAAATAGATTGGCGAATGATTCAACGAAGAAGTTGTAGTATTTGAAAACGCAGAGGATGCCCAGGTTGATAACCACGTTGGCAGTCGTTATCAGCTTGATTCGTCGCTTGGGCGCCGACTTCCGGTCGCAGATGTCCACCAGCCGGCCGCTGACGAAACTGCAAAGCGTTGTGAAGGCAATGAGGATGCTGAAACGCCAGTCCCACCAACAATAGAAGATGTAGGAAGCGACGACGATGAACAGATTCTGCAACCGTAGCGATTTGCGGAAAGCGAACCAGTACAGCAGAAAGGTTATCGGCAGAAATAGAAGATATTCAATTGAGTTGAATAGCATAGAGGGGACAACAATTTAAAGTGCAAAAATAGGAAAAAAATCGTTGTCTTTCAAATAGACCAGAATGGCGGTGAGCAAAATTCCGATGAGCGCGAGAGGGCGGGTCCCTGCGTGATGTTGCCCAGCGTCACCAACGTGGCATCGCTGTGTACGATCACCCCTGCGTTCTGCAATCCCAAAAAGGCGATGAACAATCCGATGCCCGTGCCGATGGACCTTTTCAGCGACATCGGAATCGCATCCAGAATCAGACGCCGGATATTGAAAATCGTTAATAGAATGAAAATGATACCCTCGATCAAAACAGCCGTGAGTGCGAACTGCCAAGTGTGCCCCATCCCGAGACAGATGGTGAAAACGAAGAAGGCGTTCAGCCCCATTCCGGGCGCCAAAGCGAAGGGCATCTTGGCGTAGAGCGCCATTATCAGAGTCCCCACGATGGCCGCCAGCGCGGTAGCGGTATAGACGGAGTCCACCGCCATTCCTTGTGCCGACAACGGACTGAAAATCTGATGGTTGACGGCTAAGATGTACGCCATCGTAAGAAAAGAGGTAATACCTGCAAGGATTTCCGTTTTAACACTGTGTTTTCCGGGCTGAAAACCAAATGCTTTCGTGAACCACTGATTCATTACTTAACAAATTAAATTATGATTGACCTCATTATTGAGACCGCAAAATTAATAAAATAAATGATAATCCTCTTGTTTTCCTGAGCACAAATTTCACGACAATAGGATGGTTGCCGAAACAGTTTGCATAATGATAATTATGGGAAGTTGATTATAACCGCCTACGGCGGAGAAGAGGAAATTCGGAGTGAATTTCGAGTAAATTACCAGTGAATTTTTCTCCTGCATTCTTATTAAATAACTCTGTATTAATGTATTACAAAATATAAAATATAGGGCGTTGCACGCAACGTCTCTACATTAGCTTCATGTATTTTCCCCGCTTTATGCTTAAAACAGATCCTACAGGGGGCCGCCTTTGGCTCGGTTTCCTTACAAAATCGAGGAGCGGCGACCGATTTTGTCGGAAAGCGAGACAGCAGCGGAAAAGCGTGTTTTCTTTGCAACTTTCTTTTTCACAAGAAAAAAAGAAAGTTGAATTGCTTCAATCTGACAATTAACGAGTTGCGATGAGACTTGCGGAAATGTTGAACTTGTGATAATTATCATAATAAGAACAAAATCCCTTGCTCCCGCCACTTTGGGAAAAGAAGAGGATAATCAATCATTTCTTCCGGTGATTTATAGCCCATACTATCACATTGAATATCAATACGCTAACACCTAATAGGGCATGGCTAAATGCAATCAGTATGACCTCCCCACGGCCAAAGTTGCCAAGTAAACCGCCAATGGGATCGGGAAGCAAGCAAAGAATGAATACAAGAGTATAGAAAATGCAAATCAATGCCAACTCGCCAATCATTCCCCAGTTCACCCATCTCGCGAGTCGGGCGCCTTTGACGATTTTTCCTTCTTTTATCAGCACAATCATTATCCAGCTGACAAGAAAATTAAATATGGGTATGAGCAGTAGCATGATTCAAAAACTGAAAAATTGGCGTTGCAAAGATAGGATTTTTATGGATTTAAGTTATATCTTTGCATTGTAAAAAGTAGAACAATGGACATTTTCCTGCTGATATTGTCGCTTTTGCTTGTGCTTCTGGGAATTGCGGGCTCCGTGGTTCCGGCGTTGCCAGGTCCTCCGCTGAGTTGGGTGGGGCTTTTATTGCTCAATCTCACCCGCTTTGGCGAGCGGAGCGTCTCCTTTTTGATCGTCACGGCTGTGGTGGCCGCCCTGATTACGGTAATGGACTTCGTTCTCCCGGCTATTAGCACCAAAAGCCACGGAGGCAGCAAGGCGGGCGTGTGGGGCTGCAACATCGGGCTCATCGTCTCGCTCATCGGTTTGCCTTTCGGACCGCAAGGGCTGCTGGGCATCATTTTCTGGCCTTTCATAGGCGCGCTGATCGGAGAAAGTTTGAGCCGCCAGAAAGCGCAAAGTCCGCTCCGGGCGGCGTGGGGCGCCTTCGTCGGCTTTCTTACGGGCACGCTGCTGAAACTGGTCTATGCCTTCTTCGTCGCCTTCTTTGTGGTGAAAGACACCATCTTTTAAACACCGAAATCAAACGCCGCCTTTGGCGGAAAAGAGGAAATGCGGAGGAAATTGATAGGAAATAAGCAGGAAATTTTCCCCCGCCGTTCCCGTTTCTTAAGTCTAAGTTGTTGAATTGTTGAGTTGTTGATTAGTGATCTGTGATCAGTGATCTGAATTGTTAGCTGTTGAGTCGAGCAGGAAAAAGTCTCAAGTCTTAAGTCCTAAGTCTCAAGTCTAAATTGTTGAACCTCATTATCCATTGTAAATTGTAAATTGTAAATTGTACATTGTACATTGTTCATTGCTCATTGCTCATTCCACGCTTCCACCCTTCGTCCAAATTAACCGCTTAACCGATTTTAACCGTTTAACCGAATTTAACCGCTTAACCGAAAAACAGAGGAATCTTAAAAGTCGAGGCCGATGGAGAAAAGCAGCATCCCCTTTTTATTGTCGATTTTGAAATCCTCAACGCCCCAGGCATAGTCAAGGCGGAGGAGATATCCGAAAAGTTTGGCGCGCAATCCCAGTCCGAAACCGCCAATGATGGGGTCCACTTGCCGTTTCACTTGCACGGTGATGTCGCCCGCCGTAATCCAGCGGGTGTACAGACAGTTGTCTTCGGAGTAGGGCGTCAGTCCTGTCCAAGCGGTGCCAACATCGCCAAACACAATGAGTTGCAGCGAGTTGAAGAAACTGTTGGAAATCTGTCGTCGCGCGATGAGTTGCACAAATGGGATGCGCAGTTCGGTGCTCAGCAGGGCGAAAGAGGTGCCATTGCGGATGTTCTGCTTGAAACCGCGCATACTCGTGGCCAAAGTCTGATAGTAGTAGTTCTTCGATTGGTCAACCCAGATGTCGCTGTCGAATTTTGCGAAGATCCAGTTGTCAACGCCGCCCATATAGTAAACGAGACGGCTGGTTCCGAAGTTGGTGGAGGCGGCAAAGCGTGTCGCCCACGTCATATTCCGGTACACTTTCACCGACTTGCGCGCGTCGATGCCCGCCACAAACAGGTACTTGTTATCTTTGTCGATGCGGTGTTGGTATTCGGCGAACACTTTCACCTTGCTCCCTTTCCACAGATTGGTGTACAGCTCTTTCGACGAGTCGAAAATGTATTCCAGCTTGGCTCCCGCCCATCCGTGCCGCTCGTCGGTAGCGGCCAGCGAGTAGTCGTTCAGCCCCGCCATAATGTAGGTCTCATACCTGCCTGTGAGCGTCAACCGTATGCTGTTCAGTTTGTTGAAAGGATATTTCATAATGTAGAACAAGCTGTTGGAATGCTGCTTGTAGTAATAATCGCCGATGACGGATTTGATACTTTGGCGGTACACCACCACCTGATGGTCGAGGCGGCGGTGCAGATTCTCGTAGCTGAACATAAATTCGTTGCTCTGCAAATCAAAGGAGAGCCGGAAGCCGCCTGTGATGCGGTAGTCTTCAAACAAATCGTTCAGCCCGACCATCACGAGGGCATTGATGCCCGTGTTCAGGTAAATGGGCGACGTGCCTCCCGTGAATTGCTGGTAAGTGGTGTTCAGAAAGCTGAAATCTGCTTGTGTAACTAATTGGTTGATTGAGAATTGTGTGTAATAATTGCGGGCGGCCACGCGATTGTAAGGAGTACTGTCGTTGCTGGCGATTTCCGTGTCGGCTGATATCTGCCGCACGCCGGAAAGAAGGTCGCTGCGGTGCAGTTGCCGGAAGCCGTGCCGCGCCGAAACCGTCTTCGACTTCTTTTGGGCCGCTATGCTGTCGGCCGCCGCTTCGTCGGCTTTCAACTGGCTTTGAAAAGCCGACAAGGTCAGTTTGTCGCTCTGTTTCGTGTCATCAAACGGATTGATATAAAGTCGTTTAACGCCTTTGTAAAGCACGATTTCCGCTACAGTGTTGCTCTTGGGCGAAAAATCTTGCTCCATAATGCTGTAAGCGCGGTCGGTGTTGGGCGTGCTGTGTGCGAAATAGGCGTAATGCACAATCGTGTCAATGCGGCTGATGGCACTGTCGAACTGCGCGATATAGCGGTTGTTGATGCCATTTTCATCGCTTAAGTAGATGATACTCCGTTCGTTGACTCCTCTCGCATTCACCTCGCTCGCATAGGGCGTGTAAGTGATTTGCATCAGCTCATCGCTCTTTTTCGCATAATCATATAAGAATAAGTCGTAATGTGCTTGTGGTGTCGCTTGGTAGAACGCTTCCGAAGAATGCAACTGATTGTCAGGGCGATTGGATGAGAAAACGATTTGCTTATCTTGGTTGATGAAGCGTGGCGCGTAGTCGTCGTAGAAGTCGTTGGTGAGATTCTGGAAAGTGCGGGCTCGCAAGCTGTACACGAAAACATCGGATTGGCCTTTGAGAAATCCGGAAAACAGAATGAGTTTTCCGTCAGCCGAGAACGAGAGGTCGGTGATTTTCTCTACATCGATGAGCAGCCGCTTGTCGGATTTTCTTTTTTCAACATTGAAAGGGTAATAGTAGCAGCGGCCGGCATCTTCCATTGTGAAGCCGAGCACGTTGCCGGTGGGATGCCAGGCCAGCAGCGGAAAGGTGAGGTCGGGGTTGTCCTCTGTTTTCTGATAGCGACTGAAAATGCGGCGCGGTTTCTTGTCGTCTTCCCTTTTGAGCCAGATGATGATTTTTCCGGCCTCGTTGGTCACGAAGGCGTAGCTTTTCCCGTCGGGCGAGAGGCGGAATTGCGAGTAATTACGAGCTGGTTTCGGGCGTTTCAGCACACCGAGTCCCTCGTTCTTCTCTCGCTTGACATCTTTTTTGTAGATGACGAAATAATGCCGGTACCAGTCGATGAGCAGCTGTTTGTAAGGCGTTCCGGTGACGTGGTAGAATCCGCGCTCGTGGCTGCGTGTGGCGCGTGTGGCATAGAGAATCGCGGGGATGGAACTCTCTCCGAAGCGGTCAGCGATGTACTTCCAGAAGGAGTGCCCCGCATACGTTGCGTCCACTGGTGAAAGTTCGTCAAGGTCGGCATATTGCTGGGTGAGGATTCCGTTCTTGACGTGCGCGTCGAGCGTGCTGTTCCATTTTTCGCCCACATACGACGCAAGCCCGGAAAAGTACCACGAGGGCACTTCCAGTAGCGTTTCCGACGCGATGTTGGCCCCAACTGAAGTGCCGTTGATAATCCAGTGCGCGTAAAGGTTCATAATGCCGGCGCGGAGCATTTTGTCGAAATGGGCACGATTCCCGTCAAAATAAAGGTAGATTTTGGTGCCGTAAATGTTGGTGACGCCGCCCTGGTTGTAGAAATTGTCGTTGTCGTAGGCGAAATTCGACTCGCGGAAGTCGGATTGTGTATTGTAAACGATGAATTGTATCTTTTTTTCAGCGTTGTAGTTAAGCAGTTTCTCAATGTCGTCAATCACGGTGGGGGCTTGTGCGAGCGTGTATTCGGCCAGCGCTTTCCCGGTAGGATAGAAATAAACGTCGAACTGCGCTGTGCGGAAATATTCCCAGTTCTGTTTCTGGTATTGCACGCGGTTTTTTCCAAAAGAAAGTTGCGAACCATTGTAAAATTGGGCGCGCACATTTCCCGCAAACATAAAAACTGAAAAAAGAATATTTGCTAAAATAATCTTTTTCAATAAGTTATATTTGATAGAATGCGTCTTTCCCAACATTTTTCCTATTTACGAAAGAGGATGCAAAGGTACAATATTTTTGGCAAAATCGCCTCTGTCCACCACGACTTCGTATCCGATTTCTCGCATTTCGGCACGGAGTTGGTCCAGAAAATCCACGGTTTCGGTGGCGGTGTTCTTGTTGTCGTAAATCATATACTTGTTGCGGGCGTCGGCGGGCGATAGGTTGGGCATCACCACGTTGGCTCCGGCAAGGATTCCGCTCTGCCGTCCGTGTACGGGGTCAAGCGTTCCTAACGCGGTGGTGGAGGGGAGGAGGGCGCTCGGCAAAAGCAGGCGGATGAGCGACAGCAGGAAGAGTGTCTGCTCAATGGAGCCGCCCGGCTGCGTGGCGAACGGTGTCTGGTGATGCGGAATGAAGGGCCCGATGCCGACCATTTCGGGCTGCAACTCCTCCAGCAGCAGCAGGTCAGCGGCCAGATTCTCGGCCGTTTGGAATGGCGAACCCACCATAAAGCCCGTGCCCGTCTGGAAGCCCAGTCGCTTCAGCGTGCGGATGCAGGCAATGCGGTGCGCGTGCGACATCGTGGCCGGGTGCAACTGCGCATAGTGTTCTGCCAAAGCCGTCTCGTGACGGAGCAGATAACGGTCCGCGCCAGCATTGCGAAATGCTTGATACACAGATTCTTCCTTTTCACCAATTGACAGCGTGACCGCACACTCCGGAAATTCCCCCTTGATTTGGCGTACAATGTCAATAATCATTGAATCAGTGAATTGCGGGTCTTCGCCGCCTTGCAGCACGAAAGTGCGGAATCCCAGTTCGAAACCTTGCCGGCAACATTCCAACACCTGTTCGGGCGTGAGCCGGTAGCGGCCTGCTAATTTGTTGCCGCTGCGAATGCCGCAATACAGACAATTGTTTTTGCAATAATTGGAAATCTCTATCAGTCCGCGTATGTAAACACTTTTGCCATAATGGATTTCACGAACTTTCCGCGCCTTTTCTGCCGCAAATTCACGCGCTTCCTTCTGCCAGGCAAGCACTGTCACCCACTCTTCTCGACTTAAATGCTGTCGCTCGGCAAGTTTTTCAATGAGTTCTTCCCATTCTTTCATTCCCAAATGCTTTTTTTCAGAACGCAAAATTACATCAATTTTGCCGAATTCCTATTTAAAATATCAATGTTTATTTTAATAAAAATTAAAACTCTTCCCACGTTTTTTTTGTTTACCTTTGCGCGCTGAAATATGAGCGTATCTTAATTTATTAATCTATTGAAAATTAATTAATTATAATATGAAAAGAAAAATCTTATTGCTACTTACTTTGCTTTGTCCTCTTTTTTTGAGTGCTAATGAAGCGGACTTGACTTTGCCTGATTTTGGGAAAGTGAATTTTTTTAATGGTGCGGTCACGGGAAGCGCATTGCTCTTGTGGGGCTCTATCATTGTCTTTTTGGGTTTGTTTTTTGGCTTGATTCAGGCATTGCGCATTAAGAAACACCCCGTTCACAAGTCAATGAAGAGTGTCTCCAACACGATTTACGAAACCTGCAAAACCTATTTGCTTCAGCAGGGAAAATTCTTGCTGATTCTTTTCGCCATTATTGGCGTGGCAATTTGTTTTTACTTCGGATTTTTGAGCGGAAAATCAGTGCCTCAAGTACTTACGATTCTTCTATGGACGGTTTTGGGAATCACTGGTTCGTATCTGGTGGCTTGGTTCGGCATCCGTATCAACACTTATGCCAACTGCCGCACTTCATTTGCTTCGTTGCAAGGCAAACCGTGGCCCGTTGTGAACATTCCGTTACAGTCGGGAATGAGTGTGGGTTTGTTGCTGATTACCATTGAGTTGATTTTGATGTTGGTGATTCTGCTGTTTGTGCCAGCCGAAAGTGCGGGTGCCTGCCTGATCGGCTTTGCCATTGGCGAATCATTGGGAGCCAGTGCTTTGCGCATCGCGGGCGGCATTTTCACCAAGATTGCCGACATCGGCTCCGACTTGATGAAAGTGATTTTCAAGATTGGCGAAGACGACCCGCGTAATCCTGGCGTGATTGCCGACTGTACGGGCGACAATGCCGGCGACAGCGTTGGACCGACCGCCGACGGCTTTGAAACTTACGGTGTAACGGGCGTCGCCCTCATCTCCTTCATCATCCTCGCGGTGCCTTCCGTTGAATTGCAAGCCCTCCTCATTGTCTGGATTTTCGCAATGCGTATTTTAATGGTCTTCACTTCCGTTTTCTCTTACGGAATCAACCAATGGGTTTCGAAGATTAAATACAAGAATGCCAGCAATTTCAATTTCGAGTCGCCGCTCACATCGTTGGTTTGGATTACCTCAATCGTTTCCATTTGTGTGACTTTCTGCATCAGTTATTTGTTGCTCAATAATTATGGTTTTGCCGCCGAGGGTTCGGTTTCGGCCAACCTTTCGGGCGATATTTGGTGGCGATTGGCTTCCATTATCAGTTTGGGCACGCTTGCCGCGGCCATCATTCCAGAACTCACGAAGGCGTTCACCAGTTCCAATTCTCGCCACGTGCAGGAAGTGGTTACCGCTTCTCGCGAAGGCGGCGCTTCCCTCACCATCCTTTCGGGTATGGTGGCCGGCAATTTCAGCGCATTCTGGAAGGGCCTCGTGATGATGGGTCTGATGTTCGGCGGCCTGCTTGTGGCCTCCTCCGGACTTGACGTTTTTGGGCCTTACTACGCCATCTTCGCATTCGGCCTTATTGCGTTCGGCTTCCTCGGAATGGGCCCCGTTACCATCGCCGTTGACAGTTACGGACCGGTCACCGACAATGCACAGTCGGTTTTTGAACTGTCGCAAATCGAAAGCATCCCCGCTATCAAGTCTGAAATTGAAAAGGATTACGGTTTCGTGCCTGATTTTGAAAAAGGAAAATATTTCCTCGAGGCCAATGATGGCGCTGGCAATACGTTCAAGGCCACTGCGAAGCCCGTGCTCATCGGCACTGCGGTGGTGGGCGCTACCACGATGATTTTCGCCATCATCCTGATGCTCGACCACTTCAACTTGCTCAAACTCAGTCTCACCGACGCTCCTGTCATTCTCGGATTCATCACGGGCGGCGCGGTCATTTACTGGTTCAGCGGTGCGTCAATGCAGGCCGTCACTACGGGTGCCTACCGTGCGGTTGAGTTCATCAAGAAGAATTTGAACCTGAACAAAACCGAAGCCGACATTGAGGACTCGAAGACGGTGGTGCGCATTTGCACGAAATACGCGCAGCAGGGTATGTGGAACATCTTCGCCGTGATTTTCTGTCTCACGCTCGCTTTCGCCTTCTTTGATCCCAACTTCTTCGTCGCTTACCTGATTTCCATCGCCGTGTTCGGTCTGTTCCAGGCCATTTATATGGCGAACGCTGGCGGCGCGTGGGACAATGCCAAGAAGGTGGTGGAAGTTGACCTCAAGGAGAAAAATACCGATCTCCACGCGGCCACCGTCGTGGGCGACACTGTCGGCGATCCTTACAAGGACACCTCGTCAGTGGCAATGAACCCGATTATCAAGTTCTCCACGCTCTTCGGAATGCTCGCCGCTGAAATCGCCGTCGTGATGAAACTCACCGCCGACGGATTGATGAACAAGGCGGGCGAGTTCCTCGGTGCCGATGCCGCTGTTGCCGCCTCCACCGACTACACTCCCTACATCGGTGCGTTCTTCTTCATCGTCGGTCTGTTCTTCGCTTATCGCTCTTTCTACGGAATGCGCATCAAAACGGAGAAAAAGAAGTAAGACTCGCCCCTCGCAAACCTATTTGAGAAAGATTTTAATCGTTTAATAAAAATATGAAGAGATTTTCCTATCTGTTTTTGCTGGCGGCAATGATGTTGTCGTTGGTTGGTTGTAATAAAACTCAGGCCTCCGATTCCGTGAAAACGGATTCTGACGAAGTGATTGTTTATTTTTGCAAAGACATCACGCCCGACAATATTCTGAAATTGTATGAGGCAACGGGCGTCAAGCAGGAAGGAAAAATCGGCTTGAAAGTCCATTTTGGCGAAGAGGGAAACCAGAATTTTCTGAATCCCGAGTTGTTGAAGCCGCTGGTTGAAAAGGTGCATCCCACTTTTGTGGAAACCAATGTGTTGTATGTGAGCAAGCGCCGCTTCACCGACCAGCACATTGCGTTGGCCAAGGAGCACGGCTTCACTTTCGCTCCCATCGACATTCTGGACGCGGAAGGTGAAGTGGAGTACGAGGCAGCGGGGCTGAAGCATTTCAACAAAATCAAGACCGGCAGCCATTTCGAGAATTACGACTCCTATATTGTTTATTCCCATTTCAAGGGTCACGGTTCGGCGGGTTTTGGTGGAGCCATCAAGAATGTTTCGATGGGCTTCGCATCTCCTGGCGGAAAAATGGCGATGCACGCCGCTGCTTTCCCGGTTTGCAAGGATGCCGCTGCGTGTGTTGGCTGCCAGCGTTGTGTGCAGCAGTGCCCCGCCGGCGCTATCACCATCACGAAGGACGGTCCCGTGATTGATACCAACAAGTGTATCGGCTGTGCCAAATGCATCGCGGAGTGCCCGCTCGGACTTTTCAAGCCCGGCCAAAGCGCCGCAGAACAGGATTTCCTTGAACGACTTGTGGAGTATGCCAAGGTGCTTTCTGAAAAGAAACCGATGGTGTTTATCAACGTGATGGACAACATCTCCAAAACCTGCGACTGCTCGGCCAAGGCGCCCGCTCCGTTTATGGACAAGATTGGCGCCGTCGCCTCCACCGACATCGTCGCCGTTGACTACGTCTGCCATCTGCTTTGCGCGATGAAACAAAAAACGGAAGATGCTTTCAAGGATGTGAACAACGTGAGCGGGATGGGGCAGATTGATTATGCCGCCCGATTGGGTATGGGCAAAAAGAAATTCGTGCTCGTGGATGTGACCACTGGGCAACGTATCTCGTTGGAAGATGCTGTAAAATAACAAGTTGCTTTTTGTAATAATGTTTTTGCAAAACCTCCAGCTTGCCAATTTTAAAAACTACGAGAGCGCCTCTTTTGAATTCAACGAGAAGGTGAATGCCGTGGTGGGCGTGAATGGGAGCGGCAAAACGAATTTGCTCGATGCCATTCATTACTTGGCGTTTTGCAAAAGCTATTTCAATGCGCAGGATTTCCCTTCCGTGCGTTTTGACAGCGATTTCTTTGCCATTCACGGTGATTTCGTGGGCTACGAGGATGGCCGTACGCGGCGAATCAGCTGTATCTTCAAGGCAGGCAGCCGCAAGATTATGAAACTCAACCAGAAGGAGTACGAGCGTATGAGCGACCACGTGGGGCAGTATCCGCTCATTATGGTGGCTCCCGTCGATGGAAACCTGATTCACGGTGCCAGCGAACTCCGCCGAAAGTTCTTTGATATGGCGATGTCGCAGTTCGACAAGAGCTACCTGCAAACCCTCATTTCCTACCAGAAGTTGCTGGGTCAGCGCAACGCACTGCTCAAGCAGATGTTTGAGCGAGGACAGTTTGACGCCTCTTTCTTACAGGTTTACGATATGCAGATGGCTCCTTTGGGCAACGAGATTTTTCAGAAAAGAAAAGCTTTCGCCAACGACATCCTGCCGATTTTCCAGCATTATTACGACTTCCTTTCCGACAGCCGCGAGTCGGTTGGCATCGACTATGATTCGGCTTTGCACAGCGATTCCTTGGAAAATCTCCTGAACCGGAATCAGGCGGCCGATTATCGCGCCGGATTCACTTGCACGGGCGTTCACAAAGACGATTTCAACTTCCTGATGAACGGCCGCTCTGTGCGCAAATTCAGCTCGCAGGGGCAGCAAAAATCATTTCTACTGGCGCTGAAACTCTCTCAGTTTGACTACATATTTAATGTAAAAAATGTTAAACCAATTCTGCTTTTGGATGACATTTTCGACAAATTAGACGAGAATCGCATCTCAAAACTGCTGAATCTCGTAGGAAACGACCATTTCGGACAGGTCTTTCTGTCGGACACCGACTCTGGCCGGATTGAGCGCATTCTCGCTCAGCACAACATCCAATACCAAATTCTTCATTGCGGACAGTAGCTCTTTGCGGCGGCTTGCTCTTGATTTTCTTTTTTTTCTCCAAAAATCTCCTTTTTTTTATTCCGAAATTTAAAAAATGTTAAAATTTTTATGCGAATTTTCGGGCGTGTTGAAAACTTTTTTTTATCTTAAAATATTGTATATCAATTTTATAATTTTTTGATGTCGCGTGCGAACCAAAAAATGGGGAAGTAAAAGAAAATTTGTAGTATTTTTGCACGATTTATTAAAAACAACAACTATGGAAATTATCGATGAAGTAAAAAACGTTATCGCTGAAAAGCTGAGTGTTGACAAAGAAGAAATCACCCTTGATAAAAGTTTCACTGCTGATTTAGGTGCAGATTCATTAGATACGGTTGAATTGATGATGGAATTCGAGAAGAAGTTTGGTATCTCCATTCCCGATGAGGATGCTGAAAAGATCCAGACTGTCGGCGATGCAGTTCAATACATTAATGAGCATTGCGCATAATAGTTTCCACCTTAGATGGAATTAAAAAAAGTTGTAGTAACAGGTCTGGGAGCATTAACGCCCATTGGCAATAATGTGCCCGACTTTTGGAGTGCAGTAATCGCGGGAACCAATGGGGTTGGCCCGATTACTCACTTTGATTGTGAGGCGTACAAGACACATTTCGCCTGCGAGTTGAAGAACTTCGATATCTTGGATTATATGACGTCGAAGGAGGCCAACAAGGTGGATGGCTGTACCAAGTACGCCTATGTCGCCACAAAGGAGGCCTTTGCCGATGCCCGGCTTGATGAGCCGTCGCTGAATCGCGACCGGATCGGCATCTGCTTGGGCTCTGGCATCGGCGGAGTGGCCACTACTGCAACCGATATCGTGGAGTTTGCCCACAACAACGAGATTCCTCGTTTCAGCCCGTTTTTCATTATCAAGTCGTTGAGCAATATGGTGGCGGGCAATCTCTCCATTCTCTTTGACTTGCGAGGACCGAGCAGCGTGATGTCGTCGGCTTGCTCTTCCGGAGCCAGCGCGATAGCCGAGGCCTGCCATTTCATTCAGCTGGGCAAGGCCGACATTATGTTGTCGGGCGGCGCTGAAGCGAGCGTTACGCCTGTCGGCATCGGAGGCTTTAACGCGATGAAGGCGCTTTCCACGCGCAACGACGACTATTTCACGGCTTCCCGCCCGTTTGCGGTTGGCCGCGACGGCTTCGTGATGGGAGAGGGCGCCGGCATACTCGTGCTGGAGGAACTGGAGCACGCAAAAGCCCGCGGAGCCAAAATCTATGCCGAGGTGTGCAGCGTGGGGCTCACTTCCGACGCGCACCACGTCACCAGCCCGCATCCCGACGGACGCGGCGCCGCCCTGGCGATGTACAACGCCCTCGCCGAGGCCAACGTGAAACCAGACGAGGTCGGCCACATCAATATGCACGGAACTTCCACCCCGCTGGGCGATGTCGCTGAATGTAAGGCCATTGCGAGCGTCTTTGGAGACCACGCGAACAATATGCTCTTCAACTCAATGAAGTCGATGACGGGACATCTGCTTGGTGCGGCTTCCGCTGTGGAAGGCATCGCTACGATTCTCGCACTGCAAACCGGTATCGTGCATCCTACCATCAACCTACAGGAGAAAGATCCGCAGATTCCTGACTGGAATTTCTGTGCGGGCGGCGCTGAAAAAGGTGCACTTCGTTATGCGCTTTGCAATTCGTTCGGCTTTGGCGGCCATAACGCCTCTATCCTTTTTAAAAAATTTGAGAGCTAAGCACCGTGTTTTTCAAGCGAAAATTAATTGATTCGCGGTTGAGTAATATCACGCGTTTCCTTAAAGATATTTTAGGAATACGCCCGAATAATATTGAGCTCTATTCCACGGCTCTGATTCATCGTTCGGCATCGGATTATGGCTTGAATGGACATTTTGTTAATAATGAGCGACTTGAGTATCTCGGAGACGCGGTTTTGGATGCCATCGTGGCCGAATATCTTTTTAAAAGATTTCCCCTTAAGCCGGAGGGCGAACTGACGGAAATGCGTTCCAAGTTGGTGTGCCGCGAACGGCTTGGCGCCCTCTCGCGCAAACTCCATATGGAAGACCTGATCACGATGGATCCGCACGCCAAGTCGAAATTCGCCGGCGGTGATGCCTTTGAGGCCCTCGTGGGCGCCATTTTCCTTGACAAAGGATACAAACGGACACGGAAAATCGTATTAAAGAATCTGTTTTCCAATTATTTGAACCTTGATGAGGTGCTTTTTGAGGAATCCAATTTCAAGAGCAAGATCATCAACTGGGCGCAACGGAAGCACAAGACCTTGGCGTTCACGCACGAGGTGGTGGAACAGCAGCGCGGCAGAAAACTTTACCGCGTGAAGCTGCTGCTGAACGACAAGGTGACGGCCGAAGGACTTGACTACACGGTGAAAAAGGCGGAGCAGATTGCCGCCGAACGCGCCTGCGAAATCCTCGCACCCAAGTCAGAAGATTAATCGCGCCTTCAACCTTTCGTCCTTTAACCCATTTCACCCAAATTATTCGTTTAACCGATTTTTAACCGTTTTTAACCGTTTAACCGTTTAACCGTTTAACCGATTTTAACCGTTTAACCGATTTTAACCGAGTAATCCCTTCGTCCACTCACTCTTCCACCGCTTCATAGACAATCCGGTACAGATTGTGCAACAGCATATAGTCCAGCATATTGCCGTCGCCGGTCTCGGTGGTGTGCCACGGACAGAACAGCGACAGCGAGTGCCACGGCGCCGCGGTCCGCTCGGTCTTTCCATCCCGTTTGATGGTCATACTTCCATTGTAAGGTGCTGACTGCAAGTATTCTATGTATTTTTCTTGAGGCAGAAGGTCTTTCCCGTCCGTGCCGTACAGTGCCAGGTTCAGCAGGGGCAGGTGCGGGAAGAAAAGCGTTTGCCCCATATCGGGATTCCGTTTCACGATTTTGTCGTTCACCTTCACCAGCCAGTCGTAGCAGCTGCCATTGCCGCTTCCCCCCTCGTTCATAACTGCCGACATCGACAGCACACCGTACCAGGTGAAATGCCCATTGCGGTCAAGTAAGACATTGTCTTGCAGAATATTCCAGATATTTTTCCAGTTTCCTTTTTCTGAGTTTGCGAAATGCAGGTTCTGGCGGGCGAGCATACTGCCGATGGTGCCGTGCGCGTACTGGAGCCACTGAATGTCGCCTTCTTTTTGCACCACTTTCCCGGTCACGGGATTGACGATCTGCCACGACTTTCTGCCTTTTTCGTCGGTGAACTGCATTCCCCTTACCATACGGGTGGTGATGTCGGCTACGTGCTGCCGGACGGCGCTGTCGGGCACGAATTTCTGCACCAGTGCGAAGCCGATGTAGGAGCCCCAGGCCTGGTCTTGCGAGGGTGCGTGGCGGGTGGCATCCTCCTTCCCGCAGTAGTAGGCGTAGTCGCTGCCCACTGCGTCGGCGCAGTAAAGGGAGGCGTAGTCACGTTTCACGTCGTCGCGGATGTAGAATCCGTTGAGCACGCCATCGGCTTGCCAGCATTCTTCCGCCGCAAGGTCGAGCCGGTCGTAAACGTCTAATGCGCAGCGCAGTTCGTTCAGTGTCGCCTCGGTTTTTTCCCCGTTGCGCCTTTTCAGTTCGTATTCGGTGGCGAGTACCGCGATGTAATGTCCTTGCCACCACACAGCGTCAGCCCATTTTGCGGCGCGGTAATCGCCGTTCATATAACGCCGTTCAATGGGCAGGTGCGAGCCAGGGACGGAGCCGTCGCCAGTGAAATACATAAACTCGGTGGTGAGCCGCTGGCGAAAATGGTCGTATTTGAGTTGCAAGCTGTCGCTGGTTTGCGCCCCTGCGGTTGCGAAGCCGAGAAGTATCAGTGCGGAAAGCAGTGTTTTGCGAAAGTTCATCGTTTTTGTCGTGATTTTTTTATGAAAAATGAAAAACCGTTAGAAACTGCAAAAATACTGCATTTTGGAAAAACATTGACGCTAAGTGATAAAAAAGCAGTATCTTTGCCGACTTTTTAAATAGAGAAACTATGAATACGATTTTGGGTGCCATTACTTGGTCGGTTGATCCAGTTGCTTTTTCGCTCGGCTCTTTGCAGGTGCGCTGGTATGGAATCTTGCTGGCCACGGGGTTTGTGCTGGCTTACATCACGTTGCAGCAAATCTTCCAGAAGGAGAAAATTTCGCAGAAATTGCTTGACAAGTTCGCGATTTGGACAATCGTGTGGTGTATTGTGGGCCTTCGACTGGGGCACTTTCTGTTTTACGAGCCCGAATTTCTGATGCATCATCCGTTGCAAGTGCTTCTGCCTTTCGATGAGAATTGGCATTTTATTGGTTATCAAGGTCTTGCAAGTCACGGAGCGGCAATCGCCCTCATTGTGTGGCTCATCTATTTTGCTTGGAAACACAAGATGAATTTCTGCTGGCTGATTGACCGTTTGTGCATTGTAGTCCCGATTGCGGCGGCCTTCGTGCGTATGGGCAACCTGATGAACCACGAGATTGTGGGCAGTGTTACCGACGTGGCCTGGGCTTTCGATTTCACGCATTGCTCCGACGATTACGCCGTTTTCGCGGGCAAACTGGTGCATATGCCAACGCCGCGCCATCCCTCGCAATTGTACGAGGCGCTGGTCTATTTGTCGCTCTACATCGGCCTGATTGTTTATTATTTCAAATGTGCTAAAGGCAGAATCGCGCCTGGTCGCACGGCTGGCGTGATGATCACCACCATTTTCACCGCACGTTTCTTCATCGAGTTCCTCAAGGCCGATCAGGTCGCCAAGGAAGCCACTATGTCGTTGAATATCGGACAGCAGCTCAGCATTCCGCTGGTGGTGGTCGGCATCGGGCTTCTGGTCTATTCTTTTGTGAAAAAAGATCAGATTCCACAGTACGTTGAACCGGAGGAGAAAAAAGAGGAAAAGAAATAACGTTTTGCGCGATTTTTGATAAAAAACTCCCAAAAACGTTTTCTCTTCGCCCGTTTTGAAATCGCAAAAATCGTTCTTTGACAAGCAACTCTTTTATTTTGTGTTTTACAAATAGCTAATAATCAAATATTTGATATTTGTTTTTGGGATTAAAATAAAAATCAAATATTTTTTTAGAAAGGTGTTCCATACAAAAATAATGTTGTATATTTGCAGTCCTCAAAACAAGGTATGGCCCCGTAGCTCAACTGAATAGAGCATTTGACTACGGATCAAAAGGTTACAGGTTTGAATCCTGTCGGGGTCACCACTTTTTTACCAAATCATTATTTCATAACATGGCAACAAGAATTAGATTACAAAGACACGGTAAAAAGAATCAACCTTTTTACCACATTGTAGTTGCGGACGGTCGTGCACCTCGTGATGGACGTTATATCGAAAGACTTGGTACGTACAACCCGTTGACAAATCCCGCAACTGTAGAAATTAATTTCGACAGAGCTCTTTATTGGGTAGAAGTTGGTGCTGCTCCGTCAGATACCGCTCGCGCTCTCCTGAGACACGAAGGCGTTTACTTGATGAAACATCTCCGTGGCGGTGTGGCCAAGGGTGCATTCTCAGAAAACGAAGCTCAACGCAAGTTCGATGCTTGGAAACAGGAACACACTTCCAAGATGAACAACATCAAGGTTGAAGCCGCCAACAACGCTCGCAACGAGATGAAGAAACGTTTGGAAGCTGAAACCAAGGTGAAGGAAGCTATCTCTGCAAAGGTTGCTGCTAAGCAGGCCGCTATCGCAGAAGCCGAAGCCGCTGCTAAGAAAGCCGCTGAAGAAGCTGCTGCTGCTGAAGCCGCTGCCAACGCAGAAACTACCGAAGAAGCTCCCGCTGCTGAATAATATTTTTATTCGCGATACGAAAAAAACGAGACACTCTTTCGAGCGCCTCGTTTTTTTTACGTTCCCTTTTAGTCTTGCTGATTTGTATGTGGTTCTCCCGAAAAGGAAATTGTGTGAGGTTGAAACGGTTTAATGGTTAAAGTCGGTTAAACGGTTAATTGGATGAATGGACGAATGTCGCCTGCGGCGTGATATAGGAAATGCGCAGGAAATTTCGAGGAAATTATCAGGAAATTTTTCTTTTTCTCAAGAAAAAAAGAAAGAGGAATTGCTGTGAACTGACAATTCGGGACTTACGATGTGCTGAGCGGAGAGTTTGCAACGCGGATAATTCCCATTATGCGAACATCTTGCGCTAAGCATTGCCGCATTTACAAGGTTGTGAGGGATGAAGCCCTAAATATTTTCGGTTGAGCGGTCTGAGTTGCCTCAGGACTAATCTTCAGGCAGCGCTTTGAAGCCGAGGCCCATAATCTCGCTGCTTTCCACCACGTTCACGAAGGCGTTGGGATCGAGGCGGCGCAGGTTGGATTTCAGTT
>JAZQOJ010000062.1:0-36213 GCA_045627805.1 Bacteroidales bacterium
TGGAGGGGCCGCCACGCTGAACGTCGACCACGACCAAGGGGAGCTCGGTCATCACGGCCAAGCCGAGGGCTTCGCTCTTCAGCGAGAGTCCAGGACCGGAAGTGGAGGTGCAAGCGAGTGCGCCGGCGTAGGAAGCACCAATGGCGGAGCAGATGCCCGCGATTTCGTCTTCTGCCTGGAAAACTCTGGCACCCAGCGCTTTGTGTTTTGCCAATTCCACCATCACGTCCGTAGCGGGCGTAATAGGGTAGGAGCCGAGGAACAGCTGACGGCCGGAGCGTTCGGAAGCGGCAAGAAGACCCCACGCGGTTGCTACATTACCCGTGATGTTGCGGTAACGGCCTTTCGGCATCTCAGCGTGAGCTGCTTCAATGATATGGGAATGAATGAGTTCCACCTTGTCGGCATATTCGTAACCTTCGGTCAATACGGCCTTGTTGAGCTTTACTACGTCGGGTTTCTTGGCGAATTTGCGTTCCAGGTAGGCGTAAGTCTGGTTGAGTTGCTTGTGCGTCATATAGAAGATGATGCCCAGAGCGAACATATTGCGGCATTTCTCGTAAACCTTCTTGTCGGCACCCTGTTCCTTGCCGATCTTTTCGGTAAAAGAGGTGACGGGGGCTTTCACGATGGCGTACTCGCGTTCGAGTTCGTCGGTGAAGGGGTCGGAGGTGTAGCCGGCCTTGGTCATTGCCTCATCCGTGAAAGTGTCGATGTCAACGATGACGACGGCGCCTTTCTTGGCCCATTTCAGGTTCGATTTGAACGAAGCCGGGTTCATTGCGACGAGGATGTCGCACTTGTCGCCAGAGCTGTAGATATGATTTCCGACGTGGACCTGGTAGCCGCTCACGCCCGCGATGGTGTTGTGCGGGGCGCGGATTTCGGCGGGATAATCGGGGAATGTTGCGATGTCGTTGCCAGTGAGGGCGGAGGCGTCGGAGAAAAGCGTGCCCGACAGCTGCATACCGTCACCAGAGTCGCCGGCGAAACGCACGACGATGTCATTTTGATGGATAATGTTTTCAGCCATTTATTTTGTTTTAATGTTTTTGTCTCTATGTGTTTAATTGTTGAGTTGTTGAGATATCGGTTCAACAACTCAACAATTAAACGATTCAACAATTCAACGATTGTTTTATTTCAAAATGCCGAGTTCCTTGCCAACTTTGGTGAAGGCGGCGATGCACTTGTCGAGGTTTTCGCGGCTGTGGGCGGCAGAAACCTGAACGCGGATGCGTGCCTGGCCCTTCGGTACGACGGGATAGTAGAAACCGGTAACGAAGATGCCTTCTTCCTGCAATTTGGCAGCCATATCTTGCGACAACTTGGCATCGTAAAGCATTACTGCGCAGATAGCCGACTGGGTGGGCTTGATGTCGAAGCCGGCGGCTTTCATCTTTTCTACGAAATATGCGGTGTTTTCGTGCAATTTGTCTTGCAGTTCGTTGGTTTCGCTCATCATTTCCACCATCTTGCAGCCAGCAGCGGCCACCATCGGGGGAATGGAGTTGGAGAACAGGTATGGTCTGGAGCGCTGGCGGAGCATATCAATGATTTCCTTCTTGCCGGTGGTGAAGCCGCCGATGGCGCCGCCGAATGCCTTGCCGAGGGTGCCGGTGAGGATTTCTACTTTGCCGCGGAGGTTGTAATGCTCGGTCACGCCACGGCCGGTCTTGCCGACAACGCCCGCAGAGTGTGACTCGTCAACCATTACCATTGCGTCGTACTTGTTCGCGAGTTCCACGATCTTGTCAAGCGGAGCAACGTTGCCGTCCATTGAGAACACGCCGTCGGTGACGATGAGGCGGAAACGCTGGGCCTGCGCCTTCTTGAGCTGTTCCTCGAGGTCGGCCATATCGGCGTTGGCATAACGATAGCGCACTGCCTTGCAGAGTCTTACGCCGTCGATGATGGAGGCGTGGTTCAAAGCGTCGGAGATGATGGCGTCCTGATCGCTGAGAAGGGGCTCGAAAACGCCACCGTTCGCATCGAAGCAGGCCGCGTACAAAATAGTATCTTCAGTGCCAAAAAATTCGGCAATCTTCTTTTCCAATTGTTTGTGCAGGTCGGAGCAACCGCAGATGAAACGCACGGAAGCCATCCCATAGCCGTGGGTGTCGAGTGCTTCTTTCGCTGCCGCAATCAGCTTCGGGTTGTTGGCCAATCCGAGGTAGTTGTTGGCGCAGAAGTTAAGGGCTTTCTGACCATTTTGTAAGGTGATCTCGCCACTTTGGGGAGAAACAATGATGCGTTCATTCTTGTACAGACCTGCCTCCTGAATGTCTTTCAATTCATTTTGCAAGAAAGCTTGGAAATTTTGATACATAGCTTGTGTTTTTTAATTTATAATAAATAGATTGATATTTTCTATAAAATTGATTTACAAATAATTAATATCGCTTTTGTTTTTTCTGCTCAAACCTTTCCCACGAACCACAAAAAACGTGCAAAGGTAATGATTTTTTCTTAGTTGTAAAAATAAAATTCTTTTTTTTTAGACTTGAAACTTTTGCCACGTTCTTCCGATAATGGGGAGCGTTTGGTTGTGAATTGCGAACTGTGATTTCGTCCTTTTCACCGTTTAACCGCATAACCGTTTCGCCGTTATCAGGGACAACTCGCACAATGCGCTGCTGCATTTACAAGATGAAAGGGGATAATTCCGTAAAAAATAAAGTTCGTATAAAATATAATTCCAACTTTTTCGTTTCGTATAGGTTATATTCAAAAAATTGTTCAAAAAAATTAGAATGAAGAAAGTACTTAGTTTGATTGTGTTGGCGGCCTTGTGCACGATGGCAGCCAAAGCTCAAAATGTTGCCGGCCACAATACCAATCTTTTAGGACAGGAACTGAATACCATCACCACGGCGGTTCCGTTTTTGCTGGTTGCTCCCGACTCGCGCGCCGGCGCGCTGGCCGATATGGGCGTGGCTACCTCCGCCGATGTTAATTCGCAGGCCTACAACCCCGCGAAATACGTCTTCAACAAGAACAAGTTCGGCATCTCCGTTTCCTACAGCCCGTGGCTGCGCAAACTGGTGAACGACATCAACCTGCTCTATTTGTCAACTTATTACAAAGTCAGCGACAACGACGCTCTGGCCCTGTCGCTCCGCTATTTCTCTTTGGGTGACATCACCTTCACCGACATCAACGGCGAGACGATGGGCGACCAGCGCCCCAACGAGTTCTCCATTGACCTGAGCTACAGCCGCAAACTCATCGACGAACTCTCGCTCGCCATCACTCCCCGCTTCGTCTATTCCAACCTGACGGCCGGACAACACGTTGAAGGTCAGGAAACCAACGCCGGTTTGGCTGGTGCCGCCGACATCTCCCTGTTTTACGAACAGGATTTCGGTTTCAAGAAGAACAAAAAGATGAACAGCACCTTGCGCGCCGGTCTGAATATCTCCAACATCGGCAACAAGATGTCGTATTCTTCCGGAACTTTGCGCCGCGACTTCATCCCAACCAACCTCAAGCTGGGTGTCAGTTACACGGTCGCTTTCGACGAGCACAACAGCTTGATGGCCGCTGTTGAGTGCAACAAACTGTTGGTCCCCACCAATCCTGTTTATGCCACCGATTCTGTGACTGGCAAAATCATTTACGATGCCGCTAACAATCCGGTCATCGCGGCCGGCAAGAATCCCGATGTCTCCGTGGCGCAGGGCATTTTCCAGTCGTTCGGTGACGCTCCTGGCGGCTCCCTCGAAGAGTTCCACGAAGTGAACTGGGCTGTGGGCTTGGAGTACAATTATCGCGACCTCCTTTTTGTGCGCGCGGGTTACTTCAACGAACATCCTACCAAGGGCAACCGCCAGTTCATTACGCTCGGAGCCGGCATTCACTACAGCATCTTCGGCCTCGATGTGGCATACCTTTTCACGGTTGACCAGCATCATCCGCTTGAAAACACGCTCCGTTTCACCCTCACTTTCGATTTCGCCTCCTTCAACAAACAGGAAATCAGAACGCAGGGCCGTATCAATATGAACTAAAACCGTTGCAAACGGTTTCCCATAAGGGGAGGTGAGTTGATACCTTCCCGACAATCATAGAGACGGCCAAACACCGTCTCTACATTGTTTGTAAGGGCGTTGCCGATCGCGCCGCGGAACGCTCCTCTCTGTTTAGGCGTCAATTTGAACTAACCCTAACAGCCATAAGATTATGACAGACTTCAGGACAGGCATCGGCTACGACTCGCACCGGTTGGCGGAGGGACTCACCTTGCGGCTGGGCGGCGTTGACATCGACTACCCTCTGGGCTGTGTGGCGCATTCCGATGGCGACGCGGTGATTCACGCTCTCTGCGACGCGCTTTTCGGAGCCGCCGGAATGGACGACATCGGCACCCATTTCCCCGACAACGACCCGCGTTTCAAGGGCGCCGACAGTCGGAAACTGCTCACCGAAACCGTGAGAATGCTCCAAGATGACGGATGGCGCATTCACAATGCTGACGTGACCATCATTTTGGAAAAGCCGAAACTCGCACCATACAAGCAGTCCATCAAGGAAACGCTGGCGCGGATTCTGCAAATCCCGGTCACTGCTTTGGCCGTGAAAGCCAAGACCAACGAGCAGATGGACGCGGTGGGGCGCGGCGAAGGCGTGGCTGCCATTGCGGCCGTTTCCATCATTCGAGCAGAAAATTGAATACACACACATCGGGCCGTCCCGTTGGGACAAGAACTCCGAAGAATTGAAAATCACGCATTAATCATTCATAAATAATCAGTATGTTGTATCCTATCAAGTTTCGTCCGCAATATTTCGAGAAAATCTGGGGCGGCAACAAGATTAAGACATTCTTGAAAAAAAACGTTAAAAACCTCTGCAATTGTGGCGAAAGCTGGGAAGTGTCGGGCATTGACGGAAAGGTTTCGGAAGTGGAGAACGGCTTTCTCGCGGAGAACGATTTGACGGAACTGACGGAGGTTTATATGGGCGACCTGGTGGGCGACTCCGTTTTCGACCAGTTCGGGCTGACATTCCCGTTGCTGGTGAAATTCATTGATGCTCAGCGCGATTTGTCGGTGCAGGTGCACCCCGACGACGAACTGGCGCAGCAACGCTACGGCACGAACGGGAAAAGCGAAATGTGGCACGTTTTGCAGGCCGAGCCAGGCAGCGGACTCTACATCGGTTTCAAGAAAGGCGTGCAGAAGGACGACTACCTGCGCGCAGTGGAGGCCGGTAATGTGGACCAGCTGCTCAATTTCTTTCCCGTGACCGCCGGCGACACCTTCTTCATTCCCGCTGGCACGGTTCACGCTATCGGAAAAGGCGTGCTGCTTGCCGAAATACAGCAGTCGTCCGACTGCACTTACCGCATTTTCGATTGGAATAGAACTGATGAAAGTGGAAATCCGCGCGAACTGCACACGCAAGAGGCCCTCGACGCCATCCATTTTGATGCCGACGACGACTATCATCTTTATTACGAACCCATCGTTAACAAATCGGTGCCGCTATGCAATAGCGATTTTTTCAAAGTCAACTACTTGAAATTCAATGGACCTATTGAAAAAGTTTACCTCAAAATCGATTCTTTCGTGTTGTACATCTGCACCGAGGGAAAGATGCTGATTTCATACGAAGGCGAGAATTATCTGCTTGCGAAGGGCGAAGTGATAATGATGCCCGCTATGGCTACGGAAGCCATTTTGGTGCCCGACGGCGAGGCGACGGTTTTGGAAGTGCATTTGTAAGATGAAGACGAAAAGAGCGTTTATCGGAATATTGGGCCGCCGCAACCAGGGGAAGAGCGCCTTGGCAAATGCCCTGTGCGGACAGGAAATGTCGATTGTGTCGGCAACGGCGGGAACCACCACCGATCCCGTACGCAAGACGATGGAACTGTTCGGACTTGGCCCCGTAGTGCTGGTTGATACGGCTGGAATTGACGACGACGGACTGCTGGGCGAACAGCGCATCCGCAAATCCGTGGAGGCCATCAAAACACTCGATGTGGCTTTGCTGGTCATCTCTCAGAATCGTTTTGGTGAATTTGAAGAACTGATAATCAAACTGTTAAATGACTATTGCGTGCCTTTTGCCATCGTTCACAACAAGTCGGATGAAGAACGTCTTGATGGCATTTTGCGCCGGAAGTTAGAGAAGTACGCAGTCCCGATTCTGGAGTGCAGTGCGCAGACGGGTGCCGGAATCGCGGAGGTGAGAGACGTCCTCGTCAAGGTGACACCTGCGTCGGTTTACCATCCTGACTTGCTGGTCGGCGATTTGGTGAAGTCAGGCGACGAGGTTTTGCTGGTGATGCCGCAAGACGAAGAGGCCCCTGAGGGGCGGCTCATCCTGCCGCAAGTGCAGGTCATCCGCGACATCCTCGACCACCACGCCGCCGCGTGTTGCGTGCAACCCGAAGAGGTGGCTGGCTTCCTCGCAAAACATCACCCTCAACTCGTTGTCACCGACAGCCAGGTGTTCGGCGAGGTCGCCCAACTTGTTCCCGAAACAATGCCGCTCACGAGTTTCAGCATCATTTTGTCGCGGGCAAAGGGAAATTTCGAACAGTATCTCGCTGGCACTCCTCATCTGCACTCGTTGCGCGACGGCGACCGTGTGCTGATGTTGGAATCCTGCTCGCACGCGGTCTCTTGTGGCGATATTGGCCACCACAAAATCCCATCGCTCATCAGGAAAATAACAGGAAAACACATCGACTTCGACTTCGTGGCATCGCTCGAACCGCTGCCGGAAGACCTTTCGCAATATGCGATGGCCATCCAGTGTGGCGGCTGTATGGCTACCAAAAAACAACTGCAAAACCGAATTGCCCAAATCGTTAGAAACGGCATTCCGGTTTCCAATTACGGAATGACAATCGCCTATCTGACAGGCATTTTCAATAGGGTTACGGCTCCTTTTGCAAAACGATGAAAAGATCGGAAGAGAGAAAATTGCAACTTCTGCTCAAACATTATGCGGAAAACGGTTTCGACCACACGGTGGAGGAGACCGCACAGATTCTTCACGTCACGAAAAAGACACTTTTCAACCGCTACCAGACCAAGGAAAGTATGGAAACGGCTGCAATGCGTTACTGGCAGAAATACACCCGTGACAGGGTGGAGGAGAAGTGCGCTCACGCCAACAATTCCGCTGAATCGCTGCTTTTCGTGATTTGCGAAATTATGTACACCAAAAAGGTTACGGAACCTCTTTTCAAACGCAAAATCCACGACCTGATTGGAGAAAATCAGTATGGAAATGATGAAATTAAAAATCTGATATTCAATATTTTGGATATTGGATGTAAAGAGGGAACCATCATCGAAGGGTTGAATTTCAATGCCTACGTTCCGTTTTTCCTGATGAATGTTTTCATTTACACATCGCAGCAGAAGATGGCAGCCGATGTGGTGGAGTTTCTGCTTTCTCCCATTTTGACAGAAAAGGGGCGTGATATGCTGGATGAGATCGACATCGAATCGTTGCTTTTCAACCAGACGCACCTGCCTGGATTGTGATTTTGGAAACTTTCAAGTTGTAAATCGCAAGTCATTTCTTCCGACATTATCAACGCAATAGTGTTAGTTTGTTTTTTATAAATCTCTAATTTTCAGCATAAAAAACAATATATTTGCAGTTTCGTTTTTAAGTTGAAAAAAATCATTGATTTATGAAAAAAATCGGATTCCTCGTTGTCGTCTTTATTGCTTTTTTTGCGAATTTCAATGCGTTCGCACAATATACAAACGCAGATATTGAGGCCTATATTGATAATTATAAAGAATTGGCTATCAATAAGATGTATGAATATAAAATTCCTGCCAGCATCACTATTGCGCAGGGAATTTTTGAAAGTGCGGCGGGCAAGAGTCATCTGGCTGTGGACGGGAACAATCATTTTGGCATCAAGTGCCACAATGATTGGACTGGCGACACCATTTTGATTGACGATGACGAGTTGCAGGAATGTTTCCGGAAATATGAGAAGCCGGAAGACTCCTACACCGATCATTCTCTTTTCCTGAAAAACAGAAAAAGATACAGCGCGCTGTTCTCGCTTGACGTGATGGACTATCCTGGTTGGGCTCACGGCTTGAAGGCGGCTGGTTACGCCACCAATCCGGAGTATGCGCCTCGTTTGATCGGACTGATTGAGCGATACAACCTTGCGAAACTCGACACCTTGTACCAGCAGCGTCTTCAGGCCGGCTATTTCAAAGACTACCCCAATGTGCATCCCGAAGTGATGACCGCTGAAACCGAGACGAAGCCGACCGTACTGCCGGAAGCGCATCCGCAGCCGAAGCCCGTCGTGAAACCCGCTCACAAAGAGACACCGAAAAGCCAGGGCAAGGAAAGCAAGCCCAACGATAAGAACAATGCCCCCAAAACGACCTCAACGCCGAAAAACGATAAGCCCGCCACCGCTCCCGCGCAACCCAAATCGGGAAACGACGCGCCCGCAGCCAAAGAGGAAAAATCTATTGAAACAGAGCCCGAGCCGACTGAGAGCGGAGCCAGCGAAGAAGCCGTCCGCGAGGAAAAACCTACCGCCATCACTGTTTTCTCTGCCCGCGCCACCGACTTCCCCACAGCGCAGTACCCTTTCACCGACCGTCCCGTTTACGAAAACAACAAGACTTTTTTCGTGATTGCGCAAAAGGGCGACACCTATAGCAAAATCGCCAGTGACGTCCAATCCAACGTCAAGAAAATCAAAAAGTTCAACGACGTGAGCGGCAATGCGAAACTCAAAGTCGGACAGGTCGTTTACATCGAGCGGAAAAGCAAAACCGGCAAGCTGGAATATTACAAAGTGGTCAATGCCGAAAGCTTGAACTACATTTCGCAGAAAAACGCTGTCCGTTTGGACAAGATTTGCAAGTACAACAATATGAAGGCCAACGCCAAAATCAAGAAGGGCGACGTCATCAAGTTGAAAAAATAGTGAAGGAGCAGAATTTCTACGTTTTCAATTCCGAAACGCTTACTTTTGAAAAGCGGAAATTCACTTGGAAAGACATTTTCAAGCGGGTGGTTTGGTTTTTGGCTACGGCTCTCTCTTTCTCCGTCATCATCATCTGGATTTCATTCTACCTTATCGACTCGCCCAAGGAACTGATGTTGCGGCGTGAGAACAATGAACTGAAAAAGAATTTGAAAGAGCTGGAAAAGCGTTACGCCAACCTTGAGCAGGTGACGCGCGACATCCAGATGCGTGACGATAAGGTTTACCGCACCATCTTCGAAAGCGACCCGCTGCCGCTGTCCGAGCGCTATCCTTTCCTGGTTGAAGACAACAGCTACGAGGACATCAAGGATGCCGATGCTGTTTCGCTGCTCAACAGCATCAAGACGCGTGCCGACAAGCTGTGCATCGGGCTGGCGGCGCAAAGCCGTTCGTTTGACACCATCACCACAATGGTGGAGAAGAAAAACGATATGCTGCGATCAATTCCGGCCATCCGTCCGCTGCCCAATATGTACGAGATCTCGTCGGGTTTCGGCCGCCGCTATCATCCCATCCTGAAAGTTCTGCGCCAGCATACGGGCATCGATATCGCCGCGGCCAAAGGCACGCCCGTGTATGCTACCGCCGACGGCGTGGTGACTTCTGCCAATCCGGGTTCCGGCTATGGCAATGTCATCGTTATCAATCACGGTTATTCGTATCAAACACTTTACGCCCATCTTTCCAAGAAAGCGGTGAAGCCGGGCGAGCGCGTGGTGCGCGGCCAGGTGATCGGCTATGTGGGCAGTACGGGGCTTTCTTCGGGACCACACCTGCATTACGAGGTTATCAAGGGCGGCGCCCGTGTCAATCCTGTGCATTATTTCTTCAACGACATCACGCCTGAAGAGTACGATGCCATTTTGAAGAGTTCTCGTCAAGTGAACCAGGCACTTTCGTAAAACTATTTCACGCGCAATCTTTTGCCCTCGCGGATGAAGGTGGAACTGCCCATTTTGTTCAGTTTCTGTAACTTAGCAACGGTGGTGTGGTATTTCCTTGCGATTCCGCCCAGTGTGTCGCCCTTTTTAATGGTGTAGTAAACCGGTTTCGGAGTGGGTTTCGGTGCGGGTTTGGCAGCGGGTGTCGCGGTCGGCGATTGGGCGCTTCCATTGGCGGGCTTCACGTTTTCAGCGCTCTCGCTTGCCGACGGCGCTGCGGCCACAACCTGCCGTGTTGAATCCGTGGCTGAACTGTCGGCGGGGGCAACCAGGCGAGTGGTCGTTACCTCTTTCCATTCTGTCTTCTTGATTTTCAGTGATTTACCTTCGCGAATCAGGGTGGACTTGCCAAGGCCGTTCCATTTTTGCAGATTGGCCACGGTGGTATGATATTTTTTTGCGATTCCGCCTAATGTTTCGCCCGATTTGATTTTGTGATAATGGGTGGTGGTTACTGATTTCCATTCGGTTACGGTTTCATAACGGGCTCCTGTGGCGGTGTCAACCATAACGTTTGGCGCGTTTTCGGGTGCGATAGGCATATCGAAAGTTTCGCTGCCGCAATCGAAAATGCGGCGTGCGCCAGCAAATCCGCGCGCGTAATGGTCGCTGGTGAGTTTGTCGATCTTAACTCCCGTGCGACGGCTCGAGGCGTGGATGAACGACACCACCTTCGTGGCAGAGTCAACCGACAGGGCGATGCCGACGTGGCCAATGCAGCGGCGGTGACGGAAGAAAACCAGGTCGCCAGGTCGAATCCGGTCTTTCGGAACGGGTATGCCGAGCGAGAATTGCGGCACGGAGCCGTGCGCCATCGACACTCCGAACTGATTGTACAGCCACATCGTGAAACCCGAACAGTCGAAAATATTAGGTCCGGCGGCTGCCCATTTGTAAGGGCATCCTTTTTTCGATAGCGCCAGAGCGAGCAGCGAGTCGATTCGTTCGCAGGGAACGGAAATGGTTTTGCCCGCCTCTGCCTTTATCATTTTAGTTTGAGAATATGCTGGGGCGCAAACGAAAACGCCCAACAAAAAAGCAGCTAATATTAATATATAGTATGATTGTTTCTTCATTTTTTTCAAATTACAATCTTTTTGCTACGAAAAGGTTGACGAAAAGTTACAAAATAGCTTGTTGCTCGCATTTTCACAACAACTCATCGGAGCGGGCGTGAGCGCAACGGAGCCACTGCCAGTTGGCTGTCAACCGTTTTAGTAGCGCGGGTGAAACATTGCGATGGTGCTCTGAATGTATTCGCGGTCAAGGTGCGTGTAAATCTCTGTGGTAGTGATGCTTTCGTGACCGAGCATTTCCTGTACGGCGCGCAAGTCGGCACCGCCTTCCACCAGATGGGTGGCGAACGAGTGACGGAAGGTGTGCGGACTGATCTCTTTCGTGATGCCTGCCTTGGCGGCCATTTCTTTCACAATCAGGAAAACCATTACACGCGTCATTTTGCCTCCGCGGCGGTTCAGGAATACGATGTCAGTACTTTCTGGCTTGATTTTCAACTGATTGCGTCTTCCTTCCACATATAGCCGAACGGCCTTTTTCGCCGTTTCGCCAATCGGCACGATTCGTTCCTTGTCGCCTTTCCCAATTACGCGGACGTAGCCCTCTGCGAAATGCAGCCCCGAAAGGCGAAGTTCCACCAGCTCGCTCACCCGCAGCCCGCAACCATACAGCACTTCCAAAATCGCCTTGTTGCGATGACCTTCCAACTCGCTCAGGTCCACTGCGTTAATGATGTCTTCGACTTCTGGAACTGACAATACTGTGGGCAGTTTCATCGGCAGTTTCGGACTGTCAATCAGTAACGCCGGATTTTTTTCTATCGCTTTTTCCATTACTAAAAAGCGGTAGAAAGCGCGCACTCCTGACACGATGCGTGCCTGCGAGCGGGCATTCACTTCGAGTTCTTCCTGAAGATGAACCAAAAAATGCTGCAAATCAGTAATATCAACATCGGTAAAAGATTTTCCTTTCAAAAAATTGTCCAACAATGTCACATCGTGCAGATATGCCTCCGCCGTTTTCTTCGACAGCGATCTCTCCAACAAAATATACTGCTTGAACTGCTTGATGTAAAACTTGTTCATATCGGCTTTAACGAGAAACCGATCGGAAATATTTTTTCAACCCGTGTGCCCGTAGCATCTTTTCACAAAAATTAACTTTCCCGCGCAAGGAACACTTGGCGCGAGATGTCTGATGATGGTTGAATGGGTGAATGAAACAAGATTGAAATCATCAAGGAGAAAAGGAAGATTCGGAAACGAAAAGCAGCGGTGATGGGCCGCTGCTTTTATGTGAGGTGAGAAAATGATGCTTTGCGGAAGTCCGCAACTGGTCAATGTGTTTATTCTGTGAAAGCGATTATGTCGCCCTTGCGAACTCTTTCGCCTTGAGAAACAACCACTTGCAGCAGTTTTCCGTTGTAGAGGGCGTTCACTTCGTCTTGTCCGTAGTAGGCCTCCACGAAGCAGATGATGTCGCCTTCTTTGTACGGGGTGCCGGCGGGCGGATTCATTCCTTGTCCGGTGACGGGGACTTCCCAAAGCACGATGCCATCGGCGGGTGCGACGACAGGTTTGGCGGCGGGATGCTGTGCCTGCACGGAGGCGACGAGTTCGGCGCGGTTCACTTCGGGCATCTTGATTTCCTTCACGATGACCTTGATGTTGGAAGTGCTTTTTTTCGCTTCGAGTTCGCGCTCGAAATTCTGCTTGGCCGCGCCACTCTTGAAGTCAACATACTGACGCGGGTGCATAGCGTACTCGAAGAGTTCCTCTTCGTCTTCGCCGAGCTCCCAGCCCTGTTCGGCCATCAGTTGGCGGTATTTCGGAAGTTCGTCGGGGTAGTTGTCTTGCGGATTGGAGGTGGAGAATTCGAGACCCTTTTCTTTGGCAAGTGCAAGGATTTCGGGAGCCAGCGTGCCGGGAAGCGTGCCTGCTTTGCCGAGAATCATATCCCACTGTTTCGGGTCCATATTGCTGAAGCGCTCCTTGCCTTGCGCCATCGACATAATGTTCATCAATGCGATGTTTTTCACATATTGGCTGAACGGTGTCACCAGTGGCGGATTGCCCACTTTCGGCCAAACGTAGGCCACTTCATCGAAAAGTTTCACCAAGAGTTCGTCCTCCGAAAGTTCTTTCTTCCCGCTGGCTTTCAGCGACATATTGATGGCCTTGTGAACACCTTTGAGGTCGGCCATCATAGAGCCCATCATACCACCGGGCAGGCCGCAGCCCACAAGCAGGGAGGTGGAGATGCGGTTTTTCGGGTCAATCCAGTAGCCGAGGAAGTCGTCCATAAATTCCTGTGTGAGGCGACGCACTTCCATATATGCGTTCATATTGATTTCGGGGACGTCGAAGCCGGCGTCGCTCAGCATTGCGCGGATGGTGATCACATCGGGATGGACCATTCCCCAGGAGAGGGGCTCGACGGCCACGTCGATGATGTCGCAGCCGGCCTTGCACACTTCAAGTGTGGAGGCGACGGAGAATCCGGGACCCGTGTGTCCGTGGTATTGCACCACGATGTGCGGGTATTTGTCCTTGATGGCTTTCACCAGTCGGCCGAGGGTGGCAGGTCTTCCCACGCCAGCCATATCTTTCAGCGCGATTTCGTCGGCACCGAAGGCCACCACTTGGTCCACGATGTTCATATAGTATTCCACGGTGTGGATTTCAGAGTGGGTGATGCTGAGAGCCACCTGCGAGATCATTCCCGCCTCTTTGGCGAACTTGACGGAGTTCTCGAGGTTGCGGGGATCGTTGAGGCCGCAGAACGAGCGGGCGATGTCAACGCCCTGCGCCTTCTTCACTTTGAACATAAGTCGGCGCACGTCGGCGGGCACGGGGTCCATTCGCAGACCGTTGAGGGCGCGCTCCAGCATCTGGCACTGGATGCCTGCTTCGCGCAGGGGCTTGGTCCAGGCGCGGACGGCCTTGTTAGGATTCTCTCCGTACAAAAGGTTGACTTGCTCGAAGGCGCCACCGTTCGTCTCCACGCGGGCAAAACAGCCCATATCAATGATGGCGGGTGCCACGCGCACCAATTGGTCAACGCGCGGTTGGTATTTCCCAGATGACTGCCACATATCTCGGTAAACGAGACAGAATTTTACTTGTTTGCTCATATATGTTTGTGCTTTTTTTGATTTTCAATGTGGGATGAAGAGTGTGTGAGTATGTGTGTTATGGAAGAACAAAAATGAAGTTATGCCATTAAGCCAAAAACCTTGCAAAGATACAAAAAATGCAGGAAATTCACGCTTGAAATAAAAAAAAACGGAATTATTCTTTTCGTCTTGCCGATTCGGAGCTTGAAAACATAAAGGAGCTTCCGATTATGGGAATTGTGAGTGGTCGAAACGGGGAAACGGTTATGCGGTGGAATGGACGAGTGCCGCCTGTGGCGTAAACAAGAAACGGAGCCGACGGAGGAGGTTTTCAACATTTATTTGTGAAATAAAGTGGGAAGAGGGCTTGATATCAAAAAAAAGTGTATATTTGCAAACTTTTTTACGTAAGCGGAGTATGCGCTGGTGAAAGTGTTAACCTCTTCTGTGTCAAGGTTTTATGCTCAACCTAAGGATATGTAAGTTTGCGCGAAAAGCAATTAATTTATTACCAAATCAATCTAAAAATGTCAGGTTTAATAGGAAAAAAAATTGGAATGACTAGCATCTACGATGCCTCCGGCAAATGCGTGCCGTGCACAGTGTTAGAAGCTGGTCCTTGCGTGGTTACGCAAGTTAAGACCGTCGAGAAGGACGGCTACAGTGCTATCCAATTAGCATTCGACGAGAGAAAAGAGAAGAACACCCCGAAACCTTTGAAGGGCCACTTTGCCAAGGCAGGTACCACTCCCAAGAAGGTTGTCCGCGAGTTCACTCGTTTCGAGGAAGGTCACAAGAAGACCTACGGTGAGGTCCTTGACGTTACCGTTTTCGAGGAAGGCGAGTTCGTTGACGTAACGGGTATCTCAAAGGGTAAGGGTTTTCAGGGCGTTGTGAAACGTCACGGATTCGGCGGTGTAGGCGACAGCACGCACGGTCAGCACAACCGTCTGAGAGCTCCCGGTTCACTGGGTGCATCCTCCTATCCGTCACGCGTGCTTCCCGGTATGCGTATGGCAGGCCAGACGGGTCACGCCCGCGTCAAAGTGAACAATCTCCGCATCCTCAAGATCGTTCAGGAGAAAAATATCATCGTAGTTAAAGGTTCTGTTCCAGGGCCCAATGGTTCATATATAATTATTGAAAGATGGAGTTAAGAGTTTATAAAATTGATGGCAGCGAAACTGCTAAAACGGTTACATTAGACGACAGAATCTTTAATGTTGAACCGAATGACCACGCTATCTGGTTGGACGTCAAGAACATCCTGGCCAACAAGAGACAAGGTACTGCTGACACTCTGGAACGTTCAACCGTTTCTGGCAGCACCCGCAAGCTGAAAAGACAAAAAGGTACTGGTGGCGCCCGTGCAGGCGGCATCAAGTCTCCCACCATCCGTCACGGTGCGACCGCCTTCGGTCCTCATCCGAGAGACTATGGTTTCAAATTGAACAAGAAAATCAAGAGACTGGCCCGCTTCTCAGCTTTCACTTACAAGGCAAAAGAAGACAAGATCGTGGTTCTGGAAGACTTCTCGTTTGACGCCCCCAAGACCAAGGCATACTTGAACATCCTCAAGAGTCTCAAGTTGGAAAACGCCAAGACCTTGATGCTCGTCAGCGAAAGCAATAAGAATGTTTTCCTCTCTGGTCGCAACATCCCGCGCACCAAAGTGATGAGAGCCATCGACGCCAACACCTACGACGTGCTGAACGCCACCAACCTCATCATCTGCGAAAACAGCATTGCCGACCTCAACAAAATGCTCGGCGAATAATTATTAACTTCTAAATTTAGAAACAATGAGCGTAATTATAAAACCTATCATCAGCGAAAAGAGAACGGCTGAGGCCGAAAAGTTCAACCGCTATGGTTTCCTCGTTCAGCGCGACGCCACCAAGACCCAGATTAAGAAAGAAATCCAGGACATCTACGGTGTGAAGGTCGTAAGAGTGAACACTATGGTTCAGCGCGGAAAGGATTCCTCTCGCTATACTAAGGCCGGTATGATCTATGGTCAGAAACCCACGCTGAAGAAAGCTACCGTTTTCTTGAGCAAGGAAGATAAAATCGATTTTTATAGCAATATTTAATAAGCAATGGCATTAAGAAAATTCAAACCAGTAACTCCGGGGCAGCGCTTCAAACAGATCAGCGCTTATGATGACATTACCACTGATAAACCGGAAAAAAGTTTATTGAGCCCCAGACCCAGCACGGGTGGTAGAAATAATAGTGGTAAGATGACGATGCGAAACCGCGGTGGCGGTCACAAGAAGATGTATCGTTTTATTGACTTCCGTCGTGAAAAAGATGGTATTCCGGCAACCGTGCATACCATTGAATACGACCCGAACCGTTCAGCCCGTATCGCCCTTCTGTTCTATGCAGACGGCGAGAAGAGATACATCGTGGCTCCTCACGGTCTCAAAGTCGGCCAGGTTATCGTTTCCGGTTCAGGCGTTTCTCCTGACCTCGGCAACTGCCTCCCCCTCGGCGAGATTCCTCTCGGAACTGAAATCCACAACATCGAGCTCAATCCTGGACAAGGCGGCAAGATGGTGCGTAGCGCTGGCTCTCACGCTCAGCTTATGTCCCGCGATGGCAAGTACGCCGTCATCCGTATGCCCTCAGGCGAAACCCGTATGATCCTCTGCGCTTGCCGCGCAACCGTGGGTATCGTCTCCAACATCGACCACAGCTTGGAAGTTTCCGGTAAGGCAGGTCGTCGCCGTTGGTTGGGTTGGCGTCCGAGAGTCCGTGGTGTCGTTATGAACCCGGTTGATCACCCGATGGGTGGTGGTGAAGGCCGTGCATCCGGCGGTCACCCGCGCTCACGCAAGGGCTTGCCGGCTAAGGGTTACAAGACCAGAGCTCCCAAGAAGAACTCCAACAAGTACATCATTGAAAGAAGAAAAAAATAATTTAAAGAGATAACACTATGAGTCGTTCATTAAAAAAAGGACCGTTTATTCATTATAAACTGGAACAACGCGTGCTCGAAGCTCAGGCTTCTGGTAAGAAATCTACCATCAAGACCTGGTCGCGCGCATCTATGATATCTCCTGATTTCGTCGGTTTGACCATCGCCGTCCACAACGGCAACAAGTTCATCCCCGTTTACGTTACCGAAAATATGATCGGTCACAAACTCGGTGAATTCGCTCCCACCCGCATCTTCCGCGGTCACGCTGGTCAAAAGGACAAAGGCAAGAAATAATTTTTTCTTCGATTCCTACAAACTATGCATATCAAAAGCGATGGCTCGTCCGTCGCTTTTTTTTGTGCAAAAAGTAACTTTTATCGGTGCATATATTTTCATCCATCTCCTTCTTTTTCTCGTTGATTTTGTGTAACTTTGCGACCTAATTTGTACTTGTGAAACAACAGCCGCCGCTTATCGCCTACGACCCGTACCTGAAACCGTTTGCCACGCAGTTGGAACGGCGTTTTCAAAGGTGTGTGCTCAAGGAACTTGAGCTTTGTGACGGCGCGACGCGGCTTGCCGACCGCTGCAACAACCACCTCTATTACGGGCTGCACCGCACCGCCGCCGGCTGGGTCCTGCGCGAAAAAGCCCCCAATGCGCGTCAGGTTTACGTCTTCGGCGATTTCTCCTATTGGAAAGTGGAACCGCAGTTCGCTCTCCGTCCACTCGGCAACGGCGACTGGGAAATTGAGTTGCCCTCCGGCTTTTTGAAGCACGGAATGCTGTTCAAACTGTGGATGGTGTGGCACGGCGGCGCGGGCGAACGGATTCCGGCATACGCGCGGCGCGTCGTTCAGGATGGGAAAACCAAGATTTTCTCGGCGCAGGTATGGGAGCCGGAGCCCGAATATCAGTGGGAGAATGCCGCTCCGCAATCTCCAGCGCACCCGCTGATTTATGAGGCGCACGTCGGGATGAGCTCTGCCGATGAAAAGATCTCGTCTTACCTTGAGTTTGCAGAACAAGTTGTTCCGAGAATCAAATCGTTGGGATACAACACGATACAATTGATGGCGGTGCAGGAACATCCCTATTACGGCTCTTTCGGCTACCAGGTTTCCAGTTTTTATGCGCCGTCGTCGCGTTTTGGCACGCCCGAGGAACTCAAACATCTGATTGACACGGCGCACGGCGCGGGTTTGCGCGTCATTCTTGACGTTGTGCATTCGCACGCGGTCAGCAATGAGCGTGAAGGATTGGGCCGATTCGACGGAAACGGCTCGCTTTATTTCCACGACGGCGAACGCGGTCAGCATCCCGTTTGGGATTCCCGCTGCTTCAACTATGCCAAAAACGACACGCTGATGTTCCTCCTGTCAAACCTCAAGTATTGGCAGCAGGAATTCCGTTTCGATGGCTTCCGCTTCGACGGCGTGACCAGTATGTGCTACCACAATCACGGCATCGGAGTCGATTTTGTGAATTATTCCCAATATTTTGACGACAATGTTGATGAGGATGCCATCATTTACCTGTATTTAGCCAATAAAGTTTTGCATCAGGTTGATGATGGCGCTGTTAGCGTTGCGGAAGATGTGAGCGGAATGCCTGGCTTGGCGTTCTCGGCGCAACAGGGTGGCATTGGCTTCGATTACCGGATGGCTATGGGGATTCCGGATTTCTGGTGCAAGAATATCAAGGAGGTTCCCGACGAGGCGTGGCACGTGGGCGACATTTATTACCGTTTGACCGAGCACCGCGCCGAGGAGAAGACCATCAGCTACGCCGAAAGCCACGACCAGTCGATGGTGGGCGACCAGGCGCTGGCATTCCGTTTGATGGGTGCGAAAATGTATGAGAAAATGTCGGTTTTCACACCCGACTGCGACATTGATAGGGGAGTGGCATTGCTGAAACTGATTGTTTTCAGCACTGTTTCGTTGTCGGATGGCGGCTTTTTGAACTTTATGGGCAATGAGTTCGGGCATCCCGAATGGATTGATTTTCCGCGCGAGGGCAACGATTGGTCCTATCGCCACGCCCGCCGCCAATGGTCGCTGGCAGATGACAAGGATTTGAAATACAACTATCTGCAGAATTTTCATCGGGCGATGATGTCTGCGCTTCAGCAAACGAAGGCGTTGGATTTTGCTGCCGAAGTGCTGGTGCGTAACATTGCCGACCAGGTGCTGGCATTCCGGCGAGGAAACAATGTCTTCGTATTCAATTTTAATCCTGAAAAATCTTATACTGATTATTCAATTAATTGTAAATCAGGTAAGTATAAAATACTGCTTCAAACCGACAGCCCTTCCTACGGGGGCTTCGGCCGCATAGATGAAACAATGGACTATTTTAGCGTGGATGGGGTCTTGCGCGTGTATATTCCGGCCCGTACCGCGATACTTTTTAAACTGAAAATAGACATACGACCTTAGACTTTTTTTGACTCACTTCTTAGCTCAACACCTCAACAATTCAACAGTTCAACACGATAGCAAAATGATGAAAACCAAAACCATAACCTTATTTTTCGCAATGATATTGATGCTGATGGTTCCGGCCGACGTGCTGGCTCAGCGATTCAAGGCGTTTTCCAATGATGTGACGCTCACCAAGGAGGAGATGCGCACGTTTGCAGCGACCGTTCCTAAGGAGCGGCAGAAGGAGGCGGAGGCGCTCACGCTCAAGTTCGACCAGTTCTGGGAGAGTCCCCAGATGTCGGAAGAGTATCAGGAGGCGTTTATCGAGATGTCGAATCTGATGTTGCGGAAGAATCTTCGCTTCTTTCCGCATTTTGAGTCTTTCATTGAGGCGTTCGACGCTTTTGTGAACAGCGATTTGTCGGACCACGACCGCGACTGGATGCGAATCGTGCAGTATCACGTGAATCACGACCTGAGTGATTTTCACAAGGTGATGCACAATTACACGCTCATTTTCAATGAGAACATTTTGAACCAGACACCGAATTGTCGCTGGACTGCGTATGGCATTGTGAAGTCGATGGGGATGGAGCAAGAGCCGTATTTCGAGTACGAGGACATTGACCTTGTGGGTGCGGGTTCGCGCGACAGCGTTGAGATTATTGGTACGGCGGGACGCTACTATCCGGCCTCTACCAAGTTTGTGGGAACTACGGGCACGGTTTACTGGTATCGTGCTGGCCTTGGCGAGGATGTGAAGGCGACTTTCACTGATTTTCAGGTGGATACGCGAATGCCGAAGGTGAAAATCGAGAATGCGCTTTTCTATTATCCCAAGTATTTTCCGGCTCCGATTGCCGGCGTGCTGGAAGATAAGGCGGGGCTTGAGTTGGATGAGGACAAGGTGACTTTCCCGCGTTTTAAGAGTTATGACGATGACATCACCGTTCCCAACATCTACGAAAATGTGGATTACATTGGCGGTTTTGAAATGCGTGGCGCTTCCATTCAGGGTTATTCCACTGCTGAAAAACTCGCCCAACTCATTATCAAAAAGGGAGAAAAACCCGTCGTTTCGGTGAAGTGCATTCATTATCTTTTCAAAGAAGAGACCGTGCGTGCCAACGATGCGCACATCAATGTTTTTGTGGAGGACGACTCGATTTATCATCCGTCGGCCAATTTTTACTACAATGAAGTCAGCAATGAACTGATTATTTCGCGCCCCAAATATGGTGTGGGACGAAGCCCGTTTTTCGACAGTTATCACAAAATGGACATCGCTGCGGAAACCATCACTTGGGATATTTCCACTAACAAGTTGGAATTCAAGCCGATGACGGGCGCACAGAATGGGACTTCCGCTATCTTTGAGTCGCAAAACTTCTTCAACAGCAGCACGATGAGCAAGCTGCTGGGGGTGAATGACGAGAATCCGTTGTACACGTTGTGGAAAATTTTCAACGCGCGCAACTTCGAGCCCGTGCCCTATAAGAACATCGTGAAGGCGTTCAATCATCCGCCGGAAGACGTGAAGTCGCTGATGATTGAGTTCGCTGCTTACGGTTTCATCGAGTACGACGTGAATACCGATATGATTTATTATAGAAAGAAAATCGCACAGTACCTCAACAATGATGTGAATCGTAAGGATTTCGACAACATCGTTTTGGAATCAAAAACTCATTATGCTTCTTTGGATTTGATAACCAATGACTTGACGGTAACTGGATGCGACTTTTTTGTGCTGAGCGATGCTCAAATCGTGAATGTTTATCCTACGGAGGAGGTCGTGACGGTGAAAAAGAACCGCGATATGCACTTCTCTGGCCGAATCATTGCCGGCTTGTTCGACTTTGTGAGCCACCAGTGCGATTTCAATTACGACCAGTTTGATGTGAGAATGGAGGATATTGACTCACTCGTTATGTATGTGGAGGATAAGAATGGCCCGCAAAATATGTACGGTGACTACAAACTGACCAAGGTTTTGAGTCCCATTGAGGATTTGGGCGGCACACTTTATATTGATATGCCGCACAACAAGTCGGGTAAGATTGACAACCCGAAGTACCCTTATTTCACCTGCTTTAAGGCAGGCCGCGTCTATTATGACCATCCTTTCACTTTCAATCGGCACTATGACCGCACGAAGTTCTATTTCGCCCTCGACCTGTTTACGATCACCAATCTCGACAATTTCGATACCGACTCCATCCGTTTTGATGGCCAGCTGATTTCGGGCAACATCTTCCCCGACATCCGCCACGAGTTGAAAGTGCGTCCCGATTTCTCGTTGGGTTTCATTCACAATACGGGCGAGGGCGGCCTGCCCATTTACACGGGAAAAGGACAATATACAGGTATCATTGACTTGAGTAACAGAGGATTGCGTGGTAAAAAAGGAACTATCGACTATTTGACTTCCACGACTACGTCCGACAGTTTGGTCTTTTTCTTAGACAAGGCGACGGGCAGTGTGAAGTCGCACGTGGTACGCGAGCAGCAGGCGGGCGTTGAGTATCCGCCGGCGGCAATGAATGATGGCGCTTTGCGTTGGGAGGCATACAACGACAAGATGTTCGTGTTCACTGACAAGTCGCCGATGAGCATTTTCCACGAAACGGAACTTACCGGCAACTCGATTCTGACACCTGAGGGAATGTTCGGCACGGGAACTCTCAATTTCAAGCGGGCCGACATCACGTCAAAGATGTTCACGTTCAAGCATCACGAGGTCCTCTCCGATGCGGCTGATCTGCGAATCTATGACCTATATCAAACCAATGAGTTCGTATTCTCGACCGACAATTACAATTCTCATATTGATTTCAAAACCCGAAAGGGACACTTCGTTTCCAATGGCGAGGCATCGGAAGTGCTTTTCCAGCGTAACGAATTCAAAACCAATGCCGCTGTGTTTGATTGGGATCCCATTGATGAAGACATTTTGATTTTCAAATGGGACGATCCGTACAAGGATGTGGATATCAATGGCACCGAAGCGCGCGAGCTGATTGATATGGAAAGCCACGGCAACGAGTTGATGGCGACCAATTCGCGCAAGCACGGTTTGCAGTTCACTTCCACGGCTGCCGAATTCAACTTCAAGACCAACATCATCAATGCGCACGGCGTACGCTACATCAATGTGGGCGATGCGGGAATCGTTCCGCACGATGGTGATGTTACGATTTTGGAACGTGCTCAAATTCAGACGCTTACTAACGCGAGAATCGTCACTGACCGCGATCAGAAATACCACGAGCTGTATAATTGTACCGTCAATATCAATCACGCGGAAGACTTCAAAGGTTCTGGCGATTACGATTATGTGGATATGAACAAGGAGGTGCAAACCTTGCATTTCGACACGTTGTGGTATTATCAGACCACGCAGGGAAATGCCAAGGTGGCTCCCGAACGTGACTTCCATTTGAGCCCGCATTTCGGCTTCGATGGCCGCGTTGAGTTGAATAGTGCCAATCAGTTTCTCACTTTCGTGGGCGGCGTGGGATTGGAACACGACTGTGACACAGTGAAATACGCCCGTATGCGCATCAGCGACCAGATCAATCCCGACCACGTGCTCATCAAAGTTGACAGCAAGACGAAAGACGTGAACGACCGTAAAGTGGTGGTGGCGATTGCGTCAACCAATACAACTGGCCGCATTTACACCTGTTTTGGCGCTGCAAAAGACCAGTTTAACGATGCCGAGTACATTTCTGCCCAGGGCTATATCGACTTTGACGAGGAGACGCAGATGTTCCGCGCCGCCTCGCTGGAGAAGTTGGAAAATCCCGAACTGGCGGAAAACATCATCACGCTGAGCAAGACCGAATGTATTGCGCGCGGTAGTGGTACGATTGATATGGGGGCGAAACTGGGTCGCGTGGATTTCAGCACGCTGGGTACCGTTGTCAACTATATGAAGGCCGATTCCGCGGAAATGAGTCTTACCACCGCCATCAATTTCTTCTTTAACGATCAGGCAATGAAGATTTTGAACAAGCATATCGAGGAGGCCTCGCTCGATTTCATTGATCCGTGGGAGGACGAGGATTACGAGCTGGCCATCAAGACGATTTTGCCCGAAAAGGATTTCGACAATTATTCGTATGATGTGGCTACGAGCGGTCAGGCACAGAAACTTCCTGAGAAACTGCGTGTTAAGTTCCTGTTTGCCGACTTGAGCTTTACCTGGGACAAGGATGCCAAGGCCTTTATTTCGCAGCACAAACTGCCTGTGGTGATTTGCAATGCGAAGGAAGTCAACCAGGAGATTCCGGGCGAGATTGTGATTGAGAAGCGCGGCTCGCGTAACAAATTGTACATCTATTTTGAAATTGATGAGGACTTTTTCTTCTTCCAGGCCGAAAGCAACAGTATGTACGGCTATTCGTCGGACACCAAGTTCAACGATGCGATTGTGCAGACGAAGGTGAAGAAACGTATGTTGCAGGCGGAGAATGGTTTGCCGTCGTTCACTTACAAGATTGGAAACCGTTCGCAGAAAAACAAGTTTATGAAGAAGTTCTACCGGGCACCGCAGGAGGAGGAAGAGGAAGCGCCAGTGGAGGAATAAACTCGGAACTGTAGCCGGAAATCAAGCAAGGAAAGAAGAATTTCCTTACAATTTTCTCAAAATGAAAAAAAATTCTTCTATGAAAGAAAATTAATGTATTTTTGCAAACTCATTTTGGACAACATAAGTTTCACTAAATCAATAAAAAAATGAAAATTCTCGTAGAATTCAAGGAATTTGCCATCAAAGGCAATATGATTGACATGGCCGTCGGTATCATCATCGGTGGTGCGTTCGGAAAAATTGTCACGTCATTGGTAAACGACATCATTATGCCCCCCATCGGCTGGCTGGTCGGCAATGTCAACTTCACCGATTTAGCCGTCACGCTGCGCGAGGCCTACACCAACGAAGCCGGTGAAGCAGTGGATGCCGTCACCCTCAACTATGGCAACTTCATCCAAACCTGTCTCGACTTCCTCATTGTTGCGCTCTGTATCTTCTTCCTCATTCGTATGATCAATAAACTTAGAACCAGCATTTCAAAGCCGGAAGAACCCGCAGCTCCCGCTCCGGAACCGGAACCGACGAAAGAGGAAAAACTGCTCGGCGAAATCCGCGACATCCTGAAAACCCAACAGAAATAGTTCGGCTTTTTTCCCATACAAAGAAAGGGGACAGCGAAATCGTTGTCCTCTTTTTTTATTGTTATTTTATTTGTATTCAATAAGATAGCAAAATAATCACAACAGACTTGAGACTTAGGACTTATGACTGAGCGCAAAGCCAAACTTGCTCGGGTTTTGCCGAGCGAAGAGGAAGAAAAGAAGCGAAGTTTCTTAACGATGAGAATGACGAGAACAATGAGAACAGCGAGAATGAATTTCCTTGAAATTTTCTGCGCATTTCTTGTTCCCCGCCGAAGGCGCATTCATCCCTTCACCCGTTTAACAGAAATTAACCGTTTAACAGTTATCAGGAGCATCTTGCACAAGGCGCTGCTGCATTTACAATATGAAAGGAATAATTCTGTTTTTTTTACGAAAAAAGCAGTTTTGTGACATATTTTGTCACAAGTATGTAGTATTTTTGTACAAATTTTTTTCAAAATGAAAGAGTCTTCAGTATCTTCCGTCACAAAATTATTGCAAATAATGAAAATCCTGTTGCAGAATCGTTATGCAACGGTACCTGAATTGAGCGAGCGTTTGGGCATTTCCACGCGTACTTTGTACCGCTATCTGAAAGACTTGCGCAAAAACGGATTTATGGTGAAAAAGGAGCCAGGCAATGTGTACCGGCTCGACGTTGCCAATCGCAACGGTCGCCAGTTGAACGACTTACTCTATTTTACCGACGAAGAGGCCTTTTTGCTTAAAAGCGCCATAGAAAGCATTGATGAGACCAACGAACTGAAACAGAACCTGAAACGCAAACTCTACTCCATTTACGACTGTAAAATGGTGGTTGATATCGTTTTGCAACCGAAAAATCGCGACAATGTTCACGATATTGTGGAGGCAATTGAAAACAAGCGCCAGGTGATTCTTCACGATTACCATTCGTCAAGTAGTAATACGGTGGACGACCGGCGGGTGGAGCCCTTCGCGCTGACTACCAATTTCGTGCAGGTTTGGTGCTATGATTTGGATACCAATGAAGTGAAGTTTTACAAGATTTCGCGCATCGGAAGGGTGGAGGTTCTCAAGTCGCATTGGAAGCACGAGTCCCTGCACCAGCGCGATTTTGAAGACGTGTTCCGTATGCACGGTAAAGAGCAATTGCCCGTGAAGCTGAAAATGTCGTTGCGCGCTGCCAATTTGTTGCGTGAAGAGTATCCGCTTTCACAGCCGTTTATTTCGAGTTTGGATGACGAAAACTGGCTTTTTGACGCGCCTGTTGCAAATTATAATGGTGTAACGCGTTTCATATTAGGACTTTATGAGGATATTGAAATTCTGGACAGCCCTGCTTTAGTGGATTTTGTCCGCCAGAAAATCAATCGTATGAGGTAATCATCTGATTGAAAATCCGAACTAAATTCCCCAGTATTTCTTCACGACTTTGCTCTCAATATCGTTCTCAATATCATCGGGAAGATTGATGAAAAGGTCTCTCTCAATGATGGCTTCCAGTTCGTCAACCGACATTGAGCATTCTTTAAGTCCTTGGTATTCAGTGGTATTGTACATAAGGAAGCCGATGGCGGCGTATTGGTTGTTTGATTCAATGAGGAATGCTTTGTAGAAGGCATCAGGAACGGCCACCTTGTTGGGCCCGATGGTGCCGTGTTGGCATTGCGAGTAGAGCGGGCCGCACACGATATAAACTTTTCCGTATTGTTTGGCGAGTCGCCGTCCCATCTTTTCCGTTTTCTCCCAGTCGCCAGCGTTCAGTTCGTGCAACTGTGGACACATATTGGTGAGCAGAAAACTCTCTACCATTGCCTGCTCACTCCACTTCATATCGGCGGCGGGAGCCAGATGTCCGCGGTCGTAGCCCGAGTGCTTGTAGTCTTCCAGCGTTGCTTGGCGACCTTTCAGCATCTCATCTTGTGCGAACACGTCGTTGCGCTTCAACTCGCCTTCCGTTTCCTGACGGGTGAGTTCGTAAGCTACCCAGTTGGGTGTTAGCGTTTTATGATTGTAAGCCGTGGTATAGCCGAGGTGTACCACAATGTCGTCGTCGTCGGTGGTGGCGGGGTATTCCAGGCGGTTGGTTATCGGTTCGGAGCCAGAAGGTGCGACGTTTTTATTGCATTTTTTTGCCGTGAGCGCCCATACAGATAAAATCGCGATGGCGACAATTAACAGGGGAGTGGTTTTCTTCATATTGTTTTTTCTTTGCAGAGCTCTCGCTCAAATGTTATGTTTTCGGTTAGTTGCGCAGTTTCGACTGCAATTTTGTGTCACGTTTCAGGTACGACATCAGCAGCACGATGCCGAGGAAAGTGAGTGGCAGCCCGACTGCCAGACTCAGCCAGCTGCCCTGGCAGGTGTCGTAAATGCCGTGCAGCAGGGCGGGAATTGTGAGTGCAAGGAAGTACAGACTGCGGCGATATTTAGGGTAAAGTTTGGCGAATGCGATGAAGTAGCCCGCAATTCCGCACCATACCGCGTGCAGGAAAGGCAGACTCGTGAGCCGGGCAATGTTGGCGAAAAACGATTCCGAATACGCCAGAGTTGCGTTCGCTCCCATCTGGTATTGTACGCCCTCGAAAACGCCAAACGCGATTCCCGACATCAGCCCGTAGAAAACCAGCGTTTGCGGAATCAGCGGCTCCTGGGCTTTGCGGCTGATGATGAGTAGCGGAATGGCTTTCGTGAGTTCCTCTGTCAGCCCCACTGCGAAAAGAAAATAGAGCCCGCGCACCAGCAAACTGCTGTCGGCGGGCAGCTTGTAAAACAGGTTGAGTTCGTTGAAACCCAGCCCGAAAATCAGGAAAACGAAGATTTGCGTAAGGAAAAACACGGCGAAGGTGGTGCGCAGTCGAACCTGTTTCGTCTTGAAGAAATAGTAGAAGAAAAGTCCCCAAATGGTGGAAAAGTAGAGCGAAATGGTGTAGAAAGTGAGGAAATCGTTGCGGATGACGTACATCAGAGCGAGCGGAGTGAGCCCTAAAAGTGCCAGAAGAAGCAGCCGCTTGTCGTCTTTCCAGGTTTGCTGATGAAAAATGTCGCTCGGTATAATGAGCTCATTCCCAATGGACTTGATTTGCGAAAAGAGTCTTCCGTTGTGCGAAATCTTGTATCGGATGTTGTTTTTTTTGAAAAAATGACCGATGGTGCGCACATCGTCAGGAAAATTCTCGTCGTATGCCTTGTCGCAAGTGAGCAGTTTCCCGTTCTCAACGTAGCGCCTCACGTCGTCTGTGTCGTACGGACCGTAGGTTTGTGAATTTCTGATGATGAAAAGTTTCATAGGAATGCCATTCTATAAAAAAACTCCGTGCTCGATGAGCGTGTTGACGCCCAGCCCGATAAGCACAATTCCGGCGATGATGGTGGCGATTTTTTCGGGAATCGGTACGTTTTGTTTTCCCAAAATGACTCCTAAAATGGAGGCGCAAAAGGTGACGACCGTGATGACGAGCACGGTGAACAGAATCTGCGGAAGGGTGTTGTTAAGCCCGAATCCGATTCCCACCACGAAGGCATCGATGCTGGTAGCGATGCCCAAAGTGCAGAGCACCCATACGCGCGAAACGTCGAAATTGCTTTCTCCGCTGTCGTTTTTGAAGGCATCGAGAATCATTTTGAGCCCTACCAGTGCGAGCAGGCCGAAGGCGATCCAGTGGTCGATGCTTTCAATGAGGTTTTCAAACGCGCTGCCAAGCAGGGCGCCGATGAGTGGAAAGCCGCCTTGAAAAAGGGCGAAGATGGCCGCTAAGAGCAGACCTCGACGGAACGTCATCTTGGATTTCATCGCGCACGTCGTGGAAACCACCAGCGAGTCAACGCAAAGCGCCAATGCCAATAAGAAGACTGCTAAAATGTTCATAATGAGACTATTCCTTTTCTACGGGAATCTGTTTCTTGGGAAAAATCAGCGATAGCAGAATTGAAACAACAAGAATGCCGAGGATGATGACCAGTGAAAGCATCGTGCTGATGCTGAGATGGAAGAATTCGTGCCCGATCATTTTGAAGCCGATGAAGCAGAGAAGCACGCCCAGACCGTAGCTGAGCAGCCAGAACTTGTCGGTGACGTTGCTCAGGAGGAAAAACAGCGAGCGCAGTCCCATAATGGCGAAGATGTTGGAGAAAAAGACGATGAACGTGTCGGTGGTGACGGAGAAAACGGCGGGGATGGAGTCAACCGCGAAGATGATGTCGGAGAACTCGATGACGAGCAGCACCAGGAACAGCGGTGTCATATAGTTTTTGCCATCTATTTTGGTGAAAAAGTTGTGGCCTTCCAGCTCGGAAGTCACGCGGAAGTGCTTGGATGCGAACTTCACGATCGGATGGTTGGCGGTGTCGGGATTGCTTTCCTTTTTCTTGACGAACATCTTGACGCCGCTGTAAATCAGCAGCACGCCGAAGATGGCCAGAACCCAGGAGAAACGCTGCACCATTGCGCCCAGTGCGAAGATGAAGGTGAAGCGCATCACGATGGCGCCCAGGATCCCCCAGAAAAGCACGCGGTGATAGTACTTTTTCTCGATTCCGAAACTCACGAACAGCATAATGATCACGAAGATGTTGTCAATGGAAAGAGACTCTTCGAGGAAATAGCCGGCCAGGTATTGCTTCGTCATCTCCTTCCGGTAGATCTCCAGCGCGTTCCCGTATTCCATTCCGGAATTGATGCTTGCGGCAAGGTCGCTTCCCTTGATGTATTCGAGCAGGTCGCCCATATTCTGAATGCCGTGGATCCACTCTGCGTGAAAGCGGAGCAGCACGGCAAAGCACATCGCCAGGAAAATCCAGATGCCTGTCCAGACCGCGGCCTCCTTGTTGCCAATTACGTGGTCTTTTTTATGAAAGACGCCCAAGTCGAGTGCCAACATCACAATGATGAAGACCAAGAAAAGGGCGAAGAAAAGAATTCTTGAAAACATTTTGTACGGATTTATTTTTTAATACTTAAAATCAAACCAAGAACCACGCCTAAGAATGCGGCGAAAAGGACCTGGTAATTGCCTGGCAGCATAAACGTTATGGTGTGTGCCGGATACCAGAAAAGGGGAATGGTCTTTTTGAATACGAAGCCCCACTGCGTCTCCCAATTGACTTTGTGCGCGATGATTTCGCGCATCGGGATGGGGGAGAAGAAGCCGCGCAAAGTGCCGCCCGTTTCCTGAATGTGGATGTCGGTGACTTTGTGCAGTGTCATAAAGACAGGGGCGAAAATGGAGTTCATCAGTACGCTGATGCAGAAGGCGACCAGCAGTTTTCCCCAGCTGGCACCGCCAGCGAACCACGGTCCGGCATTCTCCAACCCTAAGTAAGTGAGGAAGTTAATGGTTCCCGCACTGAAAATTTTCATCGCCATCGCGATGCCCATTCCCAAAATGCCCCACACAATCATTCGCGGCAGGATGCCGAATCCCTTTTCGGCATAGCATCCTTTTCGAATGCGAAGTGCCAGCATTTCGCCGAATGTGGCTAAAATGGCGAACTTGAAGAAACTCATTATCATTCCGTGCGTGGCCGTTGCCTGGTTGAACGCGTCCAGTGCGCTGGGTATGAAGATGAAAACACACAGTACCGCCGCTACGATAATGATGGTGATGATGTCTGCTTTTTTCATTGAGAAATGTTCTTTTTTGTTAATATTGTGTTTGCAACCTGTTTACAACCAGTTGATTAAAAGTTGATAACCTACTTTTTTCTTTTCTGTGCGAAGAAATCCTTCATCATTTTTTCGCTTTCCGCAGCCAAAACGCCCTTTTTCACTACGGTTTTGGGATGAAGAATGGCAGCGTTGAGGGTGGTGAAACCTTTCTTGGGGTCGCTGGCAGCATACACGAGTGTGCCGAGCTGCGACCAGGCGATGGCTCCCGCACACATCACGCAGGGTTCTACCGTGACATACAAGGTGCAGTCGTTCAGGTATTTGGCTCCAAGATGATGGGATGCTGCCGTGATGGCTTCCATTTCGGCGTGCACCGTCACATCGTTCAGCAGCTGCGTGTGGTTGTGCCCCCTCGCAATCACTTTGCCGTTGGCCACCACAACTGCCCCGATGGGCACCTCACCCTCGTAAAGCGCGTCGTCGGCCTCTGCCAAGGCAATCCTCATAAAATATTCGTCGCTCAGTATTTCCATTATTCGATGATGATTTCGTCAAGAAAAATAAAACTCGGCGCGCCCGCCGCTCCGTGCGGTTCCGGCAGTGGTCCCGGATTCTTGATTTTGATGCTGAGTTTCTCGCAGTCAATGTCCAGGCCACTAAGGGTCAGTTGTCCCACTTTGCTGCCTGTAATTTGCTCTATTTCAAAATGATAAGTTGGCAACAGAATCTCGGTTTTGCCGTTTGTGTATGATATTGAAACGTCTTGCGGAGCCAGAATCCAGTCGTAGAAGTTCTGCAGATACTCTATCGTGATTTGGCTGACGTGCGTGCCCTTAACCTCGTTTCCGGAGATTTGCGAAAGATTGTATTGCAGCGTAACATCCTGATCCTGATAGCCTTGCCACTTTCCGTCGCGGTAGTCGTCGCTGCCTAATTCGCCATCCGCCAATGCGAATTTCCCTCCGCCGCTGTATTCGGGGCGGTACTCGCTGCACTTGCCGTCAACTTCTGTGCAATGTCCCATTCCTTTGTGAACCAAAATCTCCTTCTCGTTCCGTTTTTCCTTTCCGGAAATGTCAAGGGTGACGGTTTTCACTGTGCAAGAATGCTGAACTTCAATGGGATAGGTGAAAAGCGGCGAACTCTGGTCGGGGACTGTCCCGTTCAACGTGTAATGAATGGGGATGTTGCCCAAAAGGGTGCGCAAAACCACCGACGGCTTCCCCTCCGGATTGAGTTGCTGTGTGATGAAAACCTCTTGCGGTATTGTTGTAATTTGTTGAGAAAGAGAATGATACTTCTTGTCGATGGCATCTTTCCAGTAAGGTCTGTATTCCAACTCCCAAAGATAGTGGTAGCCCTTTTTCAACTCTTCAAGGAAAAACAGATGGTCGTTGATGTCGCGGTGAACATTCTCGATTTCGTCCGGTGTTATTTTTTCCGGATGCAGGTAATCGTCGTACAAATAGAACTGGAACCGTTTGAGGTTCAGGTTGTTGAAGAGTCGGTTGGTGGCGAGGAGCGCGCAGTAGATGATTTCCGGATTTTGATATTGCGCCTCTTCAGAGAGGATCAGTCGCAGGAGCTCAATGTTGCGGGATGCGTCAAATCGCTCATTCTTAATATCTTGCAGACTTTCTTCTGACAGGTTTCCTGGAAGGAATTGCAGTGGTTGAAAGCGCCAAAGCGAGCCGGTGTTGTAGATTTCCGTCACGGGCGACTGTCTGAATTTGGCCGTTGCCCGCAGGAAGTCGGCAATGATGTTTTCATTGTTATAAAAGTGAAAGAATTGGAAATTGAAGCAGGTGTCGAAAATGGCGATACGCTGCGCGCGTTCTGCTTCTGATTTTTCAACTTCCTGATTCACAATTGGTTTCCACGACATTTCGGCTCCCCAGCAGAGTGCGTGCCAGGCACTGTTCAGCAGTGCCTCTCCAGAATCGTTCCAGCAAGTGTTGAGAAGTCCTTGCGCGCCCGTCGCTGCTCCGTCGCGGGCGAAATTGGCGATGTTCTTTTCGTAGCTCAGCATATCGGGAAACACTGTGCTCCACATACTCACGCCCGGCACAACCCAGAAATCGAAGCCCGCTTCCTTCACGGGCGAGATCATATTCAGGAAGCTTTCTGACGGAACATAACTCCACACCAGCATCGTGATGTCGTTGGGGAGTCTTTTTTGTATGATGCTGTCTTTCAATAAAATGTCCGCCCACATCATCGTTTTCTTGTTGTTTTTACGGATGATGTCGTGAACTTTGAGGATGTGTTGCGCGTACGCTTCACCTTTTCCCACTTTCCGCACATAATCGGCGGCCGCGCCGGTGCCCAGCGCCTCTGTCTCGTCGCAGTTGATGTTGAACCAGGGCGACGAGTAGGCCTTCGCCTCTTCGCTGAGCAGATTTTGCAAAAACGTGTACGTTTCGGGCAGGGCGGGGTTGAGATTGTACTTGCTGTCGGCCAGATGGCTGAATTTTGGCAATGTCAGGATTTTGTCTAAATGGGCGAAACATTGCTGATTGCCAATGAGTTCGATGTGATATTGCTTGGCGTAAGCGTCCAGTTCCTGAATTTCCGCTGAGGTGAGCGAGTTTTGCGGTGCAAAATCGTATTGTGTTGATTGAAAGGTGTTTTCGGTGTAAAGTGACAGGCAATTCAGCTTAAATTCGGAAAGGATCCGAATCTGTTTTTTGATGAAGTCCACGGTAGCGATGGGCCCCCTGCTGATGTCGTCCATCCAACCTCGCCATTCCAGTGCCGGATAGTCGGTGATGGTCATACAGGGAATTATAACCTTTTCATTTTCAGTAAAATAAAGTCTGTAATGATAGCGGTACAGCTGTTTCAGACTTTGCCATCCGTAAAACAGTCCCTGGTCGGTCGTGGCGTTGATGGAGATGCTTTGCTCGGTGATATTGATTTGGTAGGCCTGGCTCTCGAATTGCGGAACGTTATCCAGATGACGAACTTTCAGCAATTGTATGGTGCGTTGAGTAGGCGATTTCTTATTGAAAATCAGAGGTTTTGTTTCCGTCAGTTCTTCGTATTGGCTAATAATGAGCTGGCGGTCGGCGCACGATGCTGAGATTTGCAACGACACGTTATCCCACACGAAACCTGCTCCGCTGGTAAGGACCACTTGCTGCGGGGTGGGCGAGATGCCTGTGTTTTGTGCGTGTGCAAAAACGACAAGAAACAGGATGACGATTGTTGTAAATAGCTGTCTCATAATTTTTTAGCTGGTCAATTTGACGTGTTTGTGCGCTTCTACCACGTTGATGGCGTAGTCGCCCAGTTTCTCGCAGTCGCCGATGATGTCCATATAATTGACGCCGCACTGGTAGCCATATTTCTGGTCGTTCACATCGGTCACGTTCATCTCTTTGAGCTGCGTGCGGTAGCTATTGATTTCATTTTCAATGTTTAACGACTTGTTGGCATCTTGTTGTGTATCAGCTAAGATGGCTTCCATCTGTGTGAGCGATTGGTCGCAGAGGTCCAGCATATGGTTGATATGGCGGAGTTGGTCTTCGGTGAACTCGTCTTTCGACTGGAATTTGCGGCGGATGATTCGGCTGACATTGAAGCAGCTATCGCAGATGCTTTCCAATTCAGAAATCTCGCGCAACATACAGCGTATCTGCGTTTTACTTTCCAAACTCAGGCGTCCTTCCGACACTTTGTTGAGGTAGTTGGCGATTTCTATTTCCATATTATCGCTGATGCCCTCGTATTTTTCAATGCGGGAATAGAGTTTGGCGAACTCTTCGTTGTGTTCGATTTTGAGCAGTTCGGGCACCATCCGGAACATACGGTGGGCGCGCATTGCGAAGTGGTTGATTTCCTTGCGTGCCTCTAACAGGGACAGTTCAGCCGTTGAAAGCAGGCCTCCCCCGATGTAACGGAGGCGCATATCCTCGTCTTCGTCCGTACCTTTGATGAATCTGCACACTACTTTTTCGAAAGTGGGGATGAACCACACTAGGATCAGGGTGTTGCAGAGGTTGAAGGCGGTATGGAAGCCGCACAGCGCGTAGTTGATGCGGGTGGAGGCATTGGGGTCCTGACTAAGGTCGGCGTGGATGTCAAAGCCGACAATCCAGCACACCATTGAGATGAAAGGTCGGAAGATGAGGAGTACCCAGCAAACACCGAACAGGTTGAAAATCAGGTGCGAAAGGGCGGCTCGGCGGGCTTGCGGATTCGCGTTCATAGCCACGATGTTGGAGGTGATGGTGGTGCCAATATTTTCGCCGAGCACCAGTGCGATGCCCTGGTAAATGTCGGCCACGCCTGTTGAACACAGAATCATCGTGATGGCGAGGATGGCCACCGACGACTGCACGCACATCGTGAGCACGCCGCCCAAGAGCAGAAAGATGACGTAAGAGAGGAAGCCGAGGTTGCGGCAGGAGGTGAAGAAACTCATCACCGTGGCGTTGTGAGGCAGGTCCATCGCAATGGCGTTTTCGCGCAGCGTGGCAATGCCTAAGAATAGAAACGAGAAGCCGAAGATGAATTCGCCGAACGATCTCGCTCCGTTGCTTTTGAAATAGGAAAGGATGATGCCGATGGCGAAGAGCGGAAAAACGATTGTGCTCATCTGAAAGTTGAAGCCGAAAAGCGCAATGATCCAGCCCGTTACCGTTGTCCCGATGTTGGCACCCATAATAACGGAGATGGCCTGCGCCAAGGTGAGCAGGCCTGCATTCACGAAGCTTACCGTGAGCACGGTGGTCGCTGTTGACGACTGCACCGCTGTGGTGACAAGTCCGCCCGTGAGGATTCCGGTGAAGCGGTTCGATGTCATCGTGCCCATCACTTTGCGCAAGCCGCTGCCTGTGAGTTTTTGCAGTGCCTCGCTCATCACCTTCATACCGAACATCAGTAAGGCAAGGCATCCCAGTAGTTTTAGGAAAGTAAAAAGAGTCATCTTTATTCTTAGTAAAAAAAATAATAGGGGCGCAAAAGCTTGCGTCCCTATTGCAAGGTGTATTATTTTTGAATTCGAATGCGGGCGTCAACTGCGGTGATGCTGGTTGAGGTTCCAAGTAGCGGATTGAGGTCCATCTCCTTGATTTCCGGTGCGGCGGTAACCAGCGCTGAAACGCGTGCCACCGTCTCGGCGAAAAGCTCTTCGTTGACGGGTTCTTGTCCGCGTACGCCCTTCAGAATCTTGTAGCCGCGCAGGCCTTTCAGCAGTTCGAGCGCCTCGGCCTTGTTGACGGGTGCCAGCGCCGCTTTCACGTCCTTCATCACTTCCACGAAAATTCCGCCCAGTCCGAACAGCACCTGATGACCGAATTTGTCGTCGTACGATGCGCCGATGAACACTTCGGAACCGAAAAGCATCGGGTACATTTCAACCGCATAAGTGTCTTTGATCTTGATGAGCCGGTTGAACTCGCGGACCACGGTTTCCTCGTCCTTCACGTTCAAGACGACACCGCCCACGTCGGATTTGTGCAGCGGACCTACTACTTTCATTACCAATGGATAACCGACTTTGCGTGCGAATGCTACGGCGTCGGCTTCCTTGTCAACTTCCACTTCCTGCTTGCGGTTGATGCCGGCGGCGTCGAGCAGGGCGCGGATGTCGTCGAGGCCCAGATAGCCGTCAGCGCAGTTGTCAACCACTTTGCGGATGGCGGCGACGTCAATCTGCGGCATTTCGGGTGCCAGCGGCTGCGGTTTCGGAGTGTTGACCACTTTCGCCAGGGCATTGCCGAAAACGCACTCTTCCGGGAAGTTGATTCTGTGCTTGTTTTCAATGAAGTCGGCGATTTCGTCTTTCACATTGATGATGGAAGGAAGGATGGGGAAGATGGGTTTCTTGCAGGTTTTCATCTTCTCGTCCAGCACTTTGTAAACCTCGAAGTTGGAGAAAAGGCCTGGTGAGCCGAAGATGACGGCCATCGCATCGATGTTGTCGAATTTGTTTTCGCAGTAGACGATGATGGTGCCGAGTTGTTCGGCGGTGCCAGTGGCGAGGAAGTCGATGGGATTGCCGACGGAGGAGCCG
>JAZQOJ010000063.1:0-14048 GCA_045627805.1 Bacteroidales bacterium
CGCATTGGGCGCCAAACAGGCAGCGCTTCCCGATGCGCGTGTCGTGTCCGATTTGCACCTGGTTGTCGAACTTGCAGCCGTCGCCCACGAAGGTGTCGCCGGAGACGCCGCGGTCGATGCAGGTGCAACAGCCGATTTCCACGTCATTGCCGATGACGGTGCGGCCGCACGAATCCAGCTTGAGCCAGCCGAACTCGCGTTTTTGAAAATAGCAAGCATCTGCGCCGATCACGCAACCCGACTGGATCACGGCGTTGTCGCCGATGACGGTGTCGGCGTAGATGCTGACGTTGGAGTGAATAATGCAGTTCTTCCCGATTACCACGTTCTCGCCAATGAAGGTGCAGGGCTGCACAACGGTTCCTTCACCGATGACGGCCGACGGATGAATGGCCATCGTTTGCGGATGGAACGAGGTGTAGTGCCGCACCACCTTGAGGTAGGCCTCCAGCGGGTCGGCGCAGATGAGCAGCGTCTTCCCTTCCGGACAGTCCGTGTCCTTGTTGATCAGGATGACGGAGGCCGCGCTGTTGAGCATTCGCTCGTAGTACTTCGCATTGTCAACAAACGACAAATCGCCTTCCTCTATGGAATGCAACTCGTTGATGCCGAACATCTTGTTGCTGGCATTCCCTTTCACTTTCACCTCAATTTGGAGAAAGTCAACAAGCTCGTTGAGGGTAATGGGCTTTGGGAACTTCATTATCTGACTCTTTCTGCGTATTTGTTCGTGCGGGTGTCAACTTTGATGATTTCGCCCGTCTCGATGAACAGGGGAACGAAAACCTCGGCACCGGTTTCAACGGTGGCGCGTTTCGCTGCGTTAGTGGCCGTATCGCCCTTCACGCCTGGTTCGGTATAGGTGACTTCCAGTTCTACGAACGGAGGAAGCTCGCAGGTGAGGGGAGTGTCGGTCTTTACGTCGTACATCATTTCCACACCTTGGCCTTCCTTCAAAAGCCCGGGGTTGCTGATGAGGTCTTCCGCAATGGCGATCTGTTCGTAGGTCTCCGTATGCATAAAGTTGTAAATGTCGTCGCCCTCTTTGTAAAGGAATTGGTAGGGACGGCGTTCAACATTCGCCAAATCAATCTTTACGCCTGCCGTGAAAGTGTTTTCCAAAACACGACCCGTTTTCAGGTTTTTCAATTTTGAAGTTACGAAAGCAGGACCTTTGCCGGGTTTAACGTGCTGAAATTCAACGATTTTCCATAAATCGCCATTGAGCTCTATGCACAAGCCATTCTTAAAATCTGCAGTTGTTGCCATAAATATTTTTTTTAGTAGTGGTTAATTTTTTCAACTTGCAAAAATACGTTTTTTTTACTTTGGCTCTTCAATTTATTGTTCACTTTTTTAATTTTAACGTTTATTAAAATTTGCGTATCTTTGCAGCCATTTTGTTGCACTTATTTATTAGATGATGAAAAGAATCTTATTGGTTTTAGTTAATTTGTTGATGTTTAATGCGTTGTCATTCGCTTGCGATACCACTGCAGTGAATCAGTCGGGCTGGCGCGTAATTTTTGTTGACAGCGAGGAAACGGCAGGCGAGGGGGCCGACAACGGGCACGCCATCCATTGCTTTGACGGCGATGCCGCCACTTTCTGGCACACGCAGTGGCAGAACGCCAACACCAGCTATCCTCACGAAATCTGGATTGACTTGGGCGCCGAACACAATGTCAACGGTTTCAGTCTGCTCACCCGCAACAACAATTCGCGCAACGGCCGCGTCAGTCAGTTCGAGTTTTACATCACGAACGACACCACCGACTGGGGCGCTCCCCAAGTGATGGGCGTGATGGAATATCCGCAGCCCAACAGCGGCGAGCAGCAAACCGCTTCCGTGTTTTTCGGTGCGGTTGAGGGTCGGTTTGTGCGCTTGGTCGCCCTTAGCAGCGTGGCCGGCGACAAGCACGTGATGCTCGCCGAGTTCAATGTTTTTGAGGATACGGCTTGCGCGCCTACCGGGAAACGCAACCAAGTGATTTATACTACCGATATTCCTCGTCAACTTTCTACCAATCAGCCGTTTGCGGTTTCCGCTTATGCTTCTTCTTCCTTGCCGCTGACCTACGAGGTGGTAGAAGGGCCGGCCGTCGCTGCCGATAGTATCCTGACGCTTACGGGCGAAGGGGGCGTGGTGCGGCTGCGTGTCTCTCAGGAAGGCAGCGATTCCTATTATCCCGCCGAAACTTTTCTGTCGTTTGAAGTCATCAATCTGCAAGACTATTACCCGGTTATTGAGACGAAGTTCACCTCCTCGTATCCGGTTGAAATGCCGCGCCTGATGCCCTATCTGCTTCACGCTCAAGTGTCGATTGCCGAGTCGGAATACTTGTCCATCTCGTCGGTGAAGTACAGTGTGGAGGGCGTGCAGACGGATGCCGTTTGCGAAAACGGAGACTATCTTTTTTGGTGGACTCCGAGCGATTACGCTACTTTCCCCATCACCATTACGGCTACTGCCTCCAACGGCAACACGACCACCGAGACGGTTTTGCTCGAGGTGTCTGATTTCATTCAAAATCGCACCGAAACCACGCTCGACAGCGCTGTGATCGATATGGGAACGATTGGCTCCCAGTGGTATTACGGGAGTTACGAGCTTCCGCAGTTCGTGGGCGCTTACAATGCCATCGAGGCCTATCTTAATGTCACTTGTCCCGCTGTGCCGGGTGGCTGCGACGACTGGGACCGCCTCGCCTGGGTTCAGGTCAAGGACCCGACCGGGAAATGGGTGGAGCTGCTCCGCTACATAACGCCTTACGGGAAGGCCTGCGCCCACCACATCGACGTCACCGATTACGCTTCGCTCTTGCAGGGAAAGGTGGAGATGAGGGTGTACATTGAGACGTGGGGAACGGGCGGCTGGCAATTCCGCCTCGATTTCGACTATACTGCGGGCGAGCCGGAGCATCCTTATACCTATTTGGAAGAAATGTGGCAGGGAACCTACAACTTCGGTGATATGCAGAATCTGCAACCCGTTGACACTGTGACGGTTGGGATTTTTCACGCCGCTCGGAAGGCCCATCTCCGCCTGGTGACGACCGGGCACGGATGGGGCGACAACAATTCCGACAACGCCGCCGAGTTCTACCACGCCGTGCACCATTTGCAAGTGAATGGCGAAGACACTTTTGAGCAGGATTTGTGGACCAACTGCAACCCCAATCCTGACGGCTGCAATTTGCAGCAGGGAACCTACAAGTACCCCCGCGCGGGCTGGTGTCCGGGCGTCATCGCGAAGCCCTTCATCTACGACCTGACCAACCTTTTGTGGAAAACTCCTTTCCAGCTCTCTTACATTTTCCAAACATCGTACATTGACTATTGTCATCCGAACAATCCGGATTGCGTGAGCGGTGTCACTTGCGAGAACTGCAATGACACGTACAACCCGCACTACCGTGTGTCGTGCTACTTGATTCGAGAGAGCGACGAGCCCCGTGTGCTGGGCGAGCAGAATCAGCCACGGCCGAGCGGCAAAACGTTGACTTTCAGCGCTTATCCGAATCCGAGCCGCGGACTTTTCCGCCTGGATTTCGATAATGAAATCAATGAGCAATTGGTGTGTGCCATCCTTGACGTGCGCGGCGCCACGCTCAAAACATTCTTTTTTGCAGACAGCCGTGCGGCGGAGGAATATCTCTTCAATCTGTCTTCATTGCAAAAAGGGACCTACTTTTTGCAAGTCTATTCAAAATCGGAAATGTCGGCCTGCAAAATCGTGCTGCAATAGCACCTTTCCGAAGGTTCGCATTCCGTTCGGGAAATGTGAATAACGAAATGGTCACCATTTAACCCATTCCCATTATCGCAACATCCCAGTCTGCGTTTGAAGTGCTTGGCAAGATTAGTGCCGACATTCCAAAAATTAAAAAAAATGTTGTATATTTGCAGCGTTTATGGCGTTTTGTGCGTCATAGATGTTGTGAATATTAATTAAACCAGATAAATTATGAAAAAAATCGCTTTGTTAACAGCAGTTATTTGCTTGTGTATGAGTTCTTTTGCTCAGAAAACCGCCGCTCAGATGCAGTATGATCCGATGTTGTATCAGATGGTTCCTGCCGACCAGATTGAAAAAATGTTGGAAGATGCACCCTCAAAATTGGCGGACATCAACTTCGATTTGACTCATTTCGCGTACGTTGACAGCAATCTTCCTGCCGACTGCATTATGATGAATGAGATCTGCACTTACGTTTCTCCCGACAAGACCTGCAGCGATGCTGAAATCCTGTCCTCCAAGAAGTTCAACCGTTTCTACTATGCGATTCCTACGGATCCGGCTCGTTACGAGGCCTTCCCCATCGGGAATTCCGGCTTCTATGTCATCGTGCTCCCCGGCGATGAGTTCGCAAAGCAGAAAAGAGAGTATATGAGAAATTTGGGTTACTAATTCTTTAAGCGAAATCATTAATTCTTAAGATATGAAAAAATCACTCACACTTTTAGTTTTGCTGTTGGCCATTGTCGGCCTGAACGCCCAGACTTACAATATGGACGGCAGCCAGACTCAGATCACAACTTGTGCGGGCACCATTTACGACCACGGCGGTTCCGGCTCGAACTATGGCCCTGGCCGTAGCGACTGGTTGACCATCTATCCGGGTAACGGTGTCGTTTCCCTGCGTATTATGGATATGGATATCGCCGAAACCGATACCCTTTACTTCTACAACGGAATTGACCCCAGCAACGATTCCATCCCCCTTATGATTGGTAGCGTTGCAAGCAACTGGGTGAACAATGGCAACATCGTGCAGTTGGGCGACCAAGAAGTGACTGCCACCATTCAAAACCCGAACGGTGCCATCACGCTGCATTTCGTTTCCGCAGCGAACAGTGAAGGCGGCGCGGGTTACGAATTGTCCATCAGTTGCGCTCAGCCGTGCCAGCGCCTGTATGCGAACATCGACTTCGCCAACTCTCACCCGACGCCTCATTTCGACACGGAATTGAACGACGGCTACTATTACATTGATTACTGCCCCGGCGACACCATCCACGTGCAGACCTACGCCACTTATCCCGACAACAACGTCACCTATTTCCAAACTGAAGGCAATACGTTGTTCAACTGGAGTTCTGGACAGAGCGGATATGGTATGTCCACGCTCGATCAGGTGTTTACCGCAGGTCAGGGCTTCGACCTTACCCTCACGCTTTCCGATGTGAACCCGAACACCCATCTCACCTGTTTGGCTCAGACTCCCGTCGCCATCCGTTTGCGTGGCTCCGCCGACCCCTTTACCAGCGCTCGTCTGCTGGAGGATGTTTGCGAAGGTACCGAAATTCCGTTGCTCGTCAGCTTGGACAGCGCCGCTACCATTTTGGTGCACCCTGTCGGTAGCACTCAGGAATCCAGTTTGGCAGTTGACTCCACCGTGTTCATCCCTGATGGACCTTATTGCGCAACGGAGTGCTACTATTCTTCTGTGAATTTCACTTCTTTCCCGCCCGCCGCAACGGTGCAGGCCGCAACCGACATCTTAGGCGTTCGCTTGAATCTCGAACACTCCTATCAAGGTGACGTGAATATTTCATTGGTTTGCCCTAACAACCAGCGCGTTATGTTGAAAACCGACCACAATTCAAACAGTAGTTCTTATTTCGGCTTGATGTATGAACCAGACGGAAGTTACTGTAACTCTTCCGACAACACTCCTGGCACGGGTTGGAACTACTGCTGGAGCGAGAACACGACTTATGCCCAGAATTCAGGCTCTTGCGACAACTCTAACAACATCGGTCACGACCACTCCAATACGATCGATTCGTCGCACGTCGCCATCGGCTATCCCGGTCAGCCCGGTTTTGTGCAAGGACAGCAATACTACACCCCGCTTCAGTCGTTCTCTCAGTTGATCGGATGTCCTTTGAACGGCTTGTGGCAGATTGAGGTTTGCGATACTTGGGGAAGTGATAATGGTTACATCTTCTCTTGGGAGCTTACCCTCGACCCGAACTTGATGCCGCAAGACTGGACCTACGACGTGGACATCACTGGTATCAACTGGGCGGGCGGCAACATCCAGCCGACTTCCGACTCAACCGCTACCATCATTACTGACCAGCCGGGTGATTACACTTACACCTTTACCCTGGTTGACGAATTCGGCTGTCAGTACGACCACGATATGCCTTTGAAGGTCGTTCCCCAGCCCCAGTTCACCCTTACCGACCAGAACATCTGCGTGGGCGAAACCGCTACTCTCGATCCCCAGTATAACTATCCTGGCACTCCCGGTTTGATTTCCTACAACTGGAACACTGGCGCTACTACCTCTACCATTACCACGAACCAAAGCGGCGACTACAATTTGACCATCAACTGCTTCAACAATGACCATACCCTTACTTGCTCCTTCTCTGACACTGTTGCAGTCATTATCAACCCCCAGCCGGTTGCCGACTTCGAAGCTGACTTGCTGGAAAACTGCTCTCCGTTGAAAACCACCTTGTCTGACCTTACTACCTATTCTGATGGCACTCAACATCCTGAAATCGAACTTCAGTACGATTGGTCTATCCTGGATGCCGATGGCAATGTCTTCCAAACCTCTAATGCGTCCAATCCTCAGATTGAGATCCCCGAAGCAGGACTCTATACTGTTCAGTTGATTGTACACACCCCGGAAGGTTGCGGCGACACCCTGGTGAAAACGGACTACCTGACTGTCTTCCCCCAACCGATTTCCGACTTCCTTTCCAATCCGGAACGTACCAATATGGCTGAAATGGCTGAGAACGGTATCAACTTCATCAATATCACTGACACCACCGTGTTCAGTGTCAACGACGTGATTACCTGGACTTGGAACTATGGTGATGGCAGTGACGAAACGCACGAAACCAACGGCGCTCACACATACGATTCTTGGGGCGAGTTCGTGGTTACGCTTTCCGTTGAAACCGACAAGGGTTGTGCCAGCACGGTCAGCCATACGGTTTATGTGGAAGAAGACCTCGTCTTCCCGAACGTGATGACTCCCAATGGCGATGGCGTGAACGATGTTTTCGCTATTAAGAATATGAACCCGCTTCTCCCGAACGTGTTGAGCATTTACAACCGCTGGGGTAAGAAAGTGTATGAGAAGGAAAACTATCAGTCATACATCAAGGATGAAATCCTTTACAATGAAGGTGATGGTTTCAATGCCGAATCGCTTTCCGATGGCGTTTACTATTTCACTTTCCATTACGAGGGATATACCCGCGCGGTGGATTACCACGGAAGCTTGACAATTATTCGCAATGCGAAATAATTGACCGCTCACATATCAGAAAGGTTGCGAACAGAAGTGTTTCGCAACCTTTCTTGTTTTGCGCAAAATGAAGATTATGAGCAGGTTGAGTCGTTATTGGTGATTTCTCATTGTTCTCGTTTTTCTGTCTGAAGTCTCAAGTCCTATGTCTTTTATAATTATTTTGTTAACTCGCGAAATTGAAATAAATATATATGTATAATGAAACGAAGGTAAAGGCGGGAAGAAATCACACCCTGACTCTTGCTGCTGATGAGGTGGCGGAACTGGAAAGAACCCTATCATCCGCTGAAAACATTGCATCCGGAGGCATCGTTGACACTATCGTGAATGCCGATATGCGCGTGGCGCTTGAAATGATTCCCGACCGGGCGGCCAATCTGATCATCATTGACCCTCCGTACAATCTTACGAAAAATTTTAATGGAAGCAGGTTCGCGGCTATGGATGCGGCTTCTTACGAGGAGTATGTTCGAAGCTGGTTTTCAGTGGTTTGCGACAAGTTGGCCGACGACGGCACTTTGTATATGTGTGGCGACTGGAAGTGCACCAGCTCATTGCAGCGTGTCATTGAGGAGCGGCTCACGGTGCTCAACCGCATCACTTGGCAGCGGGAGAAGGGCAGGGGAGCGCGTGCGAACTGGAAGAACGGGATGGAGGACATCTGGTTTGCTGTGCGTGATCCGAAAAACTACTATTTTGATGTGGAGGCCGTGAAAATGAAACGGCGCGTGCTGGCTCCTTACCGCGAGAGCGGCCGCCCGAAGGACTGGACATCGACGGAAAACGGGAACTTCCGTCTCACGCATCCCTCGAATTTCTGGGACGATATCAGCGTCCCCTTTTGGTCGATGCCTGAGAACACCGACCATCCCACGCAGAAGCCGGAGAAATTGTATGCGAAGCTGATTCTGGCCTCGTCGAAGCCGGGCGATCTGGTGCTCGACCCGTTTATGGGCAGCGGAACGTCGGCGGTGGTCGCAAAAAAATTGGGCCGTCATTACTGCGGCATCGAGATCAACAGGGAGTATTGCCTATGGGCGGCCAAGCGGCTGAAAATGGCGGAGTCTTCGCCCGATATACAGGGCTATGCCAACGGCGTGTTTTGGGAGCGTAATTCGCTGGCTTCGATGAAACGAGCAAGCGAATAACTATCGCAATTCCTCGTGCAATCGGATGTCGATGGCTTCGTCCTTCAGTCCTTCCGTGATGGCGCTGAATTGGGTTTTCCCGAGGTGGTAAGGAATGAGTACTTTGGGGCGGATGATTTTCGCTGCTTCCACGCACTGCTCTGGTGTCATCGTATAGGGCTGGTTGGTGGACAAAAACGCAACGTCCACGTTTTTAAGTTGTTGCATTTCGTCGATGAGTTCCGTGTCGCCTGAAATATAAAGTGTGAAGTCGTCAAGGCGGATGAGAAAGCCGTTGCCGTTGCCTTTTGGGTGGAAATTCAGGTGGCCGGGTGTGGTGTTGTACGCCGGAACGAACGCAATGGTGATGTTGTCGCTGAGGCGCACCTCGTCGCCATTGGCAACGGTGGTGCAGTGCGGGAGTTTGGACGCGCTCTTGGCGTTGGCCAGCACTCGCGTGTCGGCTTTGCTCACTTCGCTGATGGCGGCCGCGTCAAGGTGGTCGAAGTGTTCGTGGCTAACAAGCACGGCGTCCGCTTTCGGAAAGAGCGAATAGTCGAAAGTTTTGCCGTCGTTTTTCTTCACAGGGTCAATCTGGATGAGTTTGCCTTCGTATGCCACAGCAAGGGAACCGTGGGTTATCAGGTAGATGCGGACTTCTTTGCCGTCGGACGTTGTGAAGGTCTCGGTGGGATAGGGAATTTGTCCTTGAAGGTGTGAGCAGCCGCACAGCCAAAGGGCGAAAATGGCATATAGTGAATTTCTCATAGGATAAAGGTTAAAAACGGTGGCAAAAGTACAAGTTTTTTTGATTGGAAATGAAAAAATGGAATAATCTCTTTTCGATTGGCGCAAATTGGGCGCAGTGATAAGTGCAAAAAAGGCCGGAACCTTCAATTTTGTAGTGTTCCGACCTTTTTTTTGTGGCGGGATCGAGAGTTGAACTCGAGACCTCCGGGTTATGAATCCGACGCTCTAACCAACTGAGCTACCCCGCCGATTTTTAGATTGCAAAGATAGCTTTTTTTTTGATTCTGTCAACGGTTTTTGAAAAATATTATTTTTAATTATAATGTATTGATAATGAATATTATATAAAATATTGTGGCGTCTGAATTGTGTGCGGATGTATAAGCTGGTGTTTCTTTTTCGCATCATTCGTAAAAAAATATCCGCACAATCATCGCATTGTGATTTTTTGCGCCATCTTGCTTATTTTTCGTAATTTTGCAAGCCAAATTTTGAAGAAATGAAATTCAAAAATTTATCAAAAAAGCATCTTTGGTTCATCATCCCCGCAGCGGTGCTTGTTATCGGGCTAACCACTTTCCGCCTTGTTCTTCCTTCCATTGTGAAGCATAAAATATTGAGCAAGATTGAAGCGGTGGAGAAAGAAAAGCGCGTGCGGATTCCAGTGGGCGATTTGCGTGTCGTGCGATGCAATCTTTTCGGCAAGATCGCGCTGGAAATGAGCGATGTGCATCTCGTGGCCGACAGTTGTCGCGATGAGTTCCTTTCATTGGACCGCCTTCACACCGAAGTCCGCGCCTGGCGTGGGCTTCATTTGGTAAAGGAAGTTCAGGAACTTGACGTGGATCACGTGAAGATGAACGTGGTGAAGCGGGGCGATTACACCAATTACGGCTTCTTGCACCAGCATTCGGTGAGTGACGGCAAGCGCGATTATTGCGCCCGTTTTACCAAGCTGTTGGAGGCGCTGAATGGTTTTTGCCCCGACCAGCTGACTGTGAAACGGCTTGATATTGAGACCTCCATCGACTCTGTGGTGAACGATTACGATATGGCCGACCTTGTGATTGAAGGCGGAAAAGTGAGCGGGCTGGTGACCGTGCTTCCCGAACAGCCACAGCAGTCGCAGTGGCGCTTGCAAGGCACTATTGACAAGGCCGCCAAGTCGTATGCGGGCGAGATTGTGTTAACCGATTCCGACAGTGTGGCGGCCATTCCCATTGGCGAAAGCATTGAAAAGTCGAACGTTCAGTTCCGCAAGGCCGCTTTCAGGATGAACGTGAAAGAGCAGAAGTCGAAATTGGTCACGCTTTCCCTGTCGGGCGACATTGAGAAATTGCAGTTCTTCCACCGCTACATCGCGGAGCATCCCGTTTGCATCAATAATACGGGTGCCGCTCTCGACATACGGATTACGCCCAACAAGTTGCAGGTTGACTCAACTTCCACGCTCACCTTGAACCAGGCGGAGATTCATCCTTTCTTCAGCTACGAGAAGAACGAGAAGCGGCATATCGTGCTGAAGGTGGACGAGCGCAAATGCAACGCTCAAAAGCTGTTCGCCTCGCTTCCCGAAGGACTTTTTGTGGTGCTTCCGCAGATGGAGGTGCGCGGAAATCTGGATTTGAAGTTGCTGTTCGACTGTGATTTCGCTCATCTTGACCAGTTGAAGTTCGATTTCGACATCCGCAGCGCCGACCATTCGTTTGAGATCGTGAAAGGAATGGAGCTGATTACGCAGTTCAACGAACCTTTTGTGTATAAGTTTTTCGAGGCGGGCAACGAGGCCTTGGGCATTGAGGACACGGAGATCGACGTGCTGATTGACAGTGTGGGCAATCCGCTTTTCTGCCCGTTCTCGCAGATTCCCGCCGCGCTGACCAATTCGATTCTGATCAGCGAGGACCCGTCGTTTTTCCATCACCGCGGCTTCCTCAAGGATGCCATCCGCAATGCGATGGTGGCCGACTTGCAGGCGGGGCGCCTGGTGCGTGGCGGCAGCACGATTTCGATGCAGCTGGTGAAGAACCTTTTCTTGAATCGCAAGAAGGTGTTTACCAGAAAGATAGAAGAGCTGTTGCTGGTTTGGATGATTGAGGACCGCCACCTGATATCGAAGCAGCGTATGTTTGAAATCTATGTGAACATTGTGGAATGGGCGCCCGAGGTCATAGGGCTGGGTGCCGCCTCTCAATTCTATTTTGCGAAGACGCCGGCTGAACTCACAATGGGCGAGTGCCTGTATCTGGCCACGCTGATCCGTTCGCCGAAGCATTACCGCTCTACGCTTGACGCTTCGGGCCGCCCGTCGGGTGCGCGGCAAGACGAGATGCGTTTTGCGGCCAAGCGGATGCAGGAGCGCGAATGGATGTCGGCATCGGAATACGAGAATTTGAACACGGGCATTCAGATTGTGGCGCCGCAGGAATCGGTGGCCGACTCGCTTGCTAATTAATGTGATAGGGAGGACTTAGGCGTTTTCGGAAGCCACGCTTTCCTTCTGTATGTCTTCGAAATTGATGATTCCGTTTTCGGAGATGTGGAAATATTCCTTCATTTTTTCAATGAACTCATCCAGCTTGTCGGGTTCGAGGCAGATGCCGCGGGAGGTGAGGTGTTGGTTGATTTTCTCGCGGGTGATTTCGTAGTTGTCGGGGGAGAGCAGTAGCGCGATGATGACGCTGACGGTAGTGGCTCCGATGAATGCGCAGATGTGTGAGATGTCCATAATGTGAAAAGGGTGTTCGTTCAAAGAAATTGACAAACACCCTATACGGAATTTCGCGGTAAAAGTTTCGGGAATTAGGTTTTTCTGACCTGCTTTTTTGCGGCAGGGAAGAGCACGTTGTTGAGGATGAGTCGGTAACCCGGGGAGTTGGGGTAGAGGTCGAGGTCGGTGGGCGGGTCTCCCACGAAATGCTGGTAGTCTTCGGGGTCGTGGCCGGAGTAGAAAGTCCACGTTCCTTTCCCGTATTCGCCGTGAATGTAGCGGGCTTCGCCGAGGGCGGCGGCCTCACCCATAATGAGCACGTGGGGCTTGATCTTGTCTTTGCAGAACGCGGTGGTCTGTCCCATAAATCCGGGGATGACGCTGGTATGGTTCTGGCAGAGCATTGTGGGCACGGGGTCCCACTTGGCGGAGAACTCGAATAGCGTGAAGAAGTCATTGTTCTTGCGCGATCCGTTGGGCTTCACGTCGATGTCGGAGATCTCGTATTGGTAAGGATTTGTCACGATGTGGAAGTTGGTGAAGGCGAAGGTCTTGTCGAAGTCGAGTTTGGCTTGCGCCTGCGGGTCGGCCGGGTCTCCGTCGAACATCACGTCGCAGATATCGACGTTTTCGGCTGCGAGGGCGACGTCGAAGCTGTCGGGGCCGGAGCACATTGCGAAGAGATAGCCGCCGCCGGCCACGAAGTCGCGGATGCTTTTCACGACGGCGAGTTTCATTTGCGACACTTTCGTGTAGCCCATTCTCTCGGCGGTGGCCTGCTGTTCGGCCACGTCTTCCTTGTACCAGGTGGCGTTGCGGTAGCTGCCCCAGAACTTTCCGAACTGCCCGGTGAAGTCCTCGTGATGCAAGTGCAGCCAGTCGTACTTGGGCAGGTCGCCGTTCAGCACCTCTTCGTCGTAAACCACGGTGTAAGGGATTTCGGCGTAGGTGAGCACCAGTGTGACGGCATCGTCCCACGGCAGTTTGTTCTTCGGCGAGTAAACCGCGATTTTCGGCACTTTCGTGAGACGGATCTCGTCCATATTCTGTTCCAGCGAGGCGATCTCGCTGATGATTTGCGACGCTTGCAGGTCGGAAATGGTCTCGTAGGTGACACCGCGGATGGCGCATTCGCTCGCAACGGTCTGGCTGTATGGCAGCATAAAACTGCCCCCGCGGTAGTTGAGCAGCCAGCTCACGTCAATCGTGCGCTCCACTGCAAAATAGGCGATGCCGTATGCCTTCAGGTGGTTCTTTTGCGTCAGGTCCATCGGGATGAGCAAACTCGTGGCTGAAACCGGTAGCAGGCAAAGCCACAGCGCCATCACCCATAGGAAACGCACAAGGTGTTGATTTCCAGATATTTTCATTTTGACAAAATTAGCGCACAAAGATACTATATTTATTTCAAAAAATGGCGTATCTTTGCCGATTGTTTTAACCTAACCTCTTTTTATGAAAAAGAATCTTATTACCTTGCTTGTATCGGTTATTCTTGTGCTGGGAGTGAATCTCAGCGCGTCGGCTCAAACGCCTCTCACCGAAGGCGGAGGCCCCGTCATCGACAACTGCTCCAGCCAGCTTTCATCGCATAATCTGCTGCGCAATGACGAGAAGTCGGCCACCTTTTACCTTCATACTTACAGCCCGAATCCCAAGTTGCAGCATCAGGACATCGTTACCTACAACAAGTCAACGGGCACCGCGTTCCTTGAAACCGTGGACCTTCCCGCCAACTACCGCCACTTGTACTCCCGCGCCATCGGCGACCAGTACGTGGGCTACTACTATTGCTACAATGCGGCCAAGCGCACTTTCGACTATACCATTGGCACGATGCCGCAGAAGAAAAGCACCGACGGCGTGAAACAGGTCAAGCTGGAGGAACGTATCTCCATTGACCTCACGGGCAGAGGCGAAATCCTCAAGTACTTTGCCGTTTCTCCCGACGAGTCGAAGTACGCCATCACGTTCATCGTTCCCAACGAAAGAAATCAGGCACCCTATTTCTACTGCTTCATTTACGACAATACTGGAAAAGAGTTGTGGTACGACAAGTTCCTGCCCACCATCAACGGCGCGAGGTTTTCCATTCAGGACTTGCAGCTCAGCGATAAGGGTGAGCTGCTGGTGCTGGTTTACGCCTCGAAAGGCAAGAACAACACGGAGCAGGCCCCC
>JAZQOJ010000064.1:0-2532 GCA_045627805.1 Bacteroidales bacterium
AGACTCCGTTTTCTTTAAATAAACCTCTTTCTTTTTCTCAAGAAAAAAAGAAAGTTGAGCAGCTGTGAATTAGCAATTCGGCACTTGCGATGTGCTGAGCGGAGAGTTCGCAATGCGGCTCATTCCCATTATTGGAAAATATTCTCACAAGTCTTTCCAATCGGCAAAGCGAAAGATGATGATGGCATCTTCATAAAAAAATCCCGCATTGCTGCGGGAAATCAGTACCCCCGGCGGGATTCAAACCCACGATCTTCAGAACCGGAATCTGACATTCTATTCAGCTGAACTACGGGGGCGGCTCTTTTCAAAACCGCTGCAAAATTACATATTTTTTGGCAACTATCGACCATCAACTCAAAAAAAAGCTTTGCCGAATCCTATTTCCCATTGCCATTCCCCTTTCATTTGCGTGCTAATTCCTTCTTAGCCAAAGTCACAAGTCCGAAAATAATTGTAACTTTGCACCTCATTTTTTAATTCTGAAAATTATGGAAGAAGTTACAAACATCAATGATTCGGAAAATCAGCAGGGCGCTCCCGAAATCGTTTCAACTCCCCAAAAAAGTCATAAGCTCCTGATTATCCTTCTCATTATTTTAGGACTCGGTTTGATTGGCTTTGGCATTTTCTTTTCGTATCAATACCTTACAAAAGTGAAAAGCGAAGTGAGCACGACTCTTATTCCCGTGAACAACGGCAGAAATTGGGGTTTTGTGAATCATAAGGGCGAATACGTTATTGAGGCGCAATTCAACGATGCCGAGTTCTTCAAAAATGGTGTTGCTCGTGTAGTAACTGCCGATGGATATGTGGGTTACATCAATGAAAAGGGCGAGTTTGTGGTGTCCGCTCAATACATTGACGGCACTTCTTTTTCGCACGATCGCGCTTTCGTGGTAGGGGAGGGCTCTTATCCGATTTGTATCGACCGAAATGGTAAAACGATTTTTGAACTTCCTCAGGCACAAGGCGTTGGAGGTTTCTCAGATGGACTTGCCCTTTTCTGTGTGGCACAAGATGAGAATGAAGTGCTTTTTGGATTTGTTGATGAAAAGGGTGAGGTAATAGCGGAACCTCGTTACGCAATGGCCGACAATTTCGCGGAAGGACTTGCTCTGGTTTTTGTGGGCGACTACTGCGGCTACATCAATCAGAAAGGCGAAATGGCGATCCAGCCGCAATTTGAACTGGCTGATCAGTTTTCGGAAGGACTTGCCGCCGTTTTGTCTAAAGGCGGATGGGGTTTTATCAATCAGAAAGGCGAAACCGTTGTGAAACCGCAGTTTGAGGACGTGGGACGCTTCCATAATGGGCTTGCCGCCGTACAAAAAAAGAACGGGCAATGGGGCTTCATCAATAAAAAGGGAAAGTTTGTCATTCCCGCTGAATATCAAAATGTTGGCGATTTCTCTGGCAAAATGGCTTACGCCGTTAAAGATGACGAGCACATCGGCTTTCTTACTTCCAAAGGCGATTTCATTGAAGCGAAGAACTATGAACCCTGCACGTCGTTTTTTGATGGGATGGCTATTGTGCAGCAAGACTACCTGTATGGGTTCATCAATCCGAAAGGCGAATTCATCGCGCAACCGTTGTTCAGCAACTCCTATACTCCCGATTACACAGCCAGTTACTGCATTGTGACCGACTATTACGATGCCAGTGTACTTGAGAAAAACTTTTTGGCTAATTTCACGAAAGATGCGGCTGACGGGCTCAAGCCCAATGCTACGCTCGGCGACCTTTTCAACCACAAAAATTACGGACAAGGGCTGGAACCCTCGCTCACGCAATACCGCGCCAGTTTTATTGAGCCCGTTGCCATTGACGATGAAATCACACTGACCTCTACCGACATCTTTTTTGCTGAAAAAACTTACGAATACGAAGACAGCCGTCTGGCCAGCGAATTCAACCGCGATGCGCCCATCAGCTACATTGAGTACCATTTCACGCTGAGCGGACTGGCGAAGGAAAGAACCTCCTCCATCGCGGGCATCCTATCCAAGAAATTTGCAACGCTTTATCCGGCCAAACAGAAAACCAAGAACATTCTGTTTCTGGATTCGTTCTGTAAAATATTGGAAAGCAATCATTTCAATTTCATTTTGCTGGGCTATAGTGGCAATTTGTGCCTCACTGTTTATTTCGACTCCGAGACTTTCCAGCAGGCCGCCAAAAGCATTGAAGACGATGTCGTGAGTATGTTCAGTGCTGAAATGGGTGATGAGGATTACTTCACTGATGAGGAGTAATTGGGCTTTCGGCATTTTTTTTCGGAATTATCCCCTTTCCTCTTGTAAATGCCACAATGATGGGAGCGAGATGTTCGCATAATGGAAATTATCCGCACTGCGGAATTACCGCTCAACACATCGCAACTCCCGAATTGTCAGCTCACAGCAATTCCTCTTTCTTTTTTTCTTGAGAAAAAGAAAGAGGCAAAGAAAACTCGCTTTGCCGCTGCTGCCTCGCTTCCCAACAAAAACGGTCGCTGCTGCGCTGTGCGAGCCCAAACTTGCAAAACGG
>JAZQOJ010000065.1:0-10777 GCA_045627805.1 Bacteroidales bacterium
GCCGAACACCTCGGTGGCCTGCATACCCACACCGGCAGCGCCAATCGTGTTGGCAACCGTATTCAACGACAGAATCGCCGCCAGCGGCTTCTCCGTTTCCGTCTTGTACTGCTTAAACAACGTGGCGGGCTTATAGCCCTCCTCCTCGCGCATCATAATGTACGATAAAGAGGTTGACATTAAAGAAGATTCAAGCAATGAGCATAAAAAGGAAATCGCCATTGCTGAAAAAAGGAATACAAATAATAAAATCATTATTGATTAATTAACAGCTGATTTCGGCTGCAAATTTACAAAATAAAGCAATATGAAAAGCATTTTTAGCACAAAGCCGATTCCACGCATTTCCAAAGCTTCTGAGCCGACAAATCCCAACTGAATTTTTCACGCTGAATTCTGCCACGTTCTATCAGCTGTTTTCTAAAATCCTTATCTTCAACGATTTGCACCATCGCATTGGCAATTTGCTCCACCGATGTCGGATCCACGAGCAGCGCGGCATCGCCCGCGACCTCCGGCATAGAAGTCACATTGGAGGTAATCACGGCGGTTTCCGCGTGGAACGCTTCCACAATCGGAATGCCAAAACCTTCGAAAAGGGAAGCGTAAACCAGGCAATACGCAGCCCCCATCACGGCGGCCAACTCCTTCGTCCCCAGATGCCCAGTAAAACAAACTTCTCCCCTATGCTCCATATTCTGCAAAACCGCATCCACATCGTCCTGCATTCCTGCACGTTCGCCCACCACCACAAACTTCATATCGCTCTGGGTGCGCGCCTTGAACACATCGAATGCACGCAGCATATTGGCCAGATTTTTGCGCTTATGAATGGCGCTCACGAAAAGGAAATAGTCGGCGCCGCCAGCGTATTGCATACGCGTTACCGACTGCTCGCCTGCCGAAGTGGGAACAAACAGTTCATTGCTGCCATTGTACACCACATCCACCCGGTCGGCGGGAATATCATACAAAGAGCAGATGTCGTTTTTTGAAAACTCGGAAACCGTGGCAATACGGGCCGCCTTTTTGGCAAACTGCGGAAAATATTTCACATAGTACTGCTGATACTTGGTTTTCAGGAAGTCGCACTGATGCTCGAAATTCAAATCGTGAATCACGTCCACCTGCGGGACATCGGCACGCAAAGAGAGCCACCCGTCGGTGGAAAGAAACAGGTCGGGCTTTATTTTGCGCAGCACATACGGAATCGAATACTCGAAATAAACATACCAGAGATACGGATGGCGCGCGGGCGGAAAGGTCATAATGGGCTGGACATTCTCCGAGAAAACAAATCGCTCGTCATAATTGCGGTCGAAAATAAAATAAAAAGTATGTTCGGGATGGGCTTTCACAATCCGCCGCAAAGTCTCGTAAGTAAACCAGCCGATTCCCTCCAGCTTGTCTTTCAGCAATAAGCGCGTGTTGACCGCAATTTTCATATCGTTTCTGTCAGTTTAATAAAGAAATCATTCAGGATAATAAAGGGTATCAATCGTGGAGCCATAGCCGCACCAAACGCCGATCACATTGTCGCCGCTAATGTTGCACGGAATCGGGGCGGGGCTCATAAACGGATTGGCACCAACTGCCAGCGGGTAGGTCATCGCCGACCAGTACTGGTAGCCGTCATAATCCAGCATCGAGGTTTTCAAATATACCGTGTCGCCACGCCGATAGGTGATACGGTAGAATTCTCTCTGCTCCTCCTCCGACATCGTGGCCGAGAACAGCGACGAAGGATTGGTGCGCAGAATCTCGTAATTCACAGTCTGCCCATTGAAAGTGGCGTCGTCGAAAGCCACTGGCAGACTGGTTACCCAAAGTCGGTCGTGCAGTTTCTTTCCGTGCACTTTGATTTGGAACATATAATAATCCTTTGTCAACGGATTGTCAGACAGTAAGATGCGAGAAGTCGGCAGCGTATCCTTCTCATCAAGGAAGGCCAAATAGGCAGAATCCAGTCGAACGGGTTCCCTGATGGAAGTCTCAGCCGTATAGACTTTTCCGTCGTACTTCACCTCAAGTTTGTAGGTTTCACCCGGCACGCCCACCACATTGTGACCAACATAGGCCATATAGATGGGAGAGTCTTGGCAAAGCGTGAAATGCAATTGCTCGGATGCCCCTGACGAACTCGTAACGGTGACCTCGGCATCGCGGATGAACACGTCCGTCATCAAGGTTTCAATGTCAAGCGGAGCAAAATACGATACGCTACGGCTCACAATCACCATTGCGGGGGACCCGTTTTCAATGCTTCCCTCTATCACGATTTTATTCTGATAATCAGGAATTTCCACTTGAATTTCCTTTTCACACGAAGTGAATAGGAAAAGGGAGACGAAAGTAAGCCAGAGAATGTATTTGAATTTCATTTTGATTTCCGATATGAATCAGCCATTAAAATTTAAAGTTCCAGGTAATGGAGGGAAGAATGGGGAACAAACTCATCTGGAAGGCCTTCGTGCTCATATCAAAGCTTTCGCCCTCCACATAGTTGGTCTGCGTTTCAAAGTAGATAAAGAAAGGATTTTTCCTATTATAGACATTGTAAACCGAGAAATTGAGTCCGGTCTCGAAGCGTTTTTTCTTGCAGATGGTCCAGTTCAACGAGAGGTCGAGGCGGTGGTACGGATCCAGGCGGAAAGCGTTGCGGTCGCTGTACTCCGTGATGAGGGAGCCGCACAAGAAGTAATAGCCGACGGGAATCGTCATCGTGTTGCCGGAAGCGAAAATCCAGACGGCCGACACACTCAACTTGTTGCGCAAAATCTCGTAGCACAGGTTAATCGAGACATCGTGCCGGCGGTCGTACTTCGCGAAAAACGGCTTTCCGCCATTGAACTCGTCAAACTGCCGCTGCGTCCACGACAACGTATAGCCGATGAAACCGGTGAAACGCCCCGTCGCCTTTTTCAGGTAGAATTCCACGCCATACGACCAGCCCTTGCCAAACACATACATCTGGTCGGCGTTCTGCGTGATGTCCTGAATGTTGATACCGTCCTTATACTCAATGAGATTGTTCATATGCTTGTAGTAAAGGTCGATATAGCTTTCAAACATATTGCGGTAGAAATTCTGGTACACGCCGAGCGACACCTGATGTCCGACCTGCGGTTTCACGATCTCGGTGGAAGGCATCCACACATCGGTGGGCAGCGAGATGGTGGCCAGCGCCACCTGGTGCAAGTACTGGTAATTCAACGTGTAGGAGGCCTTGATGGAAGTGTTTTTCGCCACCTGGAAACGCATCGACAAACGGGGCTCCACGTTGTTGAACTGCTTGATGACCTGGCCCGGACGATAAACGATGGAGTCGGTAAGGATGCCGTAATCGTCGAACACATAGCGGGTGAACGGCCCCACGAACTCAAAGTGCGTGTAGCGCAAGCCGCAATTGATTTTCCACCACTTGAAAACGTCGAACTCATCGTTGGCATAAATGGCCAACTCGTGCGCATAATACGGGTCCACGTTGGGCAAGGTCAAATTCTGGTTCTCTCCGGCCTCCACCGCGAACTTGTTGGGAAAGAGCGTGTGGAAAGTATATTGCAAGCCGAAACGGAACTCGTGGTGAAACGGAGGCATATAAGTAAGCTCCGATTTCAGGGAATAGTCGCGCACGCCCGAACTCATCTCCATCGAATAGATGTCCATTCCCATCGTGGTCGCGAAGTCGTAATTGGTGAACGAGAAAGTGGTATTGAGGAACAATTGCGGATTGATGATGTAGTTCCAACGCAACGAGGCGGCGGCATTTCCCCAGCGGAACTGCGCCGTAGTGGTGGCCGAACTCGACTTGAAACCGTACACGTCCTTTCCGTAATAGCCGCCAATGAAAAGACGGTGTTTGTCGTTAATCACGACGTTCAACTTCGCATTCAAATCGTAAAAATAAAACTTCGTTCCCTTCAAGGGAGAGGTCGGCTTGAGGATGGGTTGCACGATGGCATCGATGTAAGTGCGGCGGCCGGAAATGATGAAGGAGCACACGTCCTTCTTGATAGGACCTTGAATGGTGAGGCGAGAAAAAATGAGGCCGAGTCCGCCGTCGAACTCGAACTTTTTCATATTGCCCTCCTTCTGAGCGACGTCAAGCACCGAAGCGAGACGGCCGCCGTAATAGGCAGGCATCCCCGACTTGGTGATTTCCACATTCTTCACCGCGTCGGCATTGAAGACGGAAAAGAAGCCGAAAAGATGGCCCGCATTGTAAATGGTTGTCTCGTCCAGGAGCACCAGATTCTGGTCGGAGCCGCCGCCACGGACGTAAAAGCCAGTGTTGCCTTCGCCGCCCGACTGCACGCCGGGGAGCAGCTGCACCGACTTCAGCACGTCAACCTCGCCAAACAAGGCAGGCAACGACTTGATGGTTTCGATCTTCATCTCCATCTTGCCCACTTCGGCGCTGGTAACATTGTGGTCCTCAGCGTGTTCAGTCACCGTCACGCCTTCCGTCATCACCGCTTCGGGTTGCAATTCACAATTCCGTTTCCAATTCGACTGCAACTGAATCGTGTCGGAAATGGTGGCGTAACCCAAATACATAATGCGGAAAACATACTCGCCCTTCGGCGCCGTAATGGAATAGAAACCGGCCTGGTTGGTAAGACTGTTGAACGATTGCGTAGGGTCTTCCGTTGGGATCAACATCACGAGAATATCCTTCATTGTCTCTCCGTTCGAGCCATCTTTTACTACGCCCGAAACAGTGTAGCGCTGAGCCCAAGCGGGAACCAGCGCACAAAACAGTAGAACGAAGACAATGCCGAAACGTTTCACGCCAAACCGATTAGCCATAAGGATCAGTTGTCACCTCCAATCTTCAAATAGGCGGTCTTCATCACACTGTTTCCCATACGAACGTGGGGGCGCAGCCGAATGGAGAAGTTGGAATTGGACTTTCCCAATTTGGCCACGTCGGCAATGAAACCGACCGCGTTCTCAGCCGACTTCAGCGGGTGCTTCAGGTCCACGATGTCCTTGAAATTGACCGAGAAGTTAAGCGGAATCGTGGTCACGCCGCCCCGCGAAGGGATGTCAATATCCGTGGCGTTAGTGCTTTCGCCTTCGCCAACCTTGTTTCCTTTGTAATACAAAACATAGTCAAAGCCCGCCAAACCCGCCGGGTTCTTGGTCGGATTAGAGGCCTTGAGATCCATATCGACGTGGAGGGCGAAGTCTTTCTTCACTAAAGCCGAAGCGCAACTCGCCAGCGTGGAGGCGTCCAACTTCTTGTAATCAAGACCCGTCTTCAAAAAGTTGATGCCCGCCCAAGTGACACCCGTGACCTTATCGAACGAGAAATCACAGTTGGTCAGGTTGACTGCCTTGCGCACATTGCAACCCGTAAGTCCTACTAAAACAGCTGCAACGCATACGATAGAGAGAAATCTTTTCATTTTCTATAAAATTACAAAAGTTCAATGACTCGCATTACTGAGCCAACATCAATCTCACTTTTAAGCCGGCATCAATATTCATATTGTTATACTGCTGCGCAATATAAGGACGATTGATAATATGATCGTAATAAAGTGTCAATCCCACCATTTTGCTCAGCTGGTAATCGGCCGAGAAGTTAATGGTCATAGAAAGGGAACCCGCTGACACCTGGTTGATGTCTTCAGCAATTCTGCGCAAAACCGTCTGGTTGTCTTTCAATGCGAAGGAGAAACTCAGGTTCAAGTCGCTCGTCACCTGGCGTTTCATTCCGGAGAAGATGAACCCGATGGTAATGTCCTTGATACGATAGCCCGCAGAAACCGCCAGTTCGTTGGAAGTCATTTCAGTAAGCTGGTTGTTGGCGAAGCTGAGCGATGTGTTGCGGCTGCGTTTGTACTCGACCTTGATCATCAAACTGTTTTTCAAAGTCATATCAAAACCGATGAGAGGATTCAATTGCTCAGAAATGGTGATCTGTCCGATTTCGCGGTTCGGAATGAAATTGCCCAACTGATCTAACGCTGTCGGATTGCCGTCAATATCGCCGGTGTAAAGCAAGTTGGTGGTGTAATTACCGACGTTGTAAGTGCAAGAATAAGCGTGGGTCAACGAGAGACTCTGGAAAACCTTGTTCACTCCCTTGATCTTGGTGAATCCAGTATAGTTGAGGCGCCAGTTCGGAAGCGGGATTTTCGGGAACGGCGAGGCGACATCCACTTTTGAGGCATTCTTTCCGCCATAAGCGACGAGGAAAGCCGAAGTGAGAACCTCCTGCGACAGTTTTCCGTAGCCGAACGGGAACGAAGTGGTGTCCTGTGTACCCACCGAATGAGGATTATTCCCCGCAATGCGCTGCGCCAATTCCAGACGAACCGCCTTGAACTCGTCGAAAAGCTCGCTCCCCTTCTTGAAGAACTTGCCCAAACCGAATTGAGAGATGGAGAAGGTTCCCGTTGTCTTGGGCGAATAGGAACGGAAATTGCCTTGAGCGTCAGAGCGGTAATATTCCGAATAGCTGGAGCTTTCGTTGCGCGTAGCCGTCACATCAATGCGGAAGTCCTTGAACGGTTCAACCGTCGCACGGAAATTGATGACACGACTGTGTGTCTCCTGATAAGCATAATTCATCAATGTGTCGGTAGAAAGCCAGCCGTTTTCAGAAGAGATGTGGCGAATATCGGTCTGTCCACCGAAGGCGAACAGGAATCCAGGAGACGCATTCTTGAAACTCAAACCAATCATATTGGGCGAATACATATAGCCCGGCATCGTGGTTCCATTGCCCTCGTTAAAACTGAGCGAAGCATTGCGGACCAGCATCAGGAATCTCAGGATTCCATCACCAATGATTTTCCCATAATTGGGTTTCTCCTTGAGTGAATCCTTCGCATTCTTGCCGTCTTTGCCCTTCTTTCCTTTTTCCTTTCCCTTGTCTTTAGACTTGTCTTGCTCATCTTCATCCTCATCAGGATCGCCTTTCAACTTCGTCTTGGTCGCAGCGAGTTTTCCTTTGCCAGCTTTGTTGGTTCCCTGATTGATTTTCTTAAAATAGGGAACTTTGTTGTACAGATTCACAAAGTTGACATTTCCGTTGAGCTGAATGTTCTGAGAATTGGAAATGGTGTTACCCAAGGATGCCATTGAAATGGCGGAAGAAGTGAAGTTGTAAGTGGAGCCGTAACGGGCTGACGCGGTAATCCAGCTGAAGAGCGGGATTTTGTTGATCGGGACCTGGTAAGAGGCATCAAAACGCTGCTGGAAAGTGTTGATGCGACCGCCCTGCCCGAAGCAATGCCAGATGGAATCCTTCTCCACGCGGGTGTCAATCAAACCCTGCGGCTCGTCAATGCGAGCAGACGCATTGGCCGTGTATTCAATCTTCAAGCCCTGCGTGATATCCCAGCGCAACGCATAGTCGCGCGTCCAGTCGAAAGACTTCACAAAGCTGGTGTCGATGATGACATTGCCCTTGCTCTTCGGACGGTACTTGAACTCGTTGAACTCGCGAATCACGGAAGTACGGAAAGTGAACGTCTTGGGCAAAGCGTAGAAGTTGAAATCTCTAATCAGTTGCAACCACTTCGATTTCAACCACTTCTGGCTTGCCAACGGACGGATGTTCTTCGGATTGTAGTTGAACGAATAACCGATTTCGCCCTGATGAGAGAACTCGTTGTCAAATTCCACATCCACATTACGACTTTTCACCTCTGAATAGGCATACGAGAAGTCGAAGTTCTCAATATCCCAGGGACGGATCTTGATCGGCTTGTCGAAGTCGCGTTCCTTTCTAACGTTCATCAGGTTCACGTTCTGGCGGCGCACGAAGTCGGTCACCATATGGCGGATGGAGTCGCGCTCAGCGAAACTCTCGTAGGTTTTCAAATCCTCCTTCAACTTCACGTCGGGATTGAGCGGATTGTATTCGGGGATGGACACATTCTGCGAAAGGTCGTAGTGAAGCGGTATGCGGATGTTCCACTTTTCGGGGAACAAGGTCTTGCCCGCCTCTAAGTTGGCGGCGAAGTCGATGGTGTACAGCGTTTCCGTTTGCGTCTGGGTCACCGACTGGTCAAGGCCACCGAAGCCGGGAGTGGAATAAGTTCCCGATAGGGTGATGTCGCCCACATCAGCCAAATTGAGTCGCATACGAGCCAGCGCCGCGAGCCCCGATTTGTCGTCAAAATCGCACAAGCGCAACTCGTTCACCCAAAGTTCCACAGACTTCGGCAACATATCGTCTCCATCATTCATAAAGCGCTTTTTCGGATTGCGCACACCAATCATAATGGTGGCCACATCAGCGAGGTTCGGCGTTCCCACCACCGTGATGGTGTGGTCGCCAACGGGCACCGAATAAGGAACCGTGATGCTGGGATGCGTGCCGCCGCGGACCTCCATATTACGCATCTGCTTAGCTGAGACCAAGGAGTCGAGCACGATTTCCAAACGATTACTCTTCGGCCAAATGGCAGTGGAATCCTTACCGCAATACCACGGAGTGAGTTCAACGGGAATCTCGTATTCGTAATAATTGTCGGTAAAGTCAGAGCCCAAACGGATGAAAGCCGTAACATCGCCCTTTTGGATATTATCGTTGGCATTCACCTTTTCAGCGTGAATGAACATTCTCAGTTTCTTGAACTTACGCAAGTCATAAGCGGTGGTTTTGTAAATGGCTCGCGCATCGCCATCAATCAGGTTTTGCGCTTTCATTGTCAACGCCTGCTCATTCACATAATAAATGGTAGTGGTACCATAGCCCTGCTCGCGCTCAATGCCGGGAGGCAAAACGTAAGGGATCGGCGTGCGATTACCATTTTCCTCATAACTGAGAGAAGACACGTTGAAAGAGGTCTCTTCTCCACCGCTCGCGGGCAGGTAGTCGCCATCCTCCATCAGGTCGAGTGAATAGGTGCGCCAATCACTGCGAACCAGTTCAAAAGTGGCCAAACGGCAAATGATGGGCTCGTTGAATTCGCGCATAAAAAGGCGCAGGAAACGGATGGAATTGAAACCGGAAATATTACCGACCACCTTGTCGGGATCCTTGATCGGAATCTTGAACTGATACCACTTGGTAAGCGGACGAGTTCCGTTCGGAAGCGGCTCCGGAGATGCCTCATAAACGTCATTGATATAGTTCTCGCCCACATTCATACGGTCGGGGCGCAGGTCAATCACATACTGATAATATTTCTCGTCCTCGCTCAACGTGTTATCGTTGTTCACATCCTCCATCGTGGGAATGTTGGTACCCGCCGTCGGATAGGATTCCTCACTCTGGTTGTCGGTGGGCGAATTGCCATCGGCATTGTTATAATATTTGTAACGATCCAGAATCTTCACGTCGTCCGCATCGTAGTCGCCACCGCGGAAATAGTGGAAATTATCGGATGACGGGTCGTTGAGAGCCATCTGGTAAGCTACGGAATTCGAGCCGAATTGCTGAGAGAGCAGTGCCAGGTAGCTGTCCTCGAAGAATTCACGCTCTTTCTCCGTTGCCAAGCCATCGTAACCCACATCCTGATGTTGGCGGGCCGCATCGTCGGTGTCGAAAGAGGTGACGATCATCTGCACAGTGGGCACGCGTCCCCAAACCGTGTACTCAACATTCTCATCGCTTCCGTCAACCGGAAGGCCATTCTCGAAGAACTTCTTGCCATCCTTCAAAACATCTTCAGAAATGTCACCCAGGTTGAAATAGAGCTTACCGCCAGAATGATTCGGATTGTCGATGAACGGGTCCATCATCCAGAACTCGATGTACTCGTAGTTGGCAGACTCGAAATCGGTGTTGTCCATTTCGCGCATAATACCGCCCCAACGAGACGATGGCGCATTCAGGAGGCCGTCCTCGTTCACACCCGCCGACAAACCTTCGGTACCCGCGACATCATAGTTGTAAGGGCCACGCTCTTCCGGATAGAAGGCGAGGTTGAGCACCGAAATGTTGGTGGGCATTGAATTGGAACTCTCCTTATACGGGAAAAGCTCCGTCTCGTAAACTTCGCGGGCGTAGGTCGCCGACTGGTCGTCAACGGTGATATTGTGAGGCGTAGCCGCATTGTTGCGATAGAAAATCGGGTCGATAATGTACCAGCAGAACTTGGCGCGGTTGTAGCCGTACGCCAGCTGGCGGCGAATCGGATCGCTATCGGAGATGTTGGCTTCCGGGAACATCTGCATCTGCCCCTGAGGGGTGGAAGCGAGATGCCATTTGTAAATGGAGCGCAAGTCAACGGTGGACTTGGTGCCCTCGAAATCATCAATGTAAGTGGTTCCTTCCTTTCCCACGGCGCGGGAGTGCCCCGGTATGAAGTGGGCGAACTCGCCCTCGAACTGGAAGTTGGATTCGGCCGTCGTGCTATGGAAACTCAACAAATTGACCGCCTTCGTCACAAAAGGCACCTTCGTTTTGTAGTTGAGATTCATTCCCCAAATCGTATTGTTAATCGGCTCATCGCCGTAATTGACCTTCTGCGTGAGAGGACGCTCGTTCAGGTTCAAAATCGTGGCTCCGATATTGAAATTCTCAGAGAACATATAATCCAAGTTCAAGCCGAAGAGCCGCTGATCGTTCATCCCGAACGTGGACTTGTTTTCCAAACTGATGTTGATGGGCGTTCCCGAATTGAGCACGCCCTCGTTGATAATCGAAACCGTTCCCATACTGTAATTGACGGTATAGTCAACGTTTTCGGTAAGCGTGATGCCGCCCGCAGTCACCTTCACCGAACCTTCGGGCACGTTCATCGCATTCAACGAGATTTCAGAACCGGAACTCGACTTGTAACTACCTTCCAAATAATACTTGTTCTTG
>JAZQOJ010000066.1:0-7398 GCA_045627805.1 Bacteroidales bacterium
CCTCACCTTCGACAAGGAAAACCGCAAAATGTCTCTCGGCATCAAGCAGCTCATTCCCGACCCGTGGTCAAACATCCTCGACAAGTATCCGGTTAACTCAAAGCACACCGCTACCATCCGCAACTTCACCAACTTCGGTATCTTTGTTGAACTCGAAGAAGGCATTGACGGCTTGATCCACATCTCCGACCTCTCCTGGTCGAAGAAGATCAAACATCCTTCAGAATTCGCTAAGATCGGCGAAAAGATTGAGGTTGTCGTTCTCGAAGTCGATGTTGAAAACAGAAAGCTCAGCCTCGGTCACAAACAGCTGGAAGAAAATCCTTGGGACGTTTATGAAACCATCTTCACCATTGGTTCCGAACACGAAGGCACCATCGCAAGCGTCAACGACAAGGGCGCTGCCGTTACCCTCCAGTATGGCATCGAAGGATTCGCTTTCGTCCGCAACCTCGCCAAGGAAGACAAATCCAACGTCAAGCCCAACGACGTCCTCAAATTCAAGGTTACTGAGTTCAACAAGGAAGCCAGAAAGATCGTCCTTTCACACACCGCTACCTGGAAACAGACTCCTGAAGAAGAGGCCAAGACTGCCGCTGCTGAAGACAAGAAGAAAGAAAGAGAAATCAGTCAGATCAACGCCAACGTTGAGAAGACCACTCTCGGAGACCTCGATGCCCTCAAGGCACTCAAGGAAAAACTTTCTCAGAACGAATAGTTTTTGTCCGATTCCACCAAGTGCCTGTCCGCTTCGGGCAGGCACTTTTTTTAGATAACATCTCGTATTTCAAACACAACCTATGCCAGCAGTCAAGCCAAAAAAACACCTCGGACAGCATTTCCTGTGCGACAACGGCATTGCAAAAGACATTGTTGACAACCTCTCCGCAACCGACAAGGCGGTGCTGGAAATCGGCCCCGGAATGGGGGTGCTCACGCAATTCCTCCTGCAACGCACCGACATCGACCTGAAAGTCGTGGAAATCGACACCGAATCGGTTGAATATCTGCAACAGAATTTTCCCGCGCTCCAGAGCCGGATCATCGCCGCCGACTTCCTCACACTCCAACTCGACAAACTCTTCGCCAGCAAGCTGAGCATTATCGGGAATTTCCCTTACAACATTTCCTCTCAAATCCTATTCAAAATATTGGAATACAAGGATTTAATACCTGAAACCGTGGGGATGTTCCAGAAAGAGGTCGCCGAACGCATCGCCTCCAAGCCAGGAAACAAGCAGTACGGCATCTTGAGCGTGCTTTTACAAGCATTTTTCGATATTGACTACCTGTTTACCGTTCACGAACACTCGTTCAATCCGCCGCCAAAGGTGAAATCCGCCGTCATCCGTATGACAAGGAACCCACTGAAAAAGCTTTCCTGCGATGAGAATCTGTTCAAACAGGTGGTGAAAACCGCATTCAACCAGCGGAGGAAAACACTGCGCAACTCCTTGAAAACTTTCTCCTTCGATTTAGAATTCGTTGAAAACGAAATATTTACAAAAAGACCCGAACAGCTGTCTGTCGGCGAATTCGAACTCATCACCTCACACGTCATCCAATGAGATGTTTTCTCGTTACGGAATCGGCTTCACAGCCGATTTTTTTTTGAAAAAAAGGTTGCCGCACCAAAAAAAATGCTTATATTTGCAGCCATTTTTATAATATGTTCATTAATTAATAAATAAACGATAAAAAATCATCAACTATGAATCTCATTACTCCGTCATTTGGATTATTATTTTGGATGCTCATCGGTTTCGGCATCTTGTTTTTCATTCTGGTAAAATTTGCTTGGGGCATCATCATCAAAGCCATCAAAGGTCGTGAGAATTTCATCAAAGAGCAGCTCAACTCGGCCGCGAAAGCACGCGAGGAGATGAAGAACCTCAAATCAGAGCACGAAGTTCTGTTAGTCAAGGCCAAAGAAGAACGCGACGCCATCCTTTCCGAAGCACGCAAGATGAGCGAGAAAATGTACGAGGACGCAAAGGCGAAAGCCGATCTGGAAGCACAACGCCTCATCGACGAAGCCAAGCAGACCATCAACTTCGAGAAGATGAAAGCCATCACCGACATCAAGAACGAAATCGCACAGATGTCTATCGAAATCGCAGAGAAGGTGCTCACCGAAGAGCTCTCCGACAAACAACGCCAGGAAGCGCTCATCTCAAAGTGGGTGGAGAACTTAAGTATCAACTAATCAGCCAAAACGAGTACGATGAAGAAGACTAAACTTTCAAGCCGCTACGCGGCGGCCCTCCATCAGTTTGCTGTGGAACAGCAGCAGGAAGAAGCCGTGTACAAAGACGTACTGCTCCTCGCAGATGTCTTTGCAGAAAACAGAGAACTCCGCGTCGTTATCGAAAGCCCCATAATGCCAGCCGAGAAGAAACTGGCCATCTTCGACGGCATCTTCAGCGGCAAGATCAGCGACATCACGTTCGGCTTTCTGCGGCTGATCATCGCCAAACGCCGCGAGCCCTCCCTGACTGCGATGTTCGAGAACTTCGTGGAATGCTACTACATCAGCCACAACATCAAAGTCGCCTCCATCACCACCGCTACGGAAATGCCCGCCGGACTTTTGAAACAGATTAAAGGAATGCTTGAAGAACAAACCCATTCCACCATCATTGTCAAACAGATAGTGAATCCGAGAATCATCGGCGGCATCATCATCCACGTTGACGACTTCCTGTTCGATGCGAGCATCATCGGGAAAATCAACAAGCTGCGCGTGGAATTCTCTCACAACCTGTATCAGACCAAATATTAGAATTAAGTAATTAAAAACATAAAGAAATGGCAGAAATTAAACCATCAGAAGTAACTGCGATTTTGCGTCAGCAATTGCAGAACCTTGACTCCAAGGCCGAATTGGCCGAGGTGGGCACGGTTCTGGTTGTGGGCGACGGTATCGCGCGTGTTTACGGCCTTGAGAACGCCCAGTCGGGTGAGTTGGTCGTGTTTGAAAAAGAAGAAGGCAACATTATGGGCATCGTCCTCAACCTTGAGGAAGACAACGTGGGTGTCGTGTTGCTGGGTGACGCGAAGAGTCTGAACGAAGGCGACCTTTGCAAGCGCACCGGTCGCATCGCCTCCATCAACGTGGGTGAAGGCCTCTGCGGACGCGTCATCAACACCCTCGGCGACCCCATCGACGGAAAAGGCAAAATCGAAGGCGACCTGTACGAGATGCCTCTCGAACGCAAAGCTCCTGGTATCATTTTCCGCCAGCCCGTCAAGGAACCTCTCCAGACCGGCATCAAGGCGGTTGACGCTATGATCCCGATCGGCCGCGGACAGCGCGAGCTCATCATTGGCGACCGCCAGACCGGCAAGACCGCAATCGCCATCGATACCATCATCAACCAGAAAAAATTCTACGAGGAAGGCCACCCCGTATATTGTATATATGTAGCAGTCGGACAAAAGGGCTCATCCGTCGCCAGCATCGTGAAAACCCTCACTGAGCACGGCGCAATGCCTTACACCATCGTGGTCACGGCCACCGCTTCCGATACCGCCGCAATGCAGTTCTACGCTCCGTTCGCAGGCGCAGCCATCGGTGAGTACTTCCGCGACACGGGACGCCCGGCCCTCATCATCTATGATGACCTCTCCAAACAGGCCGTGGCTTACCGCGAAGTCTCCCTGCTTCTCCGCCGTCCCCCGGGACGCGAGGCATATCCCGGTGACGTGTTCTACTTGCACTCCAGATTGCTGGAACGCGCCGCTAAAATCATCGAATCCGACGAGATCGCAGCCCAGATGAACGACCTTCCGCCCGTCCTGAAACCCATCGTGAAAGGTGGCGGCTCCTTGACCGCACTCCCGATCATTGAAACGCAGGCAGGCGACGTTTCCGCTTACATCCCGACCAACGTAATCTCCATTACCGACGGCCAGATCTATCTGGAAACCTCTCTGTTCAACTCTGGCGTGCGCCCCGCCATCAACGTGGGTATCTCCGTCTCTCGTGTGGGCGGTAACGCACAAATCAAGTCAATGAAGAAGGTAGCAGGTACTCTGAAACTCGACCAGGCACAGTACCGCGAGCTGGAGTCCTTCGCGAAGTTCGGCTCCGACGTGGATGCCGCCACACAGAAAACGCTTGACAAGGGCGTCAGAAATGTGGAAATCCTGAAGCAGCCCCAGTACTCACCCCTCAATGTGGAAGACCAGATCGCCATCATCTACTGCGGCGTCAAGGCCTTGCTGCAGAAGGTTCCGACCAACCGCATCAGCAATTTCGAAAGAGAATTCCTGACCCGTCTCCGCGAGGCAAAGCCCGAATTGCTTAAGGAACTGAAGAGCGGAAAAATCAACGACGAAATCACTGCTGAACTCGAAGCAGTTTGCAGCGAAGTGGTTAAAAAGTATGAATTGTAATAACTTATGGCAAGTTTAAAAGAAATCAGAGTTCGAATAGCATCCGTCTCCTCCACTCAGAAAATCACGAGCGCAATGAAGATGGTGTCGGCTTCCAAGTTGAGAAGAGCGCAAACCGCCATTCTCAACTTGAGACCCTATTCAAACAAATTAAGCGAGATACTTCAGAACCTTTCGGGCGCCACCGACAGTCTTGAAGCGATGCCTTTGTTTCAAAAACGCCCCGAAGAAACCGTTGCATTAATAGTAATATCTTCTAACAGAGGACTTTGTGGAGCATTCAACACCAACATCGTGAAACGTGTACAAACAATGTTGAGAGAGGATTACGCAACACAGAAAGCCGCTGGAAAGGTAAAACTCTACTGCATCGGCAAAAAAGCCGCGGAGCAACTCTCCAAGGAACTCGAAGTGACGTGGCGCAATGAGGAAGTCGTGGAAACCTCTTCCTTCGACGATATTGCAAAACTCGCCGAATCCTTAATGAGCGACTTCGTAAGCCGCAAGGTTGACAAAGTGCAAATCGTGTACAACCGTTTCGTCAATCAAGCCACACAAACTCTTGTGGCTGAGGACTTTCTCCCCATCAGCAATTTGAATACAAAAGGGGAGGGGAGTGCGATGAATCACGATTACATCTTTGAGCCAGACAAGGAAAGCATCCTCACCGAATTGATTCCCAAGATTCTGAAACTCCAGCTGTACAAGACCTTGCTTGACTCCATCGCTTCCGAACACGGAGCCCGAATGACAGCAATGCACAAGGCAACCGACAACGCGACCGAGATTCTGAAAGACCTGCGCCTGAAGTACAACAATGCCCGTCAGTCGTCAATTACGAACGAGCTGATAGAAATTGTAAGTGGCGCTGAAGCACTTAACAACTAATTGATAATCAATAAAATATGATTAAAAGGAGTTTATTTCTCGCAGCCACTCTCTCGCTGATTCTCTTTACCGCGTCAGCCCAAAAGAATATAATACCTGATAAGCAAACCGCGGCCATCGGTTTCTACAATCTGGAAAACCTTTTCGACACGATTGACGACCCCAAGACCAACGACCAACAGCACCTTCCCGATGGCGAATATCAGTGGAACACTGAACGTTATCAAAGAAAGCTGGACAATATGTCGTATGCCATCTCACAGGTTGCCAAAGAATACGGCGGACCAGTGGCGCTCGGCGTTTCAGAAGTAGAGAACGAAGCAGTTTTGTTGGACCTTTGCAGACAACCAGCACTACAAAAGTTCCATTACGGCGTGGTACACCACGACTCTCCTGACCGCCGCGGCGTGGACGTCGCCCTTTTGTATCAGAAAGATCGCTTCAAAGTGCTCGATAAAGTACCCTACCGTCTGGTCACGGCCGACACGAGCTTCAGAACCAGAGACCAGCTGCTTATCAAAGGAATTGTGGATGGCACTGATACAGTCCACATCATTGTCAATCACTGGCCTTCTAAGTTAGGCGGCGAGCAGAGAAGTATGCCCAAACGTATCGCGGCCGCCGAACTTTCAAAGCACATCACCGATTCCATTATGAAGGCGAATCCTTATGCTAAGGTCTTCATTATGGGCGACTTGAACGACAATCCCGATGCCAAAAGTATTATGACGATCCTCCGTCCTGCCAAGTCGGTAAAGAAGTTGGCTTTCGGTGGACTCTACAATCCGATGTACAAGCTCTATATGGACGGCATCTGGTCGTACGTTTATCGCGATGAGCCCAATGTGATTGATCAAATCATTGTCTCATACGGAGTTGTACATCCCTATAAGGGCTACAAGTTTGTCAAGGCAGAGATTTTCCGTGCGAACTTCCTCCTTACAAAGTCAGGTTCCTACGAAGGCACGCCTTGCAGAACCTATGCTGCGGGCACCTACCTTGGCGGCTACAGCGACCACCTTCCCGTTTATGTTCTTTTAGAAAAATAACGCAATGGACCGTAAATTAGTCATCATTCCCACCTATAATGAGAAGGAGAATATTGAAAATATTATCCGAACCACCTTTGGCTTAGGCGATTACCACATTCTCATTATTGAAGACAATTCCCCTGATGGCACCGCAGAAATTGTGAAAAAACTAATAGGGGAGGAGTTCTCCGACCGTCTCTTCATTGAAGAGCGCAAAGGGAAACTCGGACTTGGAACCGCCTATATTCACGGTTTCAAATGGGCGCTTGAACACGGTTACGACTATGTTTTCGAAATGGATGCGGACTTTTCGCACGACCCGAACGACCTAGCTCGCTTGTACAAGGCCTGTGCGGAGGACGGCGCTGACCTGGCAATCGGCTCGCGCTATTGCAAAGGCGTGAATGTGCTGAATTGGCCTATGTCGCGATTGCTGACTTCTTATTACGGGTCAGTTTATGTGCGTATGATCACAGGGATTCCCGTTCGCGACACGACGGCCGGTTTCAAATGCTACAAGGCCAGCACGCTGCGCGCGATTGATTTTTCAAAAATCCATCATATCGGTTATGGGTTCCAGATTGAGATGAAGTTCACCGTTTGGAAATTGAAATTCAAAATCCAGGAAGTATCCATCATCTTCAAGGACCGTACATTAGGAACGTCGAAAATGAGCAAGGGAATTTTTTCCGAGGCGATTTTCGGCGTGATTGGCTTAAAAATTCGCAGCTGGTTCCGCAAATGGGAGCGGCTTGAATAAATTTTGTGTTTCTGTTTGTTTTTGGAAGTGGGGTTTTCTGTGGCCCCACTTTCTTTTTCGGAATATTCTATTTAACATAATATAAATTATGTAACAAATTGAGGGGATATTTTTTCCCACCACAATGTCCAGAAAACGCACGGAATTTCTCCAAGCACACGGACCACAAAACTATCAAAAAAAGACGATGCTCGCACACCGTCTCAACAATTCAACAATTCACTTGCTTCGTTCAACAACTCAACAACTCAACAGCTCAACAGCTCAACAACTCAACAACTCAACAACTCAACAACTCAACAACTCAACAACTCAACAACT
>JAZQOJ010000067.1:0-3224 GCA_045627805.1 Bacteroidales bacterium
GTTGCAATCTGCCGTGGGTTGTGCTATAATTCCACCATCAACGAGGAGGTGGGGTGGATGGACGAGCGGAAGAATCGCAGGGCGCTTTGGTGTTTTCTCATTTTGTCCGTGGGGTTTCTGGCGTTCATCTTCCTGCGCTCCACGCGGACGGCAGCGGTATCCAACGACGAAAGCCACCGGCTGACGGCGATTTTACTGCGGCTCTTTGACCCGGCGGGGCACTACACCGTGGGGGATTGGAACAACACCGTCCGCAAGCTGGCGCACTTTGCGGAGTACGCCGTTCTGGGCTTTTCAGTGAGCGGCTTTACCGGCGCTCTGGGACGCTTGCGGACGCAGCGGCTTGCGTCCATGCCGCTGCTCATCTGCCTGCTGGCGGCGACCTGCGATGAGCTGATCCAGCTCTTTGTGCCGGGGCGCGGCGGCTCGCCGAAGGATGTTTTGCTGGATTTTGCCGGCGCTTTCACCGGCTGCGTCGTGATGTCCCTGCTGCAATATCGGAAGAAACGGAAAAGCGGGGGATAGCCGCCCTCGCACACCGTTGTCGCCGCGAGGTCGCGACCGCAGTAGAGGGGCGTCCCACGCCGCAGTTCATAGCCCACTGTTGCGGGGCTACAATTGATTTCCCGTGCGATGGCGCGGTTGGAGTACCCCAGCTTTTTGAGTGCCTGAATTGTTCCATGTTCTTCTGCACCTAAATGCTGTCCTCTCTTGCGTTCTGCGGAAATTGTGATAGAATCGGTTTTGTCCATGGCGATGGATCCTTTCTGTCAGATTTGAGTGTGGTAACTTTATTCTAACAGATTTCCATCGCTATGGATTTCTTTTATGTGTTCAATTTCATTTTACAATTTACCACCCATTTTTTTATTATAGAACCAAAAATCTTCGACCCGCTATACCACAGAAAACATCCAACTGAATGGATGCACCTGGGTATAGCGGGTCTTTTGCGTCGCTAAATAACACGACATATCCATTGATGTTATACTTGCATATTGACAAATGGATTGATATATGCTACAATTAAAAGACAATAATGAGAAATGTAGGTGTTTTGAGACTGTGAATTATTTAAATGTACGAAAAGTATCTGAGAATTGGAATATTCCTGAACGAAAAGTGACGGCGCTCTGCCGCAATGGGCGAATCATCGGCGCAAAGAAGGGCGGCAAGACATGGCTGATCCCTGACGATGCTGAGATGCCCCTTGATGGTCGCACGAAGGAGGCAATTCGTGAAAAGCAAACGGCTCTTTCGAACAAAACGACGGTGGGGTACACCTCAATCGGTGCCCGAAATCGTGCTTTTTATGAGTTTGAAAATACCTACGGGAAAGCGCCTCAAAGCGTTGCTTTTACTCCATACCGCATTTGCCCGATAGGAGCCCATTCCGACCACAACCTCGGGAAAATTACCGGTTTTGCCATTGACAAGGGAATATACATGGCCTACGGCCCGAAAATGAATGGAGTAATTGAGATTAAGTCGCTGCAATTCCCCAAACGGGCACAGTGGCATGTTATGGAAGTTCCGCAAACTAAGGAAAACGACTGGGCAGACCACCTGCGTGGTGCGACGATTGCCCTCAATGCTCGCTATCCGCTTCGTGTGGGGCTTTGCGCTGTGATTGACGGGGAACTGCCCATTGGCGGGCTTTCTTCCTCTGCGGCTGTGATTATCACATTCCTTTCTGCGCTCGCAAGTCTGAACAACATCAACCTTACCCCGACAGAAATGATTACCATCTCCAAGGAAGCAGAGAACAAATATGTGGGCGTTTCCTGCGGAAAGCTCGACCAGTCCTGTGAAGTGTATTGCCGGAAAGAACAGTTGCTTTATCTTGATACAAAGGATGATACCTTTGAGCTGATCCCAACACCGGAAACGATGAAACCCTATGAGATCGCCATTTTCTTTTCGGGATTGGAACGATCCCTCGCTTCTTCCAAGTTCAATATGCGCGTGGATGAAGCAAGAAGTGCCGCCTATTCTCTGATGGCGTTTGCCGGATTGGACTACGGGAAGTTTGAGGAAACGAATCTTCGGGATGTCCCTTATGAAGTCTATCTGGAATATAAAGACAAGTTGCCTGTGAACTTCGCGAAACGAGCTGAGCATTGGTATACGGAATTCAGGCGCGTGGAAGCGGGAGCAGAAGCGTGGCGCAGAGGAGACATTGAAGAAGTTGGCAGGCTCTCCTTTGAAAGCGGCAGAAGCAGCATTGAAAACTGGGAAACCGGTTCACCTGAGCTAATTAAGCTCTATGAAATCATGACCCATACCAAGGGCATCTACGGCGGTCGTTTTTCCGGCGCAGGATTCAAGGGTTGCTGTATGGCGCTGATTGACCCCGCTTACGAAAAAGAAATACTGGAACAGGTGGAGAGAGAATATCTCGAAGCGTTCCCAAATTTGAAAGGAAAATATTCCGCTCATATCTGTCATACGGCGGATGGTGTTAGATTATGAAGTGCCTGATTTTGGCTGCCGGCTATGCGACAAGACTTTATCCCTTGACAGAGAATTTTCCGAAGCCTCTGTTGGAGGTGGGCGGCAAGTCCATCGTGGATTGGCTCATCGACGATCTGCGGACAGCAAACAAGATAGATGAGTTCGTTATCATCTCCAATCATAAGTTTGCCCATTGCTTTGACGATTGGGCGAAAAATAAAGATTACAAGGTCACAATTGTGGATGACGGCACGAGCACCAACGAGACCCGTCTCGGCGCAGTCTGTGACATTCGGTTTGCCATCGACAAGCTGGATCTTGACGATGATATGATGGTGCTCGCAGGAGACAATGTGCTGGACTTCTCGCTGACAAAGTTCCTCACTTTTGCCATGGAAAAGCAGTCTTCCTGCGTGATGCGCTACTTTGAACCGAAAAAGGAAACATTAACTAAGCGTGGTGTGCTGGAACTGGACGGAGACAGGGTCGTTTCCATGGAAGAAAAACCGAAGGAACCGAAAACACAGTGGTGCTGTCCGCCGTTTTATTTCTACACGAAAGAGGATGCAAAGCGGATCGACGAAGCACTGAACGATGGTTGTGGATTTGATGCGCCTGGTTCGTTTATCGCTTGGCTTTGTCGGAAGTCACCGGTCTACGCCATGGAGATGCCCGGCAACCGTTATGATGTGGGCAGTCTTGAAAGCTATGAGAAAATAAAGAATGAATACAGAGGCATCACGAGATGTTGATTAATAATGTTGAACTGA
>JAZQOJ010000068.1:0-10989 GCA_045627805.1 Bacteroidales bacterium
TGATTTTAAGGTTGAAGTTGTTGACTGTTGTGGGGATTTCAAAATAGAAACTGCAGATTGCTGTCCAAAGATTCCATAAAATATCTATTCGTTTCCCCATAATCAAAAATGAGACGTGCAAACGGTCAACGTCCGATAGACAGAAAATTTGTGGAATGGACGAATGCCGCCTGCGGCGTGATAGAGGAAATGCGCAGGAAATTTTTCTTTTCCTTGCTGTTTCATAATGCAATAACAATGGAGAAAATAGTCCGACTGCGGCCGCCTTTGGCTCGGTTTCCTTACAAAAACGAGGAGATGCGGAGCGCCCGTGCGAGGCCTTGTTTGAAGCAAAACGGATTGTGGACAAGCATCCGTTTTGCAAGTTTGGGCTCGCACAGCGCAGCAGCGACCGTTTTTGTTGGGAAGCGAGGCAGCAGCGGCAAAGCGAGTTTTCTTTTAATTGCTGTGAACTGACAATTCGGGATTTGCGATGTTGAGCGGTAATTCCGCAGTGCGGATAATTCCCATTATGCGAACATCTCGCTCCCATCATCGTGGCATTTACGAGATGAAAGGGGATAATTCCGAGTTAAAATATAGAGTTTTACCATAATCAAAATCATCAGACATTAGTACAGAGGGCGGTAGATGAACTCCTCTTCGATTCGGCATAAAAAATCCCGCTGAGCGATGCTCGCAGCGGGATCTCATTTTGTTAGAATTCAGCGTTTTGCGGTGTGCGCGGGAACGGAATCACGTCGCGGATGTTGGACATACCCGTCACGAAGAGCAGGAGTCGCTCGAAGCCGAGGCCGAAGCCGGAGTGCGGAGCGGAACCGAATTTGCGGGTTTCCAGATACCACCACACGTCCTTCTCCGACATATGCAATTCCTCGATGCGCTGTTTCAGCTTCCCATAGTCCTCTTCGCGTTCCGAACCGCCGATAATCTCGCCGATTTTCGGGAACAGAACGTCCATTGCGCGAACCGTCTTGCCATCGTCGTTCATCTTCATATAGAACGCCTTGATGTCTTTCGGGTAATCGGTCAAGATGACCGGCTTTTTGAAATGATTCTCAACCAGATAGCGTTCGTGTTCTGACTGCAAATCAATGCCCCACTTCACGGGGTACTCGAACTTCTTGCCCGACTTCAGCAGGATGTCGATGGCCTCAGTATAGCCCAGGCGTACGAAATCGTGTGCGATGACGAACTGCAGGCGGGAAATCAATTCCTTGTCGAACATATCGTTGAGGAACTGTATGTCGTCCATATTGTTCTCCAATGCGTAGCGGACGAGATACTTGATGAAGTCCTCAGCCAAGTCCATATTGTCGGTGATGTCGTTGAAGGCGACTTCTGGCTCAACCATCCAGAATTCGGCGAGGTGGCGCGGGGTGTTGCTGTTTTCAGCGCGGAAAGTCGGGCCAAAAGTGTAGATGCCGCCCAAAGCCAAAGCGCCCAATTCACCCTCCAATTGTCCAGAAACCGTCAAGCTGACCGATTTTCCGAAGAAATCCTGTGAGTAATCCACTTTGCCGTCAGCGGTTTTCGGCACATTGTTCAAGTCCATCGTGGTCACGCTGAACATTTCGCCGGCACCTTCCGCATCGGAGGCCGTGATCAGCGGTGAGTTCCAATAGAAATATCCCTTGTCGTTGAAGTATTTGTGAATGGCGAACGCCATTGCGTGACGCAGGCGGAGCACACAGCCGAAATAGTTGGTGCGGGGGCGCAAATGGCCGATTTCGCGCAGGAATTCCATCGAGTGTCCTTTCTTCTGCAACGGATAGGTTTCCGGATCAGCAGTTCCGTACACCTCGATCTCTTTCGCCTGAACCTCCACATTCTGACCTTTTCCCTGCGACTCCACCAACGTGCCGACGACGTGCAGGCAAGCGCCCGTCGTGATCTTCTTCATCAATTCCTCATCGAAATTCGCCAAGTCGGCCACGATTTGCAAACTGTGCACGATCGAGCCGTCGTTGAGTGCGATGAACGCAACCGCGTTGTTCCCGCGCTTGGTGCGCACCCAGCCCTTCACACTGATCTCTGTTCCGATTCCAATTTCATCGTAATGCTTAATCGCATCAATAATCTTCGTTCTTTTCATATTTATTATCGAATTTGTTTCTAAAATAATGGGCAAACAGCGCGTTAATTCTCGCTGACCGCAGTCTCGGCTGCCTCAATGATTTGTACGAAATCGCCGCTTTTCAGGGAAGCGCCGCCAATGAGTCCGCCGTCAATGTCTTCTTGCGAAAACAGTTCTACCGCGTTGCGAGGATTGCAGCTTCCGCCATAAATAATATAAGTATTGTAGGCCGTCTCGGTTCCGTACTTCTTTTCCACCAGCCCGCGGATGAATTTGTGCATTTCTTCCGCCTGCTGCGGCGTGGCATTGACACCTGTGCCAATCGCCCAGACCGGCTCATAAGCGATGACCACGTGTTCGAAATCGTTTTTCGACAAATGGAAAACTGATTCAACAATCTGTTTTTCAACGACTTCAAAATGACGACCTGCTTCACGTTCCTCCAGCAATTCGCCACAGCACACAACCGGAATGATCTGTTGCTCGGTCAGGCGGTCAACCTTTTGCGCAATCACGTCGTTCGTTTCGTGGAAATATTTTCTGCGTTCCGAATGTCCCACGATACAGAAGTCAACGCCCATAGTGGCAAGCATTTCCGCGGAAACCTCACCCGTGTACGCGCCATTGGCAAACTGGCTGCAGTTCTGCGCTCCCGCCGTGAAATTGGCCTCGTCGGCATAGTCGGTCACCAATTCCAAGAAAGGGTAAGGCGGGCACAAGGCGACCTCTGTTTGCAAATTGTACTCCGCGATGGCTGCCTGGATTTCGTCGGCCAGCGATTCAGCCGATTCGAAGTCCATATTCATTTTCCAGTTTCCAATTACTAATTTTGATTTCATATTTTACGATTGATTTAATTTTTCTTGGTTGAATAAAAGAGGTACTCGGCGCAAAGCACAAGCAGCCCGGTGAAAGCTGTGTTCAGCACGACCGACAGCAGCGTGAGCCCGAAGCGCTGGAAGGAAAAGGTTTCCAGCATCGTCACCACCAGCTGATGCGCGAAAACAAGCGACAACGTGTAGATTGTCAGCCATTTGAGGTCCTTTCTGCCAGGCAGCGGCACTTCCACTTCGGCTTTCTTCTTGTTCACGTTCAGCAAATTCATCATATAGGGGCGCAGAAGCACCAGCGCCATAGCCGCCGACGTGTGAGCGCCGAACGTCATTTGGAACATATCCACTACGAAACCGGCAACGAAGGCCACCACATACTGGGCCGACTTCGGCATTGTGAGGGGCAGCAGGAACAAGGCCAGCACATAGAGATTCGGATTCAGGAAACCGAACAGGCAGACGTGATTGAAAATCAGCACCTGAAGGGCCAGCAAGACCACGAAATTCAGAATCTGTTTGACTACCGGATTACTCATCTTCCATATTGGCTTTTAGGTCCTCAAACTCTTCCTTGTACAGGTTGCGCACGACATACACTGTGTTGATGTGGTTGAAGTCGGTCGCGAGCTTCACTTTCAGTGTCAGGAAACTGCTTCCCGACTGTTTGCCTTTTCCGGAAATCACGCCGATGAGCACGTTGTTCGGGAAGATGTCGGAGTAGCCGCTCGTGTAAATGCTGTCACCGAAATTGATGCTCAAATGTTCGGGCACGTCCTCCAAGTAAGCAGAAGTGGGGTCTCCGCCATGCCAGGCGATGGTGCCCAGCTGATTACCCGGCATCACCTTGGCGCTGATTCTGCTTTTGGTATGCAGCAGCGACGTCACTGTGGCGAAATGGGGGGCGACGTCGGTCACGACGCCCACAACGCCTTGCGCTGACAGGATGGCCATATCGCACACGATCCCGTCCTCACTCCCCTTGTCAATAATCAGGTAGTTGTTGCGCTTGTTGATGGTGTTGTAAACGACGTTGGCGGTAGTATAATCATACAGCTTGGTACGCGTGATGCGGTGGGTGGCTGTGTCCTCCACCACGTCCTCCGCCGTCAGGGTGGAGTCGCAGCTGCTCAGGAAATTCTCTTCGCGTTCTTGCATTAGACGAAGGTTTTGCTCCACAAGCTGCTGGTTTTCGGCGCTGAAATTAAAATGCCGCACCACGGCAAAACACATCTTGTTGATGGGCGCAGTAATGGTGCGGGTAACAGATGCCAGCGCATATCTTGGATAATTCATTGAGTAATAAAGCATTACAATAGACAAAATCTGAAGAACCACGAAAACCATCACGTGGAAATATTTCTTCAAGAATGCTATCAAATCGCCCATTACATATATAATTAATTAGTGCGATGCCGATTGGAACTGCTCAATGAAACGCGCGTCGTTTTCAAAATAGAGGCGGATGTCGTTGGTCTTGTATTTCAGCATTGTCATACGCTCGATGCCGAGTCCGAAGGCGAAGCCGGAATACACCTTGCTGTCGATGCCGCAGTTTTCCAAGACGTTGGGATCCACCATCCCGCATCCGAGGATTTCCACCCAGCCCGTATGCTTGCACAGGGCGCAGCCCTCGCCGCCGCAAATGTTGCAGGAGACGTCCATCTCGGCCGACGGCTCGGTGAACGGGAAGTACGAGGGGCGCAGGCGGATGCGCGTGCTCTCGCCAAACATCTGCTTGGCGAAATACATCAGGGTCTGCTTCATATCGGCGAACGAGACGTTCTTGTCGATGTACAGGCCTTCCATCTGGTGGAAGATGCAGTGTGCGCGGGAGGTGATGGACTCGTTGCGGAACACGCGGCCGGGACAGATCACGCGGATGGGCGGCTGGTGTTTTTCCATCGTGCGCACCTGCAAGGTGGAGGTGTGGGTGCGCAGGGCGATGTCGGGGTTCTGGTCGATGAAGAAGGTGTCCTGCATATCGCGGGCGGGATGTTCTTCGGGGAAGTTCAGCGCGGTGAAGATGTGCCAGTCGTCCTCGATGTCGGGCCCCGAAACGGTTGAGAAGCCGATTTTCTCGAAAATGCTGCACACCTCGTCCATCATAATGGAGATGGGATGGCGCGAGCCCAGCTGGGAGAGCGCGGCCGTGCGCGTGATGTCGGTCTCGCCACCCTGGGCGGGTGCGGCATCCTCCATCTTCTGCTTCTGCTCATCGAAAAACGCCTGCGCCTTCTGCTTCAGCAGGTTAACCTGCTGCCCAAAGTCCTTGCGCTGTTCAGCGGGCACGTTCTTAATCTCGCTCAAAAGAGACTGCAACTCGCTCTTCTTGCCCAAAAATTTCAGGCGGAACTCTTCCAAGTCCGCTGCCGCATTCACTTTGAATCCTTCGATTTCCGCGGCGATTCTTTCAATCTTTTCCATTCTGTTTTTTGTAGATATAGAGTCAATTACGATTATTTCACGATGATGGCCGACAGGATCTTCACGTCCTTCACGGGGCGGTCGAAGCGGTCTTTCTCCTTGGAAGCGATCTTGTCAACCACATCCATACCCTCGACGACCTCGCCGAAGACGGTGTAGTCGCCATCAAGGAAGGGAGCGCCGCCCTCGGTGGTGTAAACCTTGCGTTGCTCGTCGGTGAACGACTTCCCATACTGATAGGATATCTGTGCCATTTCTCGCTCGTTGAAGGGGCGTCCGTCAACGATGTAGAACTGAGAGCCAGAAGAGGCCTTGGTGGGGTTGACCTGGTCGCCCTGGCGTGCGGCAGCGACGGCGCCACGCTTGTGGTAGTTCTCGCTCTTGAACTCGGCAGGAATCGTGTAGCCGGGGCCTCCGCTGCCCAGCTGAGTGCCTGCGGGGGCGTTCTTGGAGTCGGGGTCGCCCGTCTGGATCATAAATCCCTTGATGATGCGGTGGAAAAGGATGTCGTTGTAGAATCCCTCCTCCACCAGCTTGATGAAGTTTTCGCGGTGCTTCGGTGTGTTGTCGTACAAGGCAATCGTGATGTCGCCTTCGGTAGTCTTGATCAAAACCTTGGTTAAATCTTCCATATTTCTATCTGTTATTTGATTTTCAACTTCTTGCGTCTCTTCCTCGACGGGCTCCGCCGACACTGTGTTGCCGTTTTCCTGGGTGTCTTTTCCCTGCGTTGACGAGCAACCCGCTAAAAAAGCACAGAAACAAATGGCCAAACAAAATGATATTCTTTTCATAATTATTTGATTTTTAATAAATTATAATGAATTTTATCAATTTTACTTTAAGTTTGCAAATTTACAACAACTTTCTGGAAAATCGCACGCCCGACACTAATTTTTTATAAGTAAATTTTGAAAGAAGCTATCCGCATTTTTTGATGAAAATTTAGTAACTTTGCAGCCGCAAAACCAATAACCTAACAGTATGACTGACAATTACAACGACTCCAACATCATCACGCTGGAATGGTACGAGCACATCCGCTTGCGTCCCGGTATGTACATCGGCAGGGTCGGCGACGGAAGTTCCCACGAGGACGGCATCTACATCTTGCTGAAAGAGGTCATCGACAACTCCATTGACGAGTTTATGCAAGGGCACGGCAAGACCATCGACGTTTCCATCAAGGACCATATGGTCAGCGTGCGCGACTACGGGCGAGGAATCCCGCTGAACAAGATGGTGGATTGCGTCTCCAAAATCAACACGGGCGGAAAGTTCAACAGCGAGGCGTTCACCAACTCTATCGGCCAAAACGGCGTCGGCGTGAAGGCCGTCAACGCGCTTTCCACCTTCTTCAAGGTGCAGAGCTTCCGCGACGGGCAGACCAAGTCGGCGGAGTTCTCCTGCGGGAAAATGACATCCGAAAGCCCGATCGAGCTGAGCGACCAGCGCTCCGGCACCTTCACCTCCTTCATCATCGACGACTCCATTTTCGTGAACTACCGGTGGCTGCTCCAGTACGTTGAGAAGATGCTCTGGAACTACGCCTACCTCAACCGCGGGCTCACCATCAACTTCAACGGCAACAAGTTCTCCTCCAAGAACGGGCTCTACGACCTCCTTTGCAACAACGTGAACAAGGAAGAGATGCTCTACGACCCGATCTATCTCCAGGACGAGCGCTTCGAGTTCGTCATCACGCACACCTCGCGCCACTACGGTGAGGAATACCACTCCTTCGTCAACAGCCAGAACACCACGCAGGGCGGCACCCACCAGAACGCCTTCCGCGAAGCTCTCGTCAAGACCTTCCGCACCTATTTCGGCAAGGAATACGACCCTAACGACATCCGCAACGCCGTTGCCGGCGCACTCTCCATCAAAGTGCAGGAGCCCACTTTCGAGTCACAAACCAAAATCCGCCTGAGCTCCACCCTTATGCAGCCCGAAGGACAAACCATCCGCAACTACGTCAACGACGTTGTCGGGAAACTCCTCGACAATTACCTGCATATGCACACCGATGTCGGCGACATCATCCGCAAGAAGATACAAGAGTCGGAGTCCGAAAGAAAGGCCATCGCCAATATCAAAAAGGGAAACAAGGAGATTCAGAAGAAAGTCAGTCTCAACAACAGCAAGTTGCGTGACTGTAAGTACCACTACAACACCGACCGCAGTGGCGAGGGTCTCAACTCCACCATCTTCATCACCGAGGGTCTCTCCGCTTCCGGCTCCATCACCACTTCGCGCGACAGCAAGACGCAGGCAGTGTTCAGTATGCGCGGGAAAACGCTCAACGTTATGAAAAAGGCCGACGTTTACAAGAACGAGGAGCTGAACCTGCTCAACGCCGCCCTCAACCTCGAAAGCGGACTCGAAGGCCTCCGCTACAACCATATCGTCATCGCCACCGATGCCGATGTGGACGGAATGCACATCCGGCTCCTGCTGCTCACCTATTTCCTCAACTATTACCCCGACGTGGTCCGCAACGGGCACGTTTACATCTTGCAAACTCCCCTTTTCCGCGTCCGCAACAAGCAGAAAACCTTCTACTGTTATTCTGACGAGGAAAAAATGGACGCCATCAAGCAGGTGGGCGCGAAACCTGAAATCACCCGGTTCAAAGGTCTCGGCGAAATCTCCCCAAAAGAGTTCGTCCATTTCATTGGAAAATCAATGAGACTGGAGCCCGTCGTGCTGGAAAATAACACCAATATCGGCAAGCTGCTCGAATACTATATGGGCAACAATAGTGCTGAACGCCAGCAATTCATCATTGAGAATTTGCGTGAAGAAATTGATGAAATAAATCCCGAAGAATGGAATTAGTCCCCAGCCAACTGATTGAAATCGGCACGGCGACGCTCGGAAGCGACGAGATCGTGGTGCAATCGATGACCAATACCGACACCAACGACGTGCCCGCCACGGTCGCACAGGTAAAACGGCTCGTGTCCGCCGGCTGCCAGCTGGTGCGGATCACCGTCCCCTCAATGCGCGAGGTGGAGGCCTTAAAAGAAATCAAGGAGCGGCTGCGTCGCGACAACATCAGCGTCCCGCTGATCGCGGACGTGCATTTCCAACCCAAAGTGGCGGGAGCGTGCGCCACCATCGTGGAGAAAGTCCGCGTGAATCCGGGCAACTACGTCGATAAGCGCAGCTTTCAGCAACTCGACCTCTCCGACGACGAGTACGCGCAATCCCTTGAGCAAATGAAGCAGCGCGCCCTGCCCCTGTTCGACATTTGCCGGCAACACGGCACGGCCCTCCGCATCGGGGTCAACCACGGCTCGCTCAGCGACCGCATCGTGAGCCGCTACGGCAACACCCCCCTCGCAATGGCTATGTCGGCGAAAGAGTGGATTGACATTTGCCAGCAATCCGATTTTCACAATGTCGTGTTTTCAATGAAGTCCAGCAATGTGAACACGATGATGGAAGCGACGGTAATGCTCCACCAGATGATGCGCGAGAACGGCAGAATCTACCCGCTGCACATCGGGGTCACGGAAGCGGGAGCCGGCGACGAGGGCCGCGTGAAGTCGGCCGTCGGCATTGGCGCACTGCTGCTCGACGGAATCGGCTCCACCATACGCGTCTCCCTGACCGAACCGCCGGAAAACGAGGTCCCCGTTGCGCTGCTGTTAGCCAACGTGCGAAAGGAAGCGGCCGCAGTGAATGCGACTTTAGCGGACAATGCTTTGCAAATCTCTTATAATCAGACTGATAGGATAAAATGGATGGTAACGGTCTCCGCTGTCGCCGGCAATTGTTTCCTACATCATCATTTTAAAGATATTATCATTGAGAATCAGTGTCTTGGTTCCGAAGAATGCGAACAACTGCGCGATATGATTCTTCAGGCCTGCCGCATCAGAATGACGCGTACGGAAATCGTTTCCTGCCCAAGTTGCGGCCGCACCCAATACGATATCCAGGGCACGCTGGCACAAGTGAAACAGCGTTTCGGACATTATCCCGGACTCAAAATCGGCGTGATGGGCTGCATCGTGAACGGCCCCGGCGAGATGGCCGACGCCGACTTCGGCATTGTGGGCTGCACTGATGGAAAAGTCGCTGTATATCAAGAGAAAAAGCGCCTTACACCCCCACTCCCGATCCCGACAGCGCTCGACAAATTGGAAGAACTCATTCTCCAACACTTCAATCTATTATAAAATATGAAAAATGCACTTGAAACAATGCTGGAACATCGCAGCATACGCGAATTTTCAGACAAAAAAATTGACAAAGACGTCCTAAATAACATATTGTCAGCTGCTTGCAATGGCTCAACGATGGGGGGCTTGCAACTTTTCAGCATCATTGTCACGGAAGACAAGGAAAATATGAAAAAGATGGCGCCAGCGCACTTCAATCAGCCGATCGCCACCAACGCGCCACTCATCCTCACATTCTGCGCCGATTTCCACCGATTCGACCGCTATTGCGAGTGCCGCGGCGTGGCAACTGATGCCTACAACAACTTGCAGGCATACCAGTGGGCGGTCACCGATGCGATCATAGCAGCGGAAAACGCCTGCGTCGCCGCAGAATCGCTGGGGCTCGGCTTTTGCTGGCTGGGCACCATCACTTACAATGTGCCGCAATTCATCGAGGCCTTCCATCTTCCCGAACACGTAATGCCAGTGGCTTGTGTTCCAATGGGTTATCCTGCACAGAACGTGCCTTTGACGCCCAAACTCCCCGTGAGCGCGCTGGTTCACACGGAAACCTACCGCGAATACTCCAATGAGGAAATCAACCAGGCGTATCTTTCTTTAGAAAATGTTTCAAGCAATGTTAAAATGCTGAAAGACAACAATTCCCGAAGTCTTGCTGAAGATTACGTTCAACGTCGTTATAAGAAGAGCGACAACGAATTTTTCTCTGAAGTGCTCCGCGACGCATTGGTGAAGCAACAATTCATTAAAAAGTAATTAAAATATTTTTTATTCTGCAAAACCCTCATCTTCAATATTTTTTGTACATTTGCACTCCCATTTTGGAGTATTAATAAAAAATAATAAAAAGATTAATTATGGCATTCCCGCAACTTAAAAACTATCCCTATTCGGATGAGCAAATTCAAGCCAGACTGGCTGAGTATCAGGCATCTGACCTCAAATATTTCGACCTTCCCAGAGCTTATCGCTTCATCCTGAACGCAATCGATCTCACCACGCTTGAGGGCTCCGACAATGCGGCTAAAGTACAGCAACTTTGCGAAAAAGCGCTCGCGTTCCGCAATGACGCCAAGGAAATTCCCACCACTGCGGCGGTTTGTGTTTATCCTCCGTTCGCAAAGCAGGCGAAATCCATCCTGAAAGACACCCCCGTTCACGTTGCCTGTGTGGCTGGAGCTTTTCCGGCAGGCCAATCTCCCATTGAAATCAAGGTTGCGGAAGTGGCCTACACGGTCGCTCAGGGCGCCGACGAAATCGATATGGTGATTTCCCGTGGCAAATTCCTCGAGGGTGACTACCAGACCGTTTACAACGAAATCGCAGCCATCAAGGCGGCTTGCGGCAACGCACACCTGAAAGTGATCTTGGAAACGGGCGAACTCGGCACGGCTGACAATATTTACAAAGCTTCCCAGATCGCCATCGCTGCGGGCGCTGACTTCATCAAGACCTCCACCGG
>JAZQOJ010000069.1:0-7265 GCA_045627805.1 Bacteroidales bacterium
GTTGATGCGTTTGGGGAGTTTCCCTTCCTGATACAATCGTTGCACCAGGCACATCTCTTCCGCGCGTGACAGGAGCGTGTCGACCAAGGCCTTCTGTTCTGCCACCCGTCCTGCCGCATCCGCAGTCACGGCCTCTTGCAGTTGCTGGACACGGAAGCCGACATTATGGAAATTGGGAATAGACTCCGTCAACGATTCTGCCGGAAGGTCGGACAGCATCTGTTGAAACTGTCCGAAGGCCTCTCCTGTCCATCGGGCAGACTCTGCGCTGATGGTTTCCAGCGAGCAGCCGTCAATCCACAGATACATCCGCCAATAGTCGCCCGCCTCATCCTGGCAATACAACTTTCCCGTACGAGTGGGCACCAGCCGTAGCACCCGCCTATCGATATCCCCAGCGCCTTGAACTCGCAACTTTTCGCGGATATGGTCCGTCACCACGGCAATGTTCCGCTGTAACACCTCCACATCCGTAAAGACGTGGTGGTTTATCTTCTGCAAAAAATAAGACGGTGCGCCCTCCTGCAAGGCAGGCACCACGTAGGAGTCATTGATTAACCCGACTTTCAGCGGACGGGGGTCGCCAACGGGAGACTGGATAGCGAATTGGGACAAGATGGGAGACATTGATGGTTTAAGGTTTAAAGTTTAAGAATGCTGTGGTTACTAATCAGTTAATGGCTAATGGCCAAAAGCTAAAAGCCAATATTTCATCCTATTCATTATTTTTCACACCGTATTCGTTTGCCTTGGCTTTGGGCGCGGAATTCGGGGGCGTATGCACATTCCGCCGTGGCAATGCCATAGGAGAACGCGCCAGTCTGTGTGGCAACGACCTCATATTCGATGATATGTGTGCCTGCCGGTAGTATGTTGATAAAGATATCCGTGGAAGCATCGCGCGGAATTTCATAATAGGAGATGTCGCCGCTGAATGAATGTTTCTCTCTGAAGTTGACCGATTCCAAAGCGGCGGCACGCTGGTCGCGGAGGTGCACGAAGTTCAGTGTGCGGTCGTTGCGCAGCACGATGCGCACGACAAGGTGCTCCCCTACCCGCGCGGGTCGTTCCTCCGTCACTTCCTGCAGTGACTCGCGTTCCTCAACCACATCCTTGTGGTACAATCCGCGGTCAATGGTTATGCCGCTGCCAGAGGCATCTGCCTTGTCCGTTACATCGTAATACTGCCAATAAAGGCTGCCCGTTGCAGGATGTTCACTATCTGTGCGGACGGTGACATTCGCCAATGCGGGCGAAACATCCTGTCCCAGCCACATACGCGCGAAGCGGCCGCTGCCAGCCTCTGACGCAGGAACATTGGCTGAGGTAAACGTTTCGCCACCCACGACAACTTCTGTTTGCGAGGGTTGCAGCAATTCCTGCTCGTCGTCCATCAAGAGAGCGAATACGGCCTCCGTGGTGGTCGGATTGTTCGACCACATCATCCCCTGCTTCTGCGCCAACAGCCACTGACGCATCCTGTCAAGTTCTTGTTCGCGCGGGGAAATCTCGCTAAAAGCCTCCATCAAAGCCGACTGCTGCGCAATGGAATTCTCGTAGGCATACGTAGGCCAATACATACCCAGATTCTCATCTCCGTGCGCCTGCTGGCGAATCGCCTCCATAATCTCTCGTGCCTCCCGCACACGCCCCATACGATGCAGGACAAGCGCCACGTCGGCCTGCTCGGAATAAGGTCTGTCATAAACCTCTTTGGAGACTTGTTCCAGCAACATTTTCACAAACGGCTGCGCCAGCCACGACGTGTCTTTCGAGCCGAATGTTCGCGCATACAAATAGCGGATATCGAAACTTCTAAGCACATAATTGAGTTTGGGATTCTTCTCTTTGTTTTTCAAAAAGGCCTTATATCGGCGTTCGGCGCAAGTATCCAAATACACCAAAGCGCGGTTCATCATCAACGGAGCGTCGGGGACTTCGATGTGCATCCGCTGCAGTTTCTGGTAATGGCAGACAATAAGAGACGTCACATATTCGGAAGAACTGTAGCGACCAAACCAATCCCAACCGCCATCAGGCAATTGGTTCGCACGCAATTTCATCATATAGCGTTGGATATCGGCATCTATACGTGTTTGTTTGAAGAATTTGGCCATCGCCTCGCGTTGATTGCGTTCACTTTGGGCAAAGTGCATCCACGGTGTTTCCTCCGTTTGTAAATTCTTGAACTGTTCATTACGCATCAGCGACGACTCCATCGACTGCATCAACGTATCCTCCGTCCACTGCGCGTAAGTACGCTCTATTTCTGGGAAGTTGCGAACGATGTGGCGCGCAATGGCATTGGCAAACAGTGCCGTTGCCACATCATCATTGCCAGACCATCTGTCTGCAGTCAGATACGGCAACGATGCCACCGCCGTCCACACGGGATTGGTGGTCACCTCCAACGAGTAGCTGAGGTGCTGGAGTGTGGAAGAATGCGTGTCGCGAAATTTGTTGAAAGTCACGGTGCGCACCGTGTCCGCGGGCACATAGAACGGCACACTCTCGGTAAAGAGCATACGCGTGGAAAGCACCGGCACGGCTTTTTCCTCACCATCGCCATAGTTGCCCGACTGTGCAAGTACTCGATAGGCAACGGCCTCCATTCTTTCCGGAACGGCCACCATCCAGCGAACAGACGTTGAACCGTGGCCATCGCAGGCAAAGCGCTGCAACGAATCGGAAGCATCCACTAATATATTGAGCGGTTTATCTGTGGCGGGATCAAAGAAGGTGACTTTCGCCTTTCCGTTCAACGACGTATCGCACAAATTGGAGATACGGATGGCAAACGAGACTGTGTCGCCTTCGCGCAGGAAGCGCGGGCAATTGCTCTGTATCATCAGCGAACGACGGCTAAAGATTTGTTCTCCCGTCATACCGAAATGCATGTCGCGCGTGTGGGCCGTTGCGTAAAAACCCCATCTCGTAAACTGGTCGGGCACTGTGAATACAAATTTCACCTTCCCCGTTGAATCGGTACGCAACTGCGGAAGAAAAAATGCGGTTTCTTCAAAATGGCTGCGCACGCGGATGCTTGAATCAAACGAATCCTCTTCAGGCTCGTCCTTTTGCGTCACCTCGACTTCGTGCAACACCTTAGCGCGAGGACTATTGCCGAAGTCATCCAAATGAAGGCCGGTATTTTCCGGTTGCTGCTGAGCAAAACGTGCATTGGCCGGCAGTTTGTCATCACTCTTTCCACCTCCCAAAAAAGATGGGGGTTCGTAAGCGACCACGACACCCTCCAAATTGCTCGAGGCACTACGTCCTGGCGTTGTACGCACATTGTCTGCCGACATTCTGGAATCCTGGTAAGACGAATGATATTTCCATGAATTGGACAAACTATACCGAAGGAAACGCTTGGTTTCCAACTTATAGGCGTTATCTGGATTTGCCATAGCACATCTGAACAAATGGTTGGAAAATGATTTCACATCACCAAACAAATCTATATCTTTCCCAAGTTTGTGAATGGGCAATTTCGAAAAAGAGCTATGTATATACTCATATCGGGGGCCACCTCGCAGTTCATACATAGCCTCATCCACCATACTGGCCAAGACTTCGGACACCACGGGGAGGGAATCGTCCATATTCTCCACATAGAGTTCCCATTCCTGCTGAGAGCCCGGTTCCACCATCTTGTTCCAATGCGTCAAAGAGAGATTCAATTCATTGGTTTCTACAGGAAACGGCCATCGTAAATCAGCATATTCCACATCGGAATAGGACACTCCGTTTTGTACGGCATATACCACCACCTTGACACCTGTGTTGCACTTTGAATCGGTAGGGACACGCAGGATGGTTTGCGCACGATCCAACGGCAGGCGTTGTGTGACAAGTTTTTTGTCTTCCTGATAAACGGAACAATAGACGACAGCCTGTTTCAAGTAGGTGCCCACTAGAATTGACATCGTGTCACCCAAAGCCGGCTCGCCAAAAATCTCAGCATATACCGCTTCACAACGGGTGGCCTTCAATGAAGAAGAGTTGTAGATTTGCAGATATTTCTGAGCCACTACACTTCGTCCGTGCACATCCGCACTCCTGGCCGTAATTTTGTAAATACCCACGGGCCAGTCTTTCACCACAAGGGACAATTCATCTTGTTTGTCAAAGGCACGATGGACGTTCAACATCGTATCCGTAGCGGGCCAGCACTGCACTTTCAAGGCATTCTGATTCAACGTTTGCAACGGAAAATACCGGGCATATTCTTCGGTGGAATGCTGCAACTGTTTCGGATTTGCGCCGGAGGGGAACATCTGGCCCAGATAATAGTCCGGCAACGTCAAACGCTCGATGACGACAGACACGGGCGTGTTCACCGCGCATTGCGCCGCATTGGTGGCAGAGACTTTCACAAAGGCTGTATCGTGAAATTGAAGATCCACAGCCTTGTCCATAGCCAATTCCAAGAAAAGAGAATATTGCGAAAGCGTATATTCCGCCGTTGCATTCTGGCTCTCTCCGTTCACATCCGTAGCCGTAATGGTAAAATCATAGACATCACCATATAGGTTCGTGGTCCCCTTTTGGGTGAGGATAGGACATTGGAAAAAGCCGTCGGAATTGCTTAGCACCGTGGTATCGTATCCCACATTTTGATGCTGGTCTATCAGAAATCCTCGAATATGGACGGACACATCGGGCAAAGGGACGCCCGACAACGCACGCACAAAGCCGGACACCAACAGTGTGTCACCCTTCGCATACTCGCGTTCATCCTTCTGCATCTCCACTTTGAAGGTGGGCAAACGGTACTCCGCCGCTTCTATTTCCGCTGTGGCATAAAGTCTCGGAGTCTTCTTTTTCTTATTATCGTAATAATACGCCTCTACAACATACTTTCCGACCTGCTTCGACAGCTGAAAACTGCCTGCCACCGAACCGAATTCGTTGGTGCGCATTTGGACGGAATCCAAAACGTTGTCATTTTCATCTTTCAATTTCACAAACACCTCGCGATCGGCAATCGTCTGCCCCTTATCGGCAATCAGGACCTTATAGAAAGCGGTCTGTCCGGGACGGTACAATGTCCTATCCAAGGCAATCTGGGCGAGCCACATATTGCGACGGGAATCCTGATGTGGCATTGAATGTGAGCGATATCTATACTCCTGATAATACGTATCGTACACATCTTTGCGACCATTGTGGAAATCCATAGCGATAGTGCCGTTCCACTCGCCGTGCATAATATTCCGACGCATTTTGAATTGGCCGTACTCGTCACTGTGGCGCACATGTTCCAGTCCGATATAATACGGTCGGATGACAGCCCTGCGGTTAGCGAGAGCCTCGCCTGTCTTGCGATTGTTGGCGGCAAAATAGAAATGCCTGCTATCGCTCCACCCCGTCAGTTGAATGTCCGTAATCTGGATGGTCTTCACCATCAACACCGATGCCGTGTCCCACTTCGGTGTCTCGTGAAAGACGAGCACATAGCTTCCTATCGGCAGGCTGTCGAGCCAAATGTCTGTAGAGGAAAGACAATAGGGATATTCCGTGGGAAGCGTGAAAAACTGTTTGCGATACAACTGTTGCAGTTGTTCCGCATCATCCGCTTTCAGATGTGGGATTCTATCCTTACCCTTTACAAACGGGATGGACAATGGGACGCCCGTGCGGTAGATGCTCACGTATATCGAATCGACATTGCAGTGTGAAACGCACAACGGCAAATAACGACTCGGCTGAAAATCCGACTGGGCCTCGTGAACATACAGCCATTTTTTGAGGATTTCCTCCTTATAGTAATTAGCATTGTTGATGAAGAAAGGATCATCAGAATGCTGAATCAACGAATCAAAGCGGGAAAGAGCGTCTGCCCTCCGGTTTTCACCAAGTCCGAAAAAATACAATGCCCACGCGTATGTGAAGGCATCGTCCGGACCATAACGCTGTTCTAAATCAAGCAAAGAGCGCCTATATGCTGCCGTATCATTGGGATTGTCTTTGATATAGAGATATTCCAAACGGTCCAATTCATATTCAATGAGCAGGGACCTGTCTTCAGGCAGTTTATGTTGACGGATAGCGAAGTCGCACAAAGCAGCCGCCTGATCTCTTCGGAAATGGTCTTCAACCTGCTGGATGCGCGACTGCACCAGCAAATCAAATAGTGTCGGACATTCGTAAGCGTACCGATTCCTACTATAATATCCGACATCCAACAGGAAAAGATAGTCAGGACCCCGATAATTTGTCAGTGGACAATTTACGAGCGGAGCACTGCTGTCGATAGCTTTTTGAAAAAGGCGGTCGGCCTCGGCCGCAAGTGCCTCTCTCGACCATTCATCCAAATGGCGATAATCACTTTTATAATCGGTATTGGAAGAATAATAACGGACAGCATACTTGTCCAACAACATACCAATAGAAAAGTCGTATATCGGTTGGTAAAGAGGACCTGAAAAATGGCGCACGGAATCGAGATAGAGAATAGCACCGCGTTCATCCCAACGTCTGCCGCTCCGATTCAACGAGACGCGCGCGTGATTGACCTTCAACAATTGGTACTCATTGTTTTCAGCCTGCGCTTTCCACACTATCGTATCCAACATCGCATTGGCATCAGCTATACGATGATGGTTGGAGTGATAAAAACGATTCCACAGCGTATCATACGACTGCGCCTTAGCCGAGGAGAAGCCCAGCACAAAAATCAGAATAGTCAGTCGGAATAGATGTTTGTTCATATTGTTGGATTTATAGAATACAGCTATAAAATATCACTGTCTATTTTGTCTGCAAAAATACCATTAATTCTCAAATGCTCCCAAGTTTCCCTCCTCTCACTTCTCACATCTCACTTCTCACTTCTAAACCACCAAATCCTTCACTACGAAGAAGGCCACCACAAGGCCGTACGCCAGTTTCAGTCCGGTGCCGGTGAGGAAACCAAGGAAGGCGCCCCACGCGGCACGCAAGGCCGCTTTGTCTTTTTTGCCGCTGAGGAACTCGCCCAACAGCGCGCCCACAAACGGCCAGAAGATAATGCCTAACAGTCCTTGCGGTCCAAAGGGCAGACCGATGATGGAAACCACCAGTCCGATGTTGCAGCCCCAGATGCCGGCTTTGCTGCCGCCGTGCTTCTTGGTACTCAGCGATGGGAATACGAAGTCCATTACCGTGATGACAGCGGCCACCACGGCCGTGATGATAAGGAAGGAAACACTATAGAGATCGGCAGAGGTAAGATGCAGCAGCTACAGTCCGACCCAGCTCAAGGGCGGTCCGGGCAAGGC
>JAZQOJ010000070.1:0-4472 GCA_045627805.1 Bacteroidales bacterium
AGGCGGTAGGGGAGCGCTGGCAGCGGAGCAAAAGCGTCGTCGCTGATCTGAAGGATCGCCAGGTCGTTGTTCTTGTCGGCGGCCACCACTTTCGCCGTGTAGGTTTTCTCGAAGTCGCCGTTGACACCGCGGACGCGTATGGCGCGCGCCCCGTCGATGACGTGCTGGCAGGTGGCTATCAGCCCGTCCGAAGAGATGGCGAAGCCCGTCCCGCTTCCGCTCGCCTCGAAATCATCGTCGCTGGCGGGTGCCTTGTCCTCCGACTCTTTCCAGCCGTTGCCAAAGAAGTCGAGGCCCGCTGCACCCTCCGATTCGGAAACCGGCTCTCGGTTGTTGAAGTGGATGCCGCGCCACACCAGGTCGTTCTGACTGCCCGTATTGGTGCTGATGTTCACTTTTTCCACGCCTGCCGGCACACTCGGAAACTGCATCACCAGCACATATCGCCGGTCGGCTTCCACATCGTAACGCTCGTTGAGGTTCAGCTCCCGCAGATTATCGTTATCAAAAATGTACCACGCAATGATTTTGAGCGGAGATTTCAGTTTCGTTGAGGTCATAATGGTGGACGAGCTCATCGCCAGCCAGCAACCCGAACATCTTCTTGAAGTGATGTATTCCCAAACGACAAGGGTCGCATCATTGTCAATGTACACGCTCAGAACATTGCCGATTCCGAGTTTGCTTTCCATTTGTCGGTCCACAACCGGGTAGTTGGTCACATTTTGTGCCAAAGAAAAGTTCGCACACAAGACGAGTGCGGCAAAAAATAAAGCTGATTTTCTCATCATTACATATTGTATCTAAAGTGACCTTCCATATCGGCGAAAAACCACGCACTGCCCGCGATTTTTAATCTGTAAACATCTATATTTGAATTCTTTAGTGCGGTCTTGAGACTTTCTGAAACGCTGCCATAGTATTTGTAGCCGTGCGCATAAACCGCCACAAGGGCGTCGTCGGTGATGCACACCGACCACAGCATCCCGTACTCTTCGTTGCCATCCTTGAGCCATTCCTGTATTCCCGTGTCGGAGGCGGAATAGTAGTTCTTCGTGATCACCACCCAGTTGCCCGCATCATTGAAGGTCACCGACAGGATGACCTCATTATTGTCGTTGTATTCTCGCAGTTTCCGTTCCAAAGAATAGGGGATGTCGTTCCAGATGATTCCGTTGTTCCCGTAAAGGATCAGGTATCGCCCGTCCTCGGTGAGCACCACGTCGTCGATGAACTCGTTGTCGTCGTTGAGGTCGTCGAGCGCTCTGTCCAGTCCGTCAGGGACTCCGCTCATTGCGACGGCGTTTCGTCCGTTAAGGGCGAGGTCGCCGTTGGTGCGCGTGATGGCCACATTGCGACAGCTGCCCCACGACTCGATGCAGTTCCGGATGTAACTGCGCCCCTGCGCTGCGGCTTCCCCCCACGAGAAAAGAAAAATAAGAAGGAGCAAAACTCCCATTCTTTGTTTGGATTGCTTCATTTTACTGATTTTTATGGTAGAAAATGACGTTATTTTTGTTGCAAAATTACGGCAAAACCAAACTAAAAACCGACTTTGCAAGGCTTGCAAAGTCGGTCGGATTTATGTTCTTGTATCACAGCGTTTTTCCCTTGGGAACGGCTTCGCCGCTGTGCGATTTTGTGCGCATTTCCGCACTCGCGAGCCGCAGGGGAAATTCTCAGTCGGCAATATGGATGGTCACTTCGTTGTATCCGAAGCATTTGAAAAATGCCGACAGGTTGTCGATGGCATTCTGTTGTGCCTTTTCAAGGATTCCGTTGCGCAGCGCTTCGGATTCCAGCTTGGAGCGAGCGTCTTTCACAATCCGTTCCTCCTCCTTGTCGCTCCAGTCGCCATCGGAATAGAAGATGGTGCGCTTGCTCGGATTCAGTTCGAGCAGCAGGATTTTGGGCGCGGGCAGGTTGAGTGTCAGGTTTTTCACGCCCACGCTGTCTTCCTCCACCTGGATGGCCGATTCGGGGAGCTTGGAGAAGTCGAAGCCGGCTTTCACGATTCCGCCTTTCACTACCAGAACGTATTCTTTCGTGGTTTTCCTGAACAATTTTTTCTCTTCGACCTTGGTCGGGAAAATCAGGTCGGCGTAGTACTGCGCCGTGTAGTACTCTCCTATTTCGCGGATCTCGCGCACCACGGTCTGCGTGGTGGACACGTTGTCAAGGATGCCGTCCTTCGCTTTCCTATGGTTGGAAACGATTGAGTTGATTATCACGATGATGACGATGGCTGCGGCTGCGATGCCGACAATTTTCCAAAACGTTTTCGAGGTTAATATTTCTTTAAAATCCATTGTGCGATCTTTTTTCTGGTTGCTGAATTAGTTTTCTTGTTCTTGCTGATTCTCTTCGTCGCTTCGTTCCGTTTTCACGAAGTGGACTTCCACTTTTTCGAAGCCAGCCGACTTCATCAGGTTGGTGATGAACATCCGCGCGTTGTCTTTCGCGTCGTTCAGGATGTTCATATCATTCAAGCTTTCCCGGATCTCAAGTTCCGCCTGTTTTTTCAGTGCTAACTTCTCCTGCGGGGTGAATTTCCAGCGGAGTTTCCCCACTTTCTCCCACTCCTTGTGCTCGCGGGTGATTTCGAGCGACAGGATTTCAGGATTCGGCAGTTCTAACGAAACGCTTCTGCCTTTTTGGTCCACCTTGATGGAATTGGCATCGAAATTTGACATATCGACCCCGGCCACGATGCTGGCGTCGCAGCTGAAGATGATTTTCCGGTCGCCGACTTTGTACCAGGAGGAATTCTCGTCGGCCTCAATACTTTTCGTCACGAGATATTCCACCGTTCCGAGTTCCGAAATGTTCGTCATCTGCGGGACTGCCAGCTCGGGCAATTCCTTTTTGCAACCGCAGAACAGGAGCGCTGTTCCGAGCACGCATACAAGTAGTTTTAACTTTTCTTTCATTTTTTTTTGTTTTCTATTTGATAATAAAAATTTAATCCATTTTCAAAAAATAGAGTGGCAAGCGAGGAAAAAGTGGGCGGATGTTAATGCGGCATCGGGCGCGAACCTAAACGTTTCCCCTCGAAATTGAATTGTGTGAGCGTGCGCCCCTTGTCGGAAGAGCAGGAAATGCAGTCGCCGCTCACTCCGCAAACGGTGTACTGTGAGGCGCCGCGCGCAATGGATTTCGTATTCCACGACGGAGCCCGGTAGATGACAATCGTGCTGGCGTCTTCCGTCACAAAACCGCTGGCCGAATATCCTTTCAGCGTCCTCCCGCACGCCGGGAATGACTTCACCTGATTCCTTTTTTCATCATACACGATGATGGTGTTCCCATTCTGAATGACCGATCCAATCATAATTCTTAATTGTTCTGTATAATTTCCACTGAAAAAAGTCCGCCGTTTTTGCCGGCGACGTATGCCGCCACGGGTTTGCCCTCCTGCTCCAGCCGGTCGATGTATAGGGGTTCCCCCTCGATGAAGAACATACAGGAAAACAGGTTCCCCTTCATCAGCTTGCTGTTTTGGGATTCCAGCACGAGGAAGACGTTGTCGCCCTTGTATTCAATCGTGCACACGCGGTCGGGAAACCAAGTGAGTCTGATTCTTGTTCCGACCTCCAATTCTGAGCTCCTGATGCAGGAACCCAGAATCTCGTCCGATTCGCTGCGCTCCGTGGCGGGGCATTTCTCGCAAAACGCGAACCAGTCGCTGTAGCCGGCATACCGCGCCAGCACCGACAGCGTGTAGTAGCGCACGTGGTCGTACCCTTTCACATAGCCCCAAATGCGCTTCAGTGTCGCTTCGCTCAGTGTCTCGCCGCATTTATCTGAAATCGATTGCGACAATTCAATGAAGTCGGCAGACGCGATGAGCCGCCGACCAAATGTCTCCTCTATTTTTTTTCTTAATAAATGGACTTCTAAACTCTCTCTTTTCATATCACAAAATCGTTGCAAAAGTATTAAAATGTTTCAAATCCGCATTTATTCTTTTTTATTCTTTTTTGTGAATGTCCCTTTTCGCCTTGTTGATTTGTACGCCGAAAAATTTTAGGATCTTCCGATAATGGGAATTATCCGCACTGCGGAATTCCCGCTCAACACATCGCGAATCCCGAATTGTCAGCTCACAGCAATTCCTCTTTCTTTTTTTCTTGAGAAAAAGAAAGTTGCTTATTAAAAGAAAACGGAGCTGCATCATTTTGTCTTGCGGCGAGCACAACCTCGGAGAGGTTGAATTTCTATAACCCCAGATAAGCGCAGCGCAATCTGGGGAGGAGAGCACCACTGGGGAAAGGCACCTCGGAGAGGTGCGACACCGCTTCGTAGCATCTCTCCGAGATGCCAGGTGTTGGCACGCGTTCGCACACCCCCACATCGCGGACTTCGTCCTTATGTGGGGTTATAGGTGTCACATCCTTCCCGGATGTGACTGCGGCGCAATAACTTTCATTGTGGAAAACAATTGTACGGCCACATTCCTCAGAAAGCAGCAA
>JAZQOJ010000071.1:0-2194 GCA_045627805.1 Bacteroidales bacterium
AGGAATGATACCCTCTTCAATGGCTGCACGGGTGGCGTGCAAAGCATCATCGAAGCGGTCTTTCTTTTCCTTCATCTCCACTTCGGAAGCAGCGCCGACATAGATAACAGCCACGCCACCAGCCAACTTGGCCAGACGCTCCTGCAGTTTCTCCTTGTCGTAATCGGAAGTGCTCTTGCTGATCTGTGCCTTGATCATCGCAACACGGTCGGCGATGGCCTGCTTGTCGCCCTTGCCACTTACGATGGTGGTGTTCTCCTTGTCAACGGTGACCTTCTCGGCCGTACCCAGCATTTCAAGGGTAGCGTCCTCGAGTTTGAAGCCCTTTTCCTCAGAAATCACATAGCCGCCCGTAAGGATGGCGATGTCTTCCAACATCTCTTTTCTTCTGTCGCCAAAGCCGGGGGCCTTGACTGCCACAATCTTCAGACCGCCACGCAAACGGTTCACCACGAGTGTAGCAAGTGCTTCACTGTCAACATCTTCCGCAATCACCAAAAGCGGACGGCCGCTCTGCACAGACTTTTCCAAAATGGGAAGAAACTCCTTCATATTGCTGATTTTCTTGTCGTAAATCAGGATGAAAGGATTCTCGTAAACGGTTTCCATCTTCTCGGTATCCGTAACGAAATAGGGAGAGATGTAGCCGCGGTCGAACTGCATACCTTCCACCACCTTCACGTTGGTTTCGGTACCTTTTGCCTCCTCAATTGTGATAACGCCTTCCTTTTTCACTTTCTTCATTGCCTCCGCAATGATGTTGCCCACATTGGCGTCGTTGTTGGCAGAAATGGTGGCCACCTGGGCGATCTTTTCGTTGTTGTCGCCAATGGTGCTCGACATTTTCTTCAATTCAGCGACCACAGCGGTAACAGCCGCATCAATGCCACGCTTGAGGTCCATCGGGTTGGCGCCGGCGGTAACATTCTTCAAACCGGTGTTGAAGATGGCCTGAGCCAAAACGGTAGCGGTAGTGGTACCATCGCCCGCCTGATCGTTGGTCTTGGAAGCCACTTCCTTCACCATCTGGGCGCCCATATTCTCGATCGGCTCGCTCAGCTCGATTTCTTTCGCAACCGATACGCCGTCCTTCGTGATGTGGGGCGCGCCGAACTTCTTGTCAATGATCACGTTTCTTCCTTTGGGTCCGAGGGTTACTTTAACTGCATTAGCCAATGCGTCAACGCCTTTCTTCAAGCCGTCGCGGGCTTCCCAATCATATACGATATTTTTTGCCATTTCTTTGATTTTTAAATGTTTAGTTGTTTAATTTTAAGTTGGTTATTGATTAAAAGCCGAAATCCAGATTAGAGGGTAGCGTAAATGTCGCTCTCCTTCATAATGAGGTATGTTTTGCCATCGAGGGAGATTTCCGTGCCCGAATATTTGCCATACAACACCGTGTTGCCGACCTTAACTGTCATAGGTTCGTCTTTTTTGCCGGGGCCCACTGCCACAACAGTACCCTTTTGCGGTTTTTCTTTCGCAGTATCGGGAATGATGATACCACCAGCGGTTTTTTGTTCTGCTTCAGCAGGTTCTACTACTACTCTGTCTGCCAAAGGTTTAAGTTTAATTGCCATAACGATTTATTTTTAGAGGTTAAACATTTTCATCCAAACAGATGTTTTCAACTTTCAAACCTGCAAAAATAACAAATAATTTCCAATTTTGTTCAATAAATTTTGAAATTATCCCCTTTATGCTGTTTGTGAATGGGTTCAAACGATGTAGGGCCGCCCAAAATGGCAGCGCTACAATTCTCCCTTTTGTTGAAAAAAACGGAATTATCCCCTTTCATCTTGTAAATGCCACAATGATGGGAGCGAGATGTTCGCATAATGGGAATTATCCACACTGCGGAATTACCTCTCAACACATCGCAAATCCCGAATTGTCAGTTCACAGCTGTTCAACTTTCTTTTTTTCTTGAGAAAAAGAAAGTTGCTCATTAAAAGAAAACGGAGCCGCATCATTTTGTCTTGCAGCGAGCACAACCTCAGAGAGGTGCGACACCTTTTAGTAGCATCTCTCCGAGATGCCAGGTGTTGGCACACGCTCGCCCACCCCACATCGCGGACTTCGTCCTTATGTGGGGTTATAGATGTCACATCCTTCCCGGATGTGACTACGGCGCAACAACTTCATTGTGAAACACGATTGATGGCCGCAGCCAGCACGTTTTCACTATTGT
>JAZQOJ010000072.1:0-8130 GCA_045627805.1 Bacteroidales bacterium
CGATCCGACTTATTGGGATTAATGCTGACAGATGATGAGGTGCTTTAACTTTCATTGCCAAGGTGAAAGTCACAAAGCGATTGACAAGGTTTGCCAGGATTATTCATACAGCAATGTGGATGAAAATGGTGTGGCCATCGCCATCGTTTGTGACGGACACGGAGGCAACCGATATTTCAGAAGTGATGTCGGGGCTAAATTAGCTGCAGAAGTCACCGAGAGGAACGTAAGGATTTTCCTCGATGAAGTTGACGCTGCCCTTTTCGCCGGCCAACCTTATACGCCCAAGTCCGCCATTCAAACCGAAATTGAGGATGGCGACTTCAAAAAAGAAAATCAGCTGGAAAAGGCCTTCCGTCAGTTGTTCGCTTCCATTATTTCCTGTTGGTATGAAAAAATCAAGGAACATGCTGCCAGTCACCCGCTGACTGAAAAGGAAAAGAGTTCGGTTGAACAGAAATATCAGGATGAATTCACGAGCGGTGGTGTCATAGAAAAGACCTACGGTTGCACCCTGATGGCCTACGTTTGCACGCCTACTTATTGGTTTGCCTTTCACTTGGGCGACGGCAAATGCATTTCTTTTGACAATGATGCCAACTGGAAAGAGCCCATTCCGTGGGATGACCGGTGTTTCTTGAACAGAACGACCTCGTTGTGCGACAGTGATGCCATCAATGAATTTCGTTATTGCTACGAAGGCGACGGAAATTTCCCGATAGTCACCTTCCTCGGAAGCGACGGAATGGACGACTCCTTCGGCGAAGAAAGCAATCTCGTGAACTTTTATGTGCAAGTGGCCAAGTCGATTGCCGCGGCAGGCATCGACAATGTGGCAAAAGACATTGTTGAGACGCTTCCCCAGTTGAGCAAAATCGGAAGTCAGGATGATATGTCCATTGCTTTCATTTATGATGAAAAACGAATGACCGAAGCGTATCCCAAATTCATCAATTGGCAGATTGCCACAACGAAGTCGAAAATTCTTGCTGTAAACAACAAGATATTGGGCGCTATTGAAGAAAGAAAAAAGCTGTCGAAATCGCCGCAGGAATCTCAAAAGGTGCAGATAGAATTGCAGTACGCCCAAACCGCCATTGAAAAGGGATATGTCCAGAAACAGCAATTGGTAAAAGCGATGAACTCACTTTTGAAAGAATTGCGCGGAGAAGATTTCGAACCTTATTCCGATGAAGTCGGAACAGAATATAATGCAAACGAAAATACCAACAACGAAGAATGCCTCAATTAGAACTACATAATGCTGTCAATCAGGCTATTACAGATTTAGGGAAGGATATTGTCAAATCCCCAAACTTTGCAAGCATTTTGCTGGATTACCACGCTTATCCGAAAGATCCCATCTTGAGTGCGAAGCAAAAGAATGCGATGAAAGACATTCTTGCGGAAGGATATGGAGAGAAGGTGTATGATTGGTCTTCTGGCAATCATTCAAAGTGGAAAAAGGAGAACGAACGGATTCTCCAAGATTTCCTTCGTCGCACGACGCACGAAAAGGAAGTCGTGGCCACCGTCTCGCAAGCTTTATTGTATGGGGCGGGATGCCTTTCTTTGCAGGACATCGGGGCTGAATCAACAGAGCCAGCCGCTGAATCACAGCCGTCCTCTTCCCATACTCCGTCTCCGCAACAAGCGAGTGCCACGCCTGCCGAAAAGCCATCACGGAAAAAGAAATGGTTCCGGGCCATCAAAATCGGTTGTGGCATCAACTTGGGATTAATAGTTCTGTTGGTTGTGCTCGCCCTCATTTTCGGTAATCTGAATTCGCCCGAAAGCGAGCAATATGAACGCACCATCGCCCAGGCCGACAGTCTGGCGCAACTCGGCCAAATTGACACGGCACTCTTGGTTTACCAGTCGGCCATCGACAATTACAAGTCGGATTATCTTCTTTCTACCTATCAGGATGAGGTGGCGGAAAAACGTAGCAAACTTTTGCACAAACATTATTACGATGTGCTTCAAGCCCAATGCAAAGCCAATGTCAAGCATCCCACTGTTGGTGCCTGCTTCAATATTAACCAACGGATGATGGAACTGCCGGGAGACAGTCTTCTTTCAAAGGAAGAGATAGCGGAAAAAGATAAAATCATCGCACAAGTGGAGAATATGCAGAAGCAGGCCATCGCTTCCCAAACCGATGTGTTACTGAAAAATATATCTGAAAACAAAGGAAGGGTGGACAGTCGCACACGGAACGAAATCGACACGCTGCTGCTTTGCGCTCCGGATGACTATTGGTTGAATATGATTAAAAAGAAAGCGAAATGAAAAAATTATCTAAAAAAATAATCCAATCACTGATGGTTTCGGCCGCTTTCTCACTGTTGGGAACCAATGCGCAAGCCAAGGACGTTTCCGCTGCGGCTTTGACGGAATCCGCCGACGGAAATATTGACGAACAACATAACATTCTGAAAACAAATATTTTCCATAATGTGCTCAAAATAAGTTCATCTGGAAAACTTTACGGCGTTGACAGTCATCGGTCGCACAGTTCGCACCGCTCTCATCGGTCCAGCAGGTATTCTTCTGGCAGCAGTGGCGGTTCGGTATCGAACTTCGTCGCTAATGAATCCAACTCGCTCGGCATAAGGAGTCTGACTGTCGGAGACAGTGGCAACGACGTTTACGAGCTGGTCAAACTGCTCGAAAAGGCCGGCTGTCCGCCCAACCCGAAACTGCTGGAAGACAATGGGAAGAAATACACGGCCGATGTCGCTATGGCAGTAAAGGTTTTCCAGGCCTTTGCCGGATTGTCGGTCACCGGCATCGCCGACATTGACACCATCAACAAACTGAAAAGTTCTGCCAAATAATCATTTTTATGATGAATATAACCGTTGACCGAAAAATATATTCCGACACCTGCATCAGCAAAACCGTCTATGCCCTTTCCAAAGACATCTGCTGCCAACGGCGCATCAACGATGACATTGAGACCATCGAGGTCGAATCGCAGTCGGACACACTCACCGACGATATGACTGTGAAACTGTTTTGGCAGACGCTGAACGACTACAAGAATCGAGAAATCATTGCCATCGAAACAAAGGAAATCAGAACCATATTGTACGCCAAGGCCTTTGCCGATTGTGATGATTTTGATGAAAATATTGACTAACGATGGAATATCACCTGCTCCCATTTGATTTCACACGCATCGCCGGACACGAAGTCCTTGTGAATGAATTCGGCGATATGCTTGTCGCACCGATGGGAACTGTAGATAAAATCGTAAATCGCACATTGGAAAAGAACGATGTTTACAAATCGCTGGTAGCTAACTTTTTCATCAGTGAGCAGCAAGTTCCCGCCACACTCGACATTGCGGCGGCGCGCCTTCGCGAGAAGAAAAGTTTTTTGGACGACTTCACCGCGCTGCACATTTTCGTTGTCACGCTGCAGTGCAACCAGAACTGTGTCTATTGTCAGGCATCCAGCAGGAAGGAAGACAGTGTGCACTGCACGATGTCGGAAGAGACGATGGCTCGTTCTGTCGAACTTATGTTCCGTTCGCCCGCTCCCGTCCTGACTATGGAATTTCAGGGTGGTGAACCCAGTCTGCATCCCGAATTGATACGGTTTGGCATTGAGAAGGCAGAAGAATTGAACAAAAGCGAAGGTCGCGTGATGCGTTACGTTTTGTGCACGAACTGCGTCCACCTCACCGACGAGATGCTCGACATCTGCCAACAGTATGGGGTGATGATTTCCACATCGCTGGACGGTCCCGAATTCCTACACAACTCGAACAGAGGGAAAACCGACAGTTATCAAAAAGTAATCGCCGGTATCGCAAAGGCGAGGGGAGTGCTTGGTTTTGATATGGTTTCGCCATTGCAGACAACGTCCGTCCGGGCATTGCAATATCCTATCGAAATCGTTGACGAATATGTGGATTTGGGATTCAAAGGGATTTTTCTGCGTGCCCTGAACCCCTACGGCCTCGCAACCTACAATCAAGATTGGGACAAATATGTCGATGACTTTGTTGTTTTCTACAAAAAAGCATTTGACCATATTCTTGACATCAACAAGCGGGGAACATTCTTTATGGAGGAGTTCGCAGTGATAGTTCTGCGAAAAATGCTGACGCCGTTCAGTACGGGATTCGTCGATCTGCAATCCCCCGCAGGCATCATCAATTCCGTATTGGTTTACAATTACGATGGATATGTTTACGCCTCCGACGAATCAAGAATGCTTGCGGAAAACGGCGACTTCACTTTCCGGCTCGGGAATGTGAATGACAAATATGAGGACATCGTTTACGGACCGAAAGTGCAGCGCATAGCACAGTTATGGGCCAACGAAACGCTTGCGGGCTGTTCCGACTGCGCCCTGAGAAATTACTGTGGTGCCGACCCTGTCAGAAACTATTCCACGCAGGGCGACCCTTACGGCCACCGCCCGACGTCGATGTTGTGCAAGAAGAACAAGGCCATCATCGAGTACCTGATAACTTTATTGATTGAACGTAAGGAAGAAGTGCTTCCCATATTTAAAAGATGGCTATTATGAACGACACATTCGACATCAACTCTAATGACAATGCGTTGTTTGTAACGGAACAGTGCAACAACCACTGTTTGATGTGCTGCCAGCCACCCCGAAAGGTTGACGACATCGATGCCTTATACGAGAGCAACTTACAGAAAATCCATACGGCGCCGAAAGGCCTGCCCGTATTGGGAATCACCGGTGGTGAACCGACATTATTGGGAGAAAAGCTGGTGACACTGTTTCGCGAAATCCGTGCCGCGTTGCCGGACACGACAATACAACTGCTCAGCAACGGCCGCAAATTCGCAGACAAGGATTATGCTGCCCGCGTGGTTGAGGCCGCCGCCGGCAAGTTTTTCGTTGGAATTCCGCTTCATTCAGATTATGCCGGAGACCACGACAGGATTGCAGGCGCGAAACACGCCTATGAAGAGACATTGCTCGGATTGTACAATCTGGCTATGCTTGGCACAGAAATAGAGTTGAGAATTGTTGTCAATGCGCTCAATTTCAATAGGTTGCCACAAATATCCGAATTTGTTTTCAAAAACCTTCCCTTCGTTTCCTGGGTGGCATTTATGGGAATGGAAAGAACGGGCTTCACCATCAAGAATCATTCTGCCGTCTGGATTGAGCCCAACAAATTCGTTCCCTACTTGCAGGAAGCTGTTTGCATTTTGGACGATTGGAGAATAGACACGGCCATTTACAACCTTCCGCTGTGTCTTTTGCCCGAGTCCTGCTGGAAATTTGCCAAAAGAAGCATTTCCGACTGGAAAGCCAAATATGCGGAATGCTGTGACAATTGCAGCAAGCGAGAAGATTGCTGCGGACTGTTCGGCACTTCCATCCAGCCGTACGAAGGGTTGAAACCGATATGTTGAACTGAAAACGATTTTCCAAAATATGGGCTTAATATAATATTGTAAAAAAATGGGTACTTGTAAATATTGCGGTTTAAAAGCCAGTTTATTTTCCAAAGCGCACAAAGAATGCGAACAGAAACATTCTGCCGGTATGCTTGCATTGAAAAAGAGAATGGACAGTTACTTCCAAACGCCCGCCAATGCCAGCAGCTATCAAGCGGAATCGCAAAGGATTATCGCCGACTGTTTTCTGTCATCACAGGATGTCGAAAAATGCGCGCAGGAATCCATTGATGCCTACACCGACAGAATCCATCGCCCCTACAATCCCGGTATGATGCAAATTGTCAGCCAGTTCGTTTCCCTGAATGCCCTGTCGTATTCGGCTGTTGACCGGAACGGGTCCGTCACCCATTTCGCGCAGAAGTTGGTCAAGGGCCATATCGCCGACTATTTCACCGGTGTCATTGACATCAACCAAATGAACAATCGGATTGCAAAAGTCGCTTCCGTACTTCCGCTCTCCACCGTCGCCACCCGTGAAACCTATCTGTACATGCTCAACAAGGCGGCCACCAATTTCTTGAGCGACGGACTCATCACCCCGCAGGAACAAAATCTGTTAGACAATTACACCAACACTTGCGGCATACAGACCAATAATCTGCCCGCCCCATACCAGAACAGCGACATCACGAAGATTGCTCAGGCGAAAATCCTATCCAATCTCCAAAATGGCGTGATGCCGCCACAACCCATACAATTGCCCATTTTACTGACCAAAGGTGAATCGCTGATTTGGACTTACGACAATGTGACTTTATACCAAGAGAAAATCCAAAAGGAATATGTGGGCGGAAGTCACGGAATGAGCACGCGTATTTGCAAGGGCGTGTATTACCGCACGGGACAATTCAAAGGGCACACGGTTGAACATAGTTATATGGACAACCTGGGTGTCGGTTCCCTTTATCTGACCAACAAAAATCTTATCTTTTCGGCTCCGACCAAAGCCGTCAAGATTCCCTATTCGAAACTCATCGGCCTAACTCCTTACAGCGACGGCATCGAAATTCTCAAAGATGGCGCCACGAAAAGAATTGTTATGCAGGGGTTCGACAGTTGGTTCGTTATGAATTTGCTTTCTTTAATCAGTCATTTATAATGAGAGAAAAAATCTATAGGATATTAGAATGCGGGGAGCAGAGTGGATATAAATTATCTGCCATTTATGATGTGATAATGATTGTAATGATTGTCATCAGCATCGTGCCCTTGGCTTTCGCGGAACAATATGAAATCTTCAGATGGTTCGATGTGATTTCGGTTACGGTATTCATTATTGACTATCTGCTCAGATGGAGCACGGCCGACTTTCATTTGAGGTTTAAGCGGAGGTGGCTGGCTTTTGTGGCATATCCTTTTACCTTAATGGCAATTGTGGATATGTTGTCCATTCTGCCTTCGTTGGGCGTTTTTGCGAAGGTTTTCAAAATGTTCAGAATCGCCAGATTGATGAAGATTCTTCGCGTGTTTAAGTTTTTGCGTTATTCCAAACACGTTCAAATATTGCTTCGTGTTTTTAAAAAAGAGAAGCAGGTCTTGTTTATGGTGTTATGGATTTCGATATTCTATATCTTGCTGACCGCTCTTATTATGTTTAATGTGGAGATGGGGGTGTCCGAAGACGGAACGGTGGTGTTTGCCACATTCTTTGATGCCATTTACTGGGCTGCCACCACCCTTACCACGGTCGGCTACGGCGATATTTATCCTGTGTCGGATTTCGGAAGGGTGATAAGTATGGTATCCTCCTTGTTCGGGGTGGCCATCATTGCGCTCCCGTCGGGTGTCATGACGGCCAGCTATTTGGAAGAGTTGCGCGAGTGGAAAAAACGGGATTGAGCGGCGCAACAAAAAACGGCTTGCGAAAGTCGGGCGATTGAATGAAATTGTCTTGGAAACGGCACTATTGCAGCATCGCGACCGCCTTTTTCACCGCTGAAACAAGGCGGTCAACTTCTTCTTGGGTGTTGTAGAAAGCGAAGGAGGCGCGGAGCGTGCCCGGAATCTGGTAATGGTCCATAACGGGCTGCGCACAGTGGTGTCCCGTGCGAACCGCAATGCCCATCTGGTCGATCAGTGTGCCTACGTCGAATGGATGCAAGTTGCTGATGTTGAATGAGATGATGGCTGACTTGTGAGATGCTTCGCCATAGATTCTCAGTCCGCTGATGCTTTTCAGCTGTTCGGTGGCGTAGGTCAGAAGTTCTTGTTCGCGCTGCGCAATGTGCTCAACGCCAATCGTTTCGATGTAGTCGATGGCGGTTTTGAGCCCGATGACATCCCCAACGGAGGGCGTTCCCGCTTCAAACTTGAAGGGGAGTTCGTTGTAGGTGGTATGTGCGAAAGTGACGGTCCTGATCATTTCGCCGCCGCCTTGATATGGAGGCATCTCGTTGAGCCACTGCGACTTGCCGTACATCACGCCGATTCCCATCGGGGCGAACATCTTGTGTCCGGAGAAACAGTAGAAGTCGCAGTCAAGCTCTTGCACGTCAACGGGGAGGTGCGACACGCCTTGGGCGCCGTCAATCATAACGGGAATTCCTTTTCCGTGTGCGCGGTCGATGATTTCCTTTACGGGATTCACGGTTCCGAGTGCGTTGGAGACGTGTCCGACGGCTACGATGCGGGTTCTGTCGGTCAGTAATCCGTCCAGCAGGTCAAGCCGGAG
>JAZQOJ010000073.1:0-2490 GCA_045627805.1 Bacteroidales bacterium
AGTTGCTGTGCGAAATGGAGGAATTCTGGGGCGCTGGGCGACCGCATCAGAAAGTCGGCACCGGCTTGCACCAGTTCGTCGCGAGTGCGAAATCCCCAAAGCACGCCCACCTTTTTGAGCCCAGCATTTTGGGCGGTCAGCATATCCACCCCGGAGTCGCCGACATAGAGGGTGGAAGCAGGCGTTTCTTCAGCTATCTTCATAATTTCCAATACGATATCAGGAGCCGGCTTGGGCTTTGCGCCAGGTTTGTTTCCCAACGCAGCCACAAAACGGACGGTAGGGAAATAGTGAGCCATCAGCGGTGCCATTGCCGAATGCGCCTTGTTGGAGGCCACCGCCAACTGAATTCCCGCCGCCTGAAGCGTTTCCAGCGTTTCCACTACCCCGTCGTAGGGGTGTGTCTTGTCGGTCTTGTGAATTTCGTAATATTCTAAAAATTCTTTAAAAAGCTGTTCAATGTAATCGTCTTTGCAGAATTTCTCCGGCAGCGCGCGTTCTATCAGTTTGCGCATTCCGTTGCCCACAAACTGCTTGTACGCTTCCAGCGGATGGATGGGATGTTCGTGCTTGCGCAGGATGTAATTACCTGTGTCACAAAGGTCTTCCAATGTATTGAGGAGCGTTCCGTCCAAATCGAAAATGATGAGCATAAAAGTGGTTTTATAGCGGCAAATTTACATCAAAAACTTGTAACTTTGCACCCTAAAATAACTCGTATGCAAGATCTTCATCTTTTTGGCATTCATCTGTTTTACTACCTGCTGGTGCTGGCTTTCGTACTGCCGCGCGTGCCGTTTGTGGGCAAGTTTTTCAATATTATCAACACCCTGATTCACGAACTCGGACACGCACTGTTGGCCCTTGTTTTGCAAGGTCAAGTGCTTAAAATTCAAATTTTCAATGACACTTCCGGAGTAACGCTCACCAAAGCCAATTCCACTTTTGCCGCCATAATGGTGAGTTTGGCGGGCTATCCGTTTTCGGCACTGGTGGGCTATGCCTGCGCCTATCTGCTATCGGTGAGCTACGAAATGTGGATCGTGACGGGGCTTTCAATTATTTTCATTTTTATGCTAATACTTTGGATTAGAAATATTTACGGCATAATTTGGACCCTGATTTTCGTAGGTGTGAATGCGCTGTTGATTTATTATTGGAAGAACGACCTATATATACAAATTGCGGCCTGGTTTTACACGCTGATGATTCTGATTGAGTCGGTATGGTCGGCATTGGTGGTGCTGCTGCTTTCGCTCCGCAACTCCGACCAGGCGGGCGATGCCACCAATTTAAGAAATTTTACGAAGCTTCCCTCGTGCATCTGGGCACTGCTTTTCGCCGCTTTCGCCGTGTGGATGGGATGGCACTCGCTGCTGAAACTGGGCGTGTTTTAGAGCGAAACGAGGATTTCCGTTTCGTGGCAACGATAAAAGATTTCTCCACAACTTGCATATCCCCGAAAATAATCGTACCTTTGCAATCTGAAAATTATTCATATTAAAATATATAGTTATGGCAAATTTAGAACCCAAAGCAGTTTTTGATTTTTTTAGCGAAATAAATAAGGTTCCGCGTCCCTCAAAAAAGGAAGGCAAAATGGTGGAATGGTTGCTCCAAATGGGAGCGAAACTTGGCGTGGAGACCAAGCGCGACGAAGTGGGCAACGTACTGATGAGCAAGCCCGCCACGCCTGGAAAAGAGAATGTGACGCCTATCGTTTTCCAATCGCATATGGATATGGTTTGCGAAAAGAACAACGACCTCGATTTCGATTTTGAGAACGACGGCATTCAAGCGTACGTTGATGGCGACTGGATGAAAGCAAAAGGAACGACCCTCGGTGCCGACGACGGTATCGGAATGGCCCTCGCCCTCGCGGTCATCGCCGACGAGAAGTTGGAACACGGCCCCATTGAATGCCTCTTCACCGTTGACGAGGAGACGGGCTTGACAGGAGCCGGCGCCCTCAAGAGCGATTTTATGAAAGCCAAAATCCTGCTGAATCTCGACGACGAGGACTTCGGCGAGTTCTGCATCGGATGCGCCGGCGGCAAAGACACCGTGGCCACTTACGACTGCGTTTACGAAAAGGAAATCCCTGCCAACTCAGTGGCTTACAAGGTAATGATTGGCGGATTGCAGGGCGGTCACTCTGGAGAAGACATCAACAAGAACCTCGGCAATGCCGTGAAATTGCTCAACCGCATTATTTGGAATGCCTATCAGGAATTCGACGTGCGCATCGCCGACATCAAGGCGGGCAACCTGCGCAACGCCATCGCACGCGAGGGCTGGGCAATTGTGACCCTCCCCAAAGAAAATGCAGCCGCATTTGAAAAATATGTCGCCGAAATGGATGCCGCATACAAAAATGAGCTCCGCACAAGCGATAAAGGCGTGTTCGCTACTTGCGAAAAAACCACTATGCCTAAGAAAATCTGGGACGAATTCCTGCAAGTGAGCGTGATGGAGGCACTTTACGCCTGT
>JAZQOJ010000074.1:0-15388 GCA_045627805.1 Bacteroidales bacterium
CCAACGATGGCTATGTGGCGCACGTCAGCGCCAACGGAACCCAGCTGCTCCAAGCAACCTACCTCGGTAAAAGCGGCTACGACCAGGCCTATCTCGTGAAAAACGACCGGTTCGACAATCCACACCTTTTCGGACAGACAGACGCGACGGGAATGGCCTGGATTGCAAATGCCGACTGGTATGTGCCCAACGGAGGTCAGTTTCTCACCAAGCTCACCCCCACCCTGGACTCGGTCATCTGGTCAACTGCGTTCGGCACTGGCCACGGCGGACTTGACATTTCGCCCACCGCACTTCTCGTTGACCTCTGCAACAACATCTATATGTCGGGCTGGGGAAGTCCCACCACCAATGGTGGCCTGGGCGGAACGGCTGGCCTTCCCATCACCGCCGACGCATTCCAGTCAACCACCGACAACAACGACTACTACTTCATTTGCATCAGCGACGACGCCTCGCAACTGGTTTACGCCACCTATTTTGGCAGTCCGCTCGCCCGAGAGCACGTTGACGGCGGCACCAGCCGTTTCGACAACAAAGGCAGGATTTACCAGGCAGTGTGTGCCGGCTGCGGCGGATACGACGATTTCCCGACCACACAAGGGGCCTGGTCGGAACAGAACAACAGCACCAACTGCAACATCGGTGTCATCAAGTTCGACTTCAACCTGCCCGCAGTTGTCGCGGAATTCAACATCCCCAACACCGTTTGCGCCCCGGTGCAACTGGCCTGCAACAACACATCGCAGCGTATCAGCGACTCCACCTCCTTCTTCTGGGATTTCGGCGACGGCACCACGTCAACCCTGGAGAATCCCGTTCACACGTTCACTCAGTCAGGAACTTACACCATCACGTTAGTGGCCCAGGATGTGGGCAGCTGCAATTTCGCCGACACCACAACGCACGACATCACCGTGCTCTCGAATTCAAACACCACCCTTACCGATGCCGGCACCTGCCTTGGCGACTTCGTGCAAATCGGAATCGCGCCATCCGGAAACGCCAACGTGACTTACGAATGGACGCCCCAGACTGACCTGAGCAACCCATTCATTTCCAATCCGATAGCCAATCCGTCAACCTCAACCACCTACCAGCTTTTCGTTTCCGACGGCGTATGTATGGACACCATCACGCAACACGTCATTGTGGAACAACTCACTGCCGATGCCGGGGCCGACCAAACCATCTGCCTGGGCCACTCCGCCACGCTGACCGCCTCCTCCGAAGGCATTGGAACCGCCTACTTCTGGTCGGACAACGCGCAGTTCAGTCACATCCTCAACAACGACATTCACTCTCCCGAAGTCACCGTGACACCTACCGTCAACACGACCTACTTTTTGCGTATTGAGAGCAGTTATTGCGAAAGCATTGACAGCGTGACGGTTACGATTTCCAACTTCGGGCTTAACGCTCCCGACCATTTCACCGTTTGCTATGGCGACAGCGTTCATCTGACTATAACTCCCGATGAAACTGGCACTTACACCTATCAATGGGCACCCGTTTCGGAAATCCTGTCAGGCGAGAACAGCGATTCGCCTTGCGTTGCGCCCACCGAAGATGCGTCGTACGCTGTAACGGTCACCAACGAGCACGGCTGTATGGCCACCGCCGACATTGCCGTCCACATCAAACGGTACAACACGCACGCCGAAATCGACAACGTGCAGTGCTTCAATGGCCACGACGGACGAATTTCGCTCAATGTGACGGGAGGCGATGCGCCTTACTATTATGAGTGGTCGAATGGTGCCAACACGCCCGACCTCACCCAAATCGGAGCGGGAAATTACACTGTTTTCATCACCGACAACACGGGCTGCAAAGGTGTTGACACATTCGCCATCACGCAGCCAGATTCCATTGACATTCAATTAATTAACTCACACAATTCATTTTGTGGGGAGCCGTGCAACGGTGCGCTCACAGTAGGGATTGTGGGCGGAACGGCCCCCTACACCTACACTTGGCTGCACGGCGACAGTTCGCTCTCTATCAGCGGATTATGCGCGGGATTCTACACCATTTTGGTTGAAGACGCACATCATTGCGCTGCAAACGGGACCTTCCCAGTTGACGACACTTCCCATTTCGATTTCAATTATCAACTCAGCCCCATCAGTTGCGCTGGAGCGTGCGATGGCGCCATCTACCTCGAAACCGGCTTCGGAGGATTCAATTATCAGACTGATTGGCAACACGATGCGGCACTGCACGCCGACAGCGCCGTACAACTTTGTGCGGGAAACTACCACGCGCACCTGTCGGTTGAAAACGGTTGCGATTACCACCTTTACATTCCCGTTGAAAACACGGCCGAGCTGCGCTTCCTGCACGTTTACGCGCAACCGCCGCTTTGCCACGGAGAAAACAATGCCGCCCTGCACATTTCAGTGGACGGAGGCGTTGCGCCCTACACCTATTTCCTCAACAATGAAAATTCCGATAACGACATAAGCAACTTGGAACCAGGAACATACAGCATCACCGTAACCGATGCGCACGGTTGCAGAATCGACACTACCGTCACCATAATGGAAACTCCGCAGCTGGTTCTGGGTGAAAGCCATTTTTCACCGCCCTGTTCCGAAATCTGCATCGGCAACATCACCGCCCTACCGGAAGGCGGCACCCTCCCCTATCATTATGTATGGGACAATGGAGCAACGACACCCATTTTGGGAAATTTGTGCGCTGGCGATTACAACCTGATAATCACCGACTTGCACAACTGCTCTGCCACTTTGAGCATCACGCTTACCGACTCAACGCTCTTCACCGACAGCATTGAAGCGTGGAGTGACCTCGACACGGTGTATGCGGGCGAGCCAGTATCGCTTCACGTCACCGACTTGGGCCCCGATTTCCACTATCAATGGAGCCCGGCCAACGCAATCGACAAACCGAACGCCACTACGACAACCGCCACGCCAACTTCCTCAACCACTTTTGTAATAACGGTTTATGATGAATACGGCTGCTCCAAAACCGACACCATCGACATCAAGGTTTTAGACGTGATTTGCGAAGAGCCCTACGTTTTCGTTCCCAATGCCTTCACCCCCAATGGTGACGGGAAAAACGACGTGCTTTATGTGCGAGGCGAAGTCATCAAGGAAGTGGTGTTTGAGCTTTTCGACCGCTGGGGGGAACTTATTTTCAGCACAACCGACCTTGAAAAGGGCTGGGACGGAACTTTCCGCGGAAAACCCTGCGAGCCAGGCGTTTACGACTATTATATGCAAGTTGTTTGCCTCGGACAGAAGAAATATTTCAAGAAAGGGAACGTCACCCTCATCCGTTAGGTTGATATGTTTTGGGCGCTTCTCTCATTCATTCCCAATATCAGTGATTCGCGGGCATTTCTTACGACATTGTTAAAAGGAGAATGTCGTAAGAAACGTTTATACGACAGATTTACATTTCACTTTGCCGGGCTTGCAGTCTTCGGTAATGCGTTTCAGCAACTCGCCGAAGTCGCCACTTTCGGTGCGGAGCCGGTTGAGGGTGGCGCGGTTGATTTCGGTGTTGGCGTTGGCGAGGGAGAGAGGCGGGATTGCGGGGAAACTCTATGTTAATGGCGTTTATACAGTTTCTGATGTTTGGAATATGATATCCAGGAAAGTGGGTTTGGATACAATACTTAAAGTTTATTTCTTCTACTCTTCTTCTGACAATAATTGCTGCAATTGTTCTTCGGAAGGAAGAAGTTTGCGTATTTCTTCTTTCGTTTTGTAGGTTGCCACTCCCATCGGATTTTCGTAGCCCTGAATAAGGAATTCCACAAATGCCTTGTTCGCACTTTTACAGAGAACGATGCCGATACTTGGATTTTCAAAAGGCTTCTTCACTTCGCTGTCTAAGATTCTCAGGTATGCACTTAACTGACCGAGGTATGCGGGCTTGAAATCACCGAACTTCAGCTCGACACAGACAAGCGAGGCGAGTTCCCGGTTATAAAACAACAAATCAGGGAATTGCTCAATACCAAATTTTTCCAGATGATACTGGTTGCCGACAAAAGTGAAATCGGTGCCGAAGGTCATAATGAAATCCTTGACGTGCTGTACGATTCGCTGTTCCACAATGCGTTCATCAACATCCTCCTTGCTGTGGGCATCAAGTTCCTCCATATTGACAAAGTCCAAAAGATAATTGTCTTTGAACATCTCGATGGCTTTCAGAGCAGAGACTTTGTCGGGGATAGTTTGATTGAAGTTGTTGGGCATCAATGTTTGATGATGAAACAGGTCGGCTTTGAGTTCTTCAATCAGGCGGTCTTTGCTCCATTGATTCTCTGCGGCTTTGCGAATGTAAAAAATGCGTTCATCTAAAGTATTGGTTTTGGCCAGTATTTCGCTATGATGGGTGAAACTGAGGGACAAGAATTCACCCCAATCCAATTCGCCCACTACCAGTGGACGAATTATAAGACATTGAATATCAACTACATCATCATTATTTAATAAATCGCCCCCCGGCAGTGGGCGATTTACAGCAGCAGACCATTCTTCATAGAATGTACGCATACGTTTTATAGCAGAAGCCGAAAATCCCCTCAGTCCCGGCAACTCTTTCTGCAACTGTTGACTGATATAGTTGATGGCGCCAGTTCCCCAAGCGCCTTTGCGAGTCCGTTCCGAAACATAGTGTCCGATGCCGTAGTACAGCGACAGCAGTTCCCGATTGGCCTCTCGTGCCACAGTATGCTGGCTTTTAAGTATGGCTGTCTTGATGGCTTGCACATCTTTCTTCAATGTCGAAATCTCTTTATTCTCTTCCATGGTTCGTTAATTTGAAATGAAGTGCAAAGGTACTATTTTTTCACCTTATCTCCTTGCTCTCCACAAACATTTCCATCTCCTCCGGAGTTTTAACCTCATCGCATTGTCCCCTTTGCCGGGTTTACAGTCTTCGGAGATGCGTTTCAGCAACTCGCAGAAGTCGCCACTTTCGGTGCGGAGCCGGTTGACAGTGGCGCGGTTGATTTCGGTGTTGGCGTTGGCGAGGGAGAGAGGCGGGATTGCGGGGAATAAAGTTAACTGACTACTTTCTCGTTTTTCAAAAATTGGAACAATCCCATAAATACAATCCCTTCGTCATTTACGTATGTGGCAATGTCATCTCCAACAATGACTATTTTTTTAAACGAATCGTCAATCTTTCTTAAAGGGACCAGCTCTTGGCTCATTTTTTCTTCGTCTGGCAATGAAAAGGCCGACTGTATGTAATATTTGTTCATCCCATTGGTAGCTATAAATCAACCTCGTGGAGAACATATTCCGATTTTCCGTTGTGATAAACACGTGTTTCAACCACACCAACATCAACAAGATAGCCACGAATACGGAGTTCGTTGTAGATTACGTTTTCCATAATGTGCGTGATTTCTTGCTGACGGAAATTCAACTTTGCATTACGGAGCCCAACATCAACGGCATAATATTTCTTGATAGATTCATAATATTTGTGTCCTTTTATATTGTAGCGTTTTGCTCCCTCAAAGAGAAACGAATCTTCAAGATAGGTAATATAATTTGCGATGGTATCGTTTGAAAGTTTTACTTTCTGAACGGATTCAAGTATATGTTGAATGCGGAGAGGATTGGTAAGTGAACCTACCGAAGAGCACAATGAATCGGTCAAAGCTTCAAGCGATTCCACTCAAAATTTTCTGCAAATTTACATAAAATTTCAACTACAAAGTCCATCTTCCTCAAAAAAAATCAGAATTATCCCTTTTAGTCTTGTTGATTTGTACGCTGAAAATTTTAGAATCTTCCGATAATGGGAATTATCCGCACTGCGGAATTACCGCTCAACACATCGCAAATCCCGAACTGTCAGTTCACAGCAATTCCTCTTTCTTTTTTTCTTGAGAAAAAGAAAGCGGCTTATTTAAAAGAAAATTATTTTGTCTCGCAGCGAGAACAACCTCGGAGAGGTTGGATTCCTATAACCCCAGATAAGCGCAGCGCAATCTGGGGAAGGGAGCAGAACTTTGGGAAAAGGCACCTCGGAGAGGTGCGACACCGTTTAGTCGCATCTCTCCGAGATGCCGGGTGTTGGCACACGCTCGCTCACCCCACATCGCGGACTTCGTCCTTATGTGGGGTTATAGATGTCACATCCTTCCCGGATGTGACTGCGACGCAACAACTTCATTGTGGAAAACAATGATTGAGCGCCCGGAACACATTTTTCAGGAAACCTACCGCGTAGCTGTACGGCAGTTTTCCTCAGACAGCAAGGAAAAGAAAAATTTCCTGATCATTTCCTCGAAATTTCCTGCGCATTTCCTCTATCACGCCGAAGGCGGAACTTATCCATTCCACTGTTCAGACGGAATCCAAAACCTCATTCGTCAGTTCTCATCGTTCTCGTTTCTCAACAATTAAGCCAATTAACCGTTTAACCGACGTTAACCGTTTCCACGTCTCATAATTTCCATTATGCGAACATCTCGCTCCCATCATTGTGGCATTTACAAGATGAAAGGGGATAATTCCGAAAATAAAATCATTCATCCTCTTTTTCCTGCGCCTGCACAATCTCCTTCGCATTCAGATTGTTCATAAAATTCGCCTCGATTTTCACATAACGCTTCAAGGTACGGCGCGAGAAGGAAATGAACATCACGAGCGCCACGGCGATAAGGATAAGCACCCAGAAGGTGAATTTGAAATACTTTGATAACACAAGGATTACGAAAACGCAGGAGCCGAAAATGCGCAGAAGCGTCCAGCCGACAATAGCGATACGGCTTCCCTTGCTCTGCTGCCACAGCCGAGAATAGATGGCCTGTGTGCGGCTGCTGTGACGTACGAGGCCCAACAGGAAAGGAGCCAGAACAAGCAGCGTGATGATGCAGTTGATAAGATTCACCACTTTGACGGAAAGCATTGGGGTGAGCTTCGACAACATAAAGGGTGACAGGAACTTAAACGATGCGATTACGACCGAGGCAGCGCAAACTCCCAACACGAGGGTACGCGGCAGAGACGTCGCAATCACCATTTTCCAGCCCTTATCAGAACGGGTTCCATTCCCCATCAGATTGTAGTTGTTCAACAATTCCTTCGTACGGGAAGGCAATTTGCGGTCAAGATAACGATAAGCGGGCTGCGCCAATCGGATACAGTAGGGCGTGGTGAACGTGGATATGACGGCCACCGCCACTATGATCGGATAGATAACGGGATTCATCACGTTGAGCGACACGCCGAGCGAAGCGATGATAAAAGCGAACTCACCGATTTGCGCCAGACTGAAGCCCACTTGCATAGAGGTCTGCAAGTTCTCACCCGCAATCAGCACGCTGAAAGACGACACAATCGCCTTGACAGCCAGAACAATCAACGTGAGGACGAGAATCGTGCCCCAATACTCGCCCAAGATGTGCGGGTCAACCATCATACCGACGGAGACGAAAAAGATGGCGCCGAACAGGTCCTTCACACTTTTGAACAAGCGCTCTATATGCTCGGCCTCCACGGTTTCGGAAAGTATGGAACCCATCACGAAAGCGCCAAGCGCCGAAGAGAAGCCGACCGCATTGGCAAAGATGACCATTCCAAAGCAAAGTCCGATGGAGAAGATGAGCAGGGTCTCGTGGTTAATGTAGTTTTTCGCCTTCCTGAAAAAGGTAGGAATGACCGAGATGCCCACCACGAACCAGAGCACCATAAAAAACACCAATTTCAAGATACAGGACAGCATATCCAGTCCATCAACACTCTTGCTGACAGCGGCCGTGGAAAGCAGCACCATCATCAAAATGGCGACGATGTCCTGAATAATCAGGATCACCATCGTGATGTCGGCGAACTTTTCCCTTTTCAGGTCCATATCGTCAAAGGCCTTGATAATGATGGTGGTAGAAGACATCGCGAGCATACCCCCGAGGAAAATGCTCTCCATCGTGGTCCAGTCGAGCAGATAGCCCGATATGAATCCGACGCAGAACATAATGAGGATTTCGGCTATGGAAGCGACTATAGCGGTCGGTCCCACCTTGAACAGTTTCTTAAAACTGAATTCAAGCCCCAAAGCGAAAAGCAGGAAGATGATACCCAACTCCGACCACTGAGAGACCGTCTCCTGTTCTATCACGGTAGGGAAAAGGTTGAAATTCGGTCCCACGAGGAAACCTGCCACGATATAACCGAGTACCAGTGGCTGCTTCAACAATTTGAAAATGATGGTCACAACGCCAGCTGAGATCAGGATCAGGGCGAGGTCGGAAACGAGGTGCAAGTCTTCTGCCATAGTTGCCAAATTTATGCTGCAAAGATACGAAAAAAAGCAAAAAAAAACCGCACTTTGAGGTGCGGTTTTAGGGAATTGCAGCAGAACTTATTCGCCCAATTGGCAGCGGAAGAAGCCCGTGCAAGTAAGATTCGCGTTAGCGGCCTTCATAAATTGTTCAACGCTCATCTTGTTGTCGCAGTAGTAAGGTTGTGCGAGCAAGGTGTTTTCTTTGAAGAATTTCTGAAGACGGCCCTGAGAAATCATTTCGATTTTCTTGGCTTGTTTTTCAAGGTTAGCCATTGCTTCTTCAGCGACGGTCTTCTTGATTTCGCGAGCCAACTGTGCCTGCTCAGGAGTGAGCCAACCCTTAGCGGTGTTGCTTTCGATGTGGTCGTCAGAGTCAACGTGAGCGGGGTTGATGCCGGCCTTGCGGATAGCGGCCTCGACTGCCTTTTCAACTTCTTCGGCCTTGGTCTTTTCAATGCTGACGGCGAGTTCGCGTGCCTTGACTTCATCGGAGATGCTGTCGGCGCTAAGTGCCATCGGGTTCATTGAAGCGATCTGGAGCGCAACTTCGTGAGCGGTTTCGTCTTCGCCAGCGAGGTTGAAGGCGGCGATACAGCCCAGACGGTTGCCAAGGTGGTTGTAAGCGGTAACGTGAGCGGCTTCGAGCACGTTGTAAGCGGGGAGCTCGATTTTCTCGCCGGTCTTGCCCGTCATATCAAGGATCAATTCGCTGACGGTACGTCCGTTGATGGAGAAGTTCAACAGTTCGTCACGGGTGGCGATGTTGTTTTCCATAGCGGTGTTGATGAAGGTTTCGCTAAGAGCGACGAACTCTTCATTCTTGCCAACGAAATCGGTCTCGCAGCTCAGAACGAGGATATATGCCTTGGTGTGGTCGGCGTTGACCTTTGCGATGACGCGGCCCTGATCGGCGGTACGGTCAGCGCGTTTTGCAGCGACTTTCTGACCTTTCTTACGAAGGATATCGATAGCTTTATCGAAATCGCCTTCTGCTTCCACGAGGGCGTGCTTGCAGTCCATCATACCAACGCCAGTGGCTTTTCTCAGTTCATTGACTTGAGCAGCAGTGATTTTAACTTCCATAATATTTTTAATGAATAAGTTTAACAATTAGTTTTTCTTGGTGCTACCGGCCTTGATGCCTTTCTTAGCACCGATTCTTTTTCTGCGGTGACCGTCCTCGGTGTCTTCGCCTTCGTTGTTTTCGGTTTCCACGTTTTCAACGTCGATGTTTTCCTCTTCTTCAACGACAGCGTCCTTGTTAGCGAGGCGTTCAGCGTTACCTTCAGCGATGGCGTCGCAGATGGCCTTCACGATGACGGAGATTGACTTTGAAGCGTCGTCGTTAGCGGGGATGGGGAAGTCAACGAGGTTGGGGTTGGAATTGGTGTCGACGATTGCGAAGGTGGGGATGTTCAATCTGTGAGCTTCGGCAACTGCGATGTGTTCTTTCAGGATGTCAACGATGAAAACAGCAGAAGGAAGTCTGTTCAAATCAGCGATGGAGCCGAGGTTCTTTTCGAGTTTGGCTCTTTCGCGCTGGATCTGCAGTTTCTCGCGTTTTGAGATCTTGTCGAACTGAGGACCCGTCATCAACTTGTCGAGGTCGGACATCTTCTTGACGGCTTTGCGGATGGTGGTGAAGTTGGTGAGCATACCGCCAGGCCAACGTTCGGTAACGTAAGGCATACCGACTTCCTTTACGAGTTCGGCAACGGTGTCCTTCGCCTGTTTTTTGGTAGCCACGAAGAGGATCTTGCGGCCGGTGCGCGCCATATTGCGTGCTGCGTTGCAAGCTTCTTCCAGCTTTTCAGCCGTCGTGTGGAGGTCGATAATGTGAATACCGTTTTTCTCCATAAAGATGTAAGGAGCCATCTTAGGATCCCATTTTCTCTTGAGGTGTCCGAAATGACAACCTGCTTCTAATAATTGCTCAAATGTAACTTGTGCCATTGTTTTTATTGTTTACTTTCTTAATAATCAATTGCTGAGTAGTTCGTGCTGAAGTCTCAGCAATTTCGATACTAAACTTAAAATTCTGTAATAAGTAAGAGATGGATTAACGTTTGCTGAACTGGAATCTCTTACGAGCTTTGGGCTGGCCGGGTTTCTTACGTTCAACCATACGCGGGTCGCGCTTCAAGAGGCCTTTTGACTTGAGTGCCGGGCGGAGGTCCGGGAAAAGTTCTACGATGGCTCTTGAGATGGCGAGACGGAGAGCTTCGGCCTGGCCAGTCATACCGCCGCCATCGAGGTTGACCTTGATGTCGTATTGGCCTTCGAGTTCGGTAATCTGCAGGGGCTGGGTGACCACATACTGGAGAGTGCCGAGCGGGAAATATTCTTTGTAATCGCGTTTGTTGATGGTAATGTTACCGGTACCTTTGGTCATATAGATACGTGCGACCGCGGTTTTTCTTCTTCCGATTGTATTCGTGACTTCCATTTCTCTTATTTGATTTCGTTAATGTCGATTAATTTGGGTTGTTGACCTTCGTGCGGATGGTTGGGGCCAGCGTAAACGTAAAGGTTGCGGAACAGTTCGTCTCCGAGTCTGTTCTTCGGGAGCATACCTCTGACAGCGTGTTCGATGATGCCTCTGGGGTTGAGCTTGAGGACCTCGCGGGGAGTTCTGAAGCGCTGTCCGCCAGGATAACCGGTGTGACGGGTGTAGATCTTGTCGGTCAACTTCTTGCCGGTGAAACGGACCTTCTCAGCATTGATGACGATGACGTTGTCGCCGCAATCGAAGTGAGGGGTGTAACAGGTTTTGGTTTTGCCGCGCAAGATGCGAGCGATAACGGTGGAAAGGCGGCCAACGACTGCGTTCTCAGCGTCGATCACGACCCATTCTTTCTTCACGATTTTCTCATTAGCCGAAATCGTTTTGTAGCTTAATGTGTTCATTCTTTTTTTTTCTTTTTTTGAGCCGCACGTTCACCCATACGGACTCGATTTCTAACTCTTTTTATCTTTCTAACAGCAAGATAATAATCGGATTTTTCGGGCGGCAAAATTACAAAATTATTTTCAAATAGCAACGCCCCCCAATTATTTTTTTCAGATTTTTTTGTTCCTCCCTTGACCAGCGCCCGGCCAAAATCTCAAATCACCATTTTTTTTGCAAGATTGCGAATTGTTCTAAATTGTTTTGTAAATTTGCTGACTTGAAACAAAGGCGAGGATTCTTCATAAGAATCTGATAATTAATTATGTATATATAATAAAAGAAACAATGTTGCTGATTAAAACGACAGAAGAGTTACAAGCGGCGATGAGTCGGGTGCGGAAAGAGGGTAAAACCATCGGTTTTGTGCCCACGATGGGCGCCCTTCACGCAGGCCACCTGTCACTGATGCAGCGCGCTCGCCGCGAAAACGATGTGGTGGTGTGTTCCATCTTCGTGAACCCCACGCAATTCAACAACCAGGAAGATCTGGAGAAATACCCGCGCACCCTTGAGGCCGACGTGGAACTGATCAAGGAAGTGGTCGATTTCGCGTTCGCCCCCTCAGTGGAGGAGGTTTACCGCGTTCCCGCAACCGAGAAGTACGACTTCGGACAGCTCGAGAACGTGATGGAAGGACCTATGCGTCCCGGCCATTTCAACGGCGTCGGCATCATCGTGAAGCGGCTCTTCGACTGGGTGCAGCCCACCCGCGCATACTTCGGGGAAAAGGACTTCCAGCAAGTAGCCATCATCAAGAGTTTGGTAAAGCAGTGCCACCTCAACATACAGATAGTGCCCTGCCCCATCGTGCGCGAGCCGAGCGGGCTGGCGCTGAGCTCCCGCAACAAACGGCTCTCAGAATCGTCGCGCAACACCGCCGCCAACATCTACCGCATCCTGAAGGAATCGCTGAAGCTGGACACCACCCGCGTTAGCGAAATCAAGCAGTTCGTGGCCGACGAAATCGCCAAAATCGACATCTTCAAGCTCGAATATTACGAAATCGTGGACGGCGAGACCCTGCAGCCCGTCAGCGACCTCGCCGACTCCGACTCCGTTGTCGGCTGCATCACAGTCTGGGCCGACGATGTGCGCCTCATCGACAACATCCGATACAAATAAAACTACCTTTACATATATTATATAATGCAGATTGAAATTTTAAAATCGAAAATCCATCAGGTGGCCGTTACGGAAGCCAATCTCAACTACGTGGGCAGCATTACGATTGACGAGGCGATGATGGATGCTGCCAACCTGATTGAAAACGAGAAAGTTCAGGTCCTGGACATCAACAACGGTGAGCGCTTTGAGACCTACGTCATCAAGGGACGCAAGGATTCCGGCGTGATCTGCCTCAACGGGCCCGCCGCCCGCAAAGTGTGCGTGGGCGACATCGTGGTCATCATTTCCTACTGCTCAATGGATTTCGAAGAGGCAAAACGCTTCAAGCCGACCGTCATTTTCCCAAAAAACAACCGAATTTAACCACCAAAAATCAACAATATGCACAGATTAGTATTGATTCGCCACGGCGAAAGCGAATGGAACAAGGCCAACCTCTTTACCGGCTGGACCGACGTTGACTTATCAGAAAAAGGACTGCAAGAAGCAGCCGAAGCCGGAAAGTCGCTGAAAGAGGCGGGCTTCTGCTTCGAATACGCATACACTTCATTCTTGAAACGCGCCATCAAGACCCTGAACCTCGTTCTTGAAAATATGGACCAACTGTGGATCCCCGTTGAAAAGAGTTGGCGCCTGAATGAAAAACACTACGGAGCCCTCCAAGGTTTCAACAAAGCCGAGATGACCGAGAAGTACGGTCCCGAAAAAACCAAGATGTGGCGCCGCAGCTACGACATCCGCCCGGAAAGCCTGGCCGACGACGACGACCGCAATCCCGCGCTCGACCCGCGCTACAAAAACATCGACGACCCGATGGCGAAACCGCACACCGAAGCACTCTGCGACACCATCGCCCGCATCATTCCCTATTGGGAAAACGTGATCCGCCCCAGAGTAGCTAACGCTTCCGGCGACATCATCATCGCTGCTCACGGAAACAGTCTCCGTGGCATCATCAAGGTGCTCAAGAACATCTCCGACGAAGACATCATCGGGCTCAACCTCCCCACCGGAATCCCCTACGTCTTTGAATTCGACGACAATATGCAGCTCCTGAAAGACTACTTCCTCGCTGACGAAGAGACCGTGAAAAAACTGATGGAGGCCGTAGCCAATCAAGGAAACGCAAAAAAATAGGGCGACATCAACACCCGAAACAGAATCGTAACATTTATGTTAGAGGCGTGATCCACTGCGTCTCTAACATTTGTTTTATAATCCACAATATGAAAAGCCGGCATCGCCTTCTCGCCATCATCGGAATCCTGTTGTTCACATCCTGTTCGCAGAAAACCCCGAACATTTTTACCGGAAACGCATTAGGAACCTATTACCGAATCACTTACGTCGGGAACGATGACCCCACCCTCCCTTCTCAGGTGGATTCCATCTTCCAGAATGTCTGCGACATCTTTTCCATTTTCGACAGCACCTCAATCGTTTCCCGATTCAATCGTAATGAGGCGGTGGGCGCGCAAGCCGTCTTCACCCATCTGGCAAAACTGTCAACCCAAGTGAGCCATCAAACGGGCGGCGCTTTCGACATCACCGTGGGACCACTTGTCAATTTGTGGGGCTTCGGAAACGAAACCGAGCACGCCGTCACACAGCAGGAGATTGACTCGGTGCTGCAATTCGTTGGTTACGAGAAAGTCTTCATCAACGAGAAGGGCGAAGTTAACAAAAAAGACCCTCGCATCCAACTGAATTTCAATGCGATAGCAAAAGGATATGCCGTCGATAAGATCGCCATATTCCTACAGGGAAAGGGATACTCGGACTTTCTGGTGGATGTGGGCGGTGAAGTGAGGGCAAGCGGCACGAAACCAGGCGGCAAGCGCTGGAACGTGGGGATCCAGATTCCTACGGAAACCCGCGATGGCGTTATCGAATCCGACTACATCTTTGAATTAGAAGGAAAGAGTGTCGCGACAAGCGGAAATTATCGCAACTACAAGGAAATCAACGGAATGCGCATTCAGCACATCACGGATCCGCGCACCGGGACAAGCCGCACATCCAATCTTTTGAGCGCAACTGTCATCGCCAACGACTGCGCCACCGCCGATGCCTACGCCACCGCCTTTATGGTGACCGGAATTGAGGAGGCAAAAAACATTCTGAAAAAACATCCCGAAATGTCGGCGCATTTCATCTATTTTGAGAACGGAGCGTATCACTTTGTGCAGACCGACAATTTTCCAAAGCCAGCAAAATAAGCAAGGCCGCCATCAGGGGAATAAAATTGCTTCCCGCGCGGGCCTCCAGCATCGACTCCACCAGCATATTCAGCGATATGATGAGGGTGAACATCCCCAATAGGAAATTTCTTTTACGAAAAGCATAATAGCCACAAAAACCGAGAAAGAACAAGAGTGAGGAAATTCCAATAACTCCCTGTGAAAGAAGCGATTGAAGGAACTGATTGTGGCAATTGTACTGACGTTGTAAAATGTGAGTATAGCCCTTTTGCTGATAGGCAGCGCAAAGATAATCGTTGGCAGCCCCCGTTCCCGTTCCCAGCGGCAACTCCCTCATTGCCAACTCACTGGCGGTCTTCCAAACGGCCACCCGCTGCTGCGTGCTCTTGGAAGGATTGCTTGAATCCGCGCTGCGCAACTCCTTGACGGAATTGGTGAGACGCCCGGTGAAACTGATGTCTTTCGAACCGACCCAGACGCCCGCCGCAACCAAAAGTGCCAACGACGCAAGAGCGCACAACGTCAAACCGATTCTTCGTTGACGATAATTAATCGCATAAATTGCTGTGATTAAAGTTGTTATAATCAGAACCAAAATCCCCGCCTTCGATTCGAGAAGAACAATTTCACAAGGCATTAACAGCACGGTGGCCCACAAAAGAGCAGAAAGCCAGCGCTGTGGCCAATTTTTCCGCAATAGAAAATCAACCGCGGCACACCAAGCCACCACGCAGTACATACTCTGGTAGGAAGTGTGCGTGTGGCGCGCACCGCCAAAATGCGACGCGTGATAGTAAAAGAATTGGTCGATGCTGCCCGTCTGCAC